>NZ_CP129966.1:1321953-1652441 GCF_030503595.1 Corynebacterium sp. P4-C1 | reverse complement strand
ACGCGATGTTCTGCGGCAGGGCGAAGATGCCGGATCCGACTGTGGAGCCGATGATCAGGGACACGAGAGTCCAGATGGTCACCGAGTGGGTGCGTTGGCTTTGGGCTGTGCTCATAAAGGTCTAACTTACTGGGAGTTTCCCAGCCTTTGTTAATAATGGAGTCACATCCGGTTCTTGGTTTTCGCGGTCGCTTGCGCGCTCCAGGGGTCTTTGGGCCAGGGGTGCTTGGGGTAGCGGCCGCGCATTTCTTTGCGGACGTCGGCGTAGGGCCCGCTCCAGAAACTGGCCAGGTCGTCGGTGACGGCGAGCTCGCGGCCGGCGGGCGACAGCAGGTGGAACAGCACGCGCACACCGCTGACCTCGGGGGATGCGGCGAGGCCGAAGCATTCCTGGAGCTTGACGCGCACGATGGGCCGCCCGGTCGAATAATCCACGCGGGGGTGGGAGCCGCTGGGTACCTCGAGGCGCTCGGGTGCGAGTGTGTCCATGTCGGCGGCTTCGGGCCAGGGGAGTTGCCGCATCATCGCGGCGTAGAAGTCGAGCTTGCTTATCGACGCCCCCCGCGCCAGCTCCCCAACCTCCGGCGCATAGTCGCCGCTGTCGATGTCGGGCCACGGATCCCCGTGCCGTGCGCGCAGGAAGTCGATCCTGTCTTTGAGACGCTGCGCTTTCTCGCCCAAAGGGATGGCGCCGAAGTCGAAGCGGAAACCGGAAAGAGCTTCCTGAGCCTCGGCGGGGGAGAGCTTGATGGGGGTGGAGGTCAACTCGATGGCGCCGATGGAGGTGGTGAGGCGGGAGCGGAGGCGGCCGTCAACAAGCGAGGCCGCAGTGGTTTCCTTGACGCGGTGCCCGGGAAAATCCGTGCCGGCGGCGGCGCGGATGATGGCGCCGGAGCTGGTGAGCTGGATTTCGGCGGCGGCGATCCACTCGGCGGGCGGGATCGTGGAGTCGAGGCGTGCGCGGGTGCCGCTGGCCAGCAGGTATTCGCGCTCGCCGAGGTGTTTGCCCACCCATTCCGGGTAGGCGGTGGCGATGACCTCGCCGGCCGGTACGTCGCCGGTGGCGGGCACCATGCTGGCGAACCGGTCGACCTGTTTGCGGGGTGCCCGCGCGCGGGCGAGGTCGCCGCTCATGCCCTCGGCGAGCGCCGCGACGGTGCGGGCGGCCCCGGAGCCGTGTGCGAGCAGCGCGGCGCCGAGACGCGGATCGAGGGGCATCGCGGCGAGACTCTCGCCCAGCCCGGTGACCGTTCCGTCTCCGTCAGGCGAGGTGAGGGCGCCCAGGGCGTGGAGGGTGCGGCGGGCGTCGGCGAGCGCGCCGGCGGGCGGCTGAGTGAGAAGCGGCAGGTCGGGAGACCCCCAGGCTGCGATGGTGAGCGCGGCCGAGGTGAGGTCCGCGGTGGTGATCTCCGGGGCGATGTCGGCGGCGAAATGCTGGTAGTCGGACTGGGAGTAGGCGCGCAGCACCTCGCCCGGACCGAGACGGCCGGCACGGCCCGCACGCTGGTCGGCGCTCGTCTTCGCACTCGAGACCGTGACCAGGCCCGTCATTGCGCGGGCGGCGTCGCGGCGCGGCACGCGGGACAAACCGGCATCGACGACGCGGTGGACACCCGGGACGGTGATCGAGGATTCGGCGATGGAGGTGGCCACGACGACCTCCGCGTCACCGTTGAGCGCCTCATCTTGCTCGGCGTTGGTGAGCCGCCCGTGGAGCGGAGCCGCGCTGGGCAGCTGCGCGCACACCATGTCCACCTCACGTGCGCCGGGGACGAAGACCAGTGTGCGGCCGTCGTGCGCGGGCGGTGTCGCGGCCAGCTCAGCGACGTGGCGGTAGAACTCCCGCGATCCCTCCGCGCGGCCGGGGTGCGGATGGTAGTTCACATCCAGCGGGTGGGTGACCGCCTCGGTCGACAGGACTTGCGCGTCCATGTGGCCGGCCAGTGCCTGGGCGTCGAGGGTCGCCGACATGGCGGCCAAGTAGAGGTCGTCCCGCAGAAACGCCACTTCCATCACCATCGCCAACACCAGGTCGGTGTCCAGCTGCCGCTCGTGGACCTCGTCGATCATCACCGCGCCCACTCCGGTCAGCTCCGGGTCTTTGAGCAGGCGGTTCAACAAAACACCGGGAGTGACGAACTGCACCAGCGAGCCGTCCTTGTGCTCGCCGCGGATGGAGTAGCCGACGCGGTCGCCTAGCGGGGAGGCGTCGAGAAGCGCGAGCCTGCGCGCCGCGGCACGCACCGCGACACGCCTGGGTGCGGTGACGAGCGTGACGCCGTTGTCTGCGGTGAGGTTGTTGATCGCCGGCGGCAGCAACGTCGTCTTGCCCGTGCCCGGCGGCGCCTCCACGACGAGCGGTCCGCGCACCGGGAGGTCCCCGATCACGTCCGCGACGGGGAGGTCGGCGCCAATGGTGGAAAGGTCGAACATCGCAGACAAATCTACCCGTGGTGCCTCCCGCGGAGATCGGGAGCTAGTTCGGCTCGCCCGGCTGGTTCAGTTGGCGGATCAGCTTCGCCGGCACACCGCCGACGAGACTGTCGCCGGGCACGTCCTTGGCCACCACCGCTCCGGCGGCGATGACGCAGCGGTCACCAATGGTCACGCCAGGCATGACCATGGCGCCGGCGCCGAACCAGCAGTCGTCGCCGATGGTGATGGGCCGGCCGCGCTCCCAGCCGTCGGCACGCGCGGCGGCATCGTTGACCGGGTGCTCGACGGTGATGAGCTGGCACGCCGGCCCGAACAGGGTGCGCTTGCCCACTGTCACCTCGGCGACGTCGAGAATGACGCAGTTGTAGTTGATGAAGCACCCTTCGCCAAAGGTGGTGTGCGCACCGAATTCGACCTGTAGCGGTGCGAAAACTTCAGGGATGGCGGAACCAGGGGCGAGGATGCCTTTCAAGAGCTCTTCCGCACGCTCAGAATTCAAATTGCCTAAAGAATTCAGTTCGCGGATGCGCTCCCACGCGGCGTGGCGGACAGTTTCCAGCTCGTCGGAATCCGGCTTGTACCAGCGGGAGGCGCGGAGGTCGGCGAGGTTGGGGTGTTCTGTCGCATCATCAAGCGTGGCCATATGCGCAAGGGTACGCGTTAAAAACCAGTGCCCGCCGAGGGGCACGCCTACACTGCACCACATGAGCGAGAAGAAGATTGCGGTAGTCACCGGCGGATCAGCAGGCATCGGGGAGGCCGCGGCCAGGGCCCTAGCTAAAGACGGGTACACCGTCTATGTCTGCGCGCGCCGTAAGGAGCTGTGCGATGACATCGCCGCAGAGATCGGCGGAGTGGGGGTGGAGTTGGATGTGACGGATGAGGGGAGCGTCGAGAAGCTTGCGAGCGTACTTGAGCGCGTTGATGTCCTGGTGAATAACGCGGGCGGTGCGCGCGGGCTTGACCCGCTGCGTGAGGCCAAGCCGGAGGATTGGGACTGGATGTATCAGACGAATGTGCTGGGCACCGTGCGCGTGACCAAGGCGCTGTACCCGGCGATTGTCGCGGCGGAAGGCCTGGTCATCAACATCGGCTCTGTCGCCGGCTGGGACGCCTACGTCGGCGGTTCCGGCTACAACGCGGCCAAATTCGGGCTGCGCGCCCTCACGCGAGCGTTCCGGCGGGAGGAGGTCGACGCCCCCATCCGCATCACCGAGATCGACCCGGGCCGCGTGAAGACCGACTTCGCTTTCAACCGTTTCGGCGACACGGCCCGTGCCGCGGAAGTTTACGACGGCAAGCTCAACCTCACCGCCGAGGACATCGCCGAGGCGATCCGGTGGGTGGCGTCGCTGCCGACGCACGTCAACATCGACACGATGAACATCATGCCGCGCGACCAAGCTGAACGCTGATGACCACCGGCACCCTCCTCGCCCTTGCAGGCATCTGGGTTGCCGCGATCGCCAGCCCCGGTCCCGATGTCGTGCAGATCGCCCGGCTGGGCGTGAAGTCGCGCGCGGTGGGCGTGGCGTGCGCCGTGGGCATCATGGTGGGCAACACCTTCTGGATCGCGGCATCGCTGCTCGGCTTGAGCTCGCTCATTCAATCCGTCCCCGAAATCCTCGCTGTCCTGCAGCTCCTCGGTGGCGCCTACCTGCTGTGGATGGGCATCGGCGCCATCCGCGCCGGGCTGGCTGCCAGCGAAAACCCGGGCCCGCCGGAAACCGCTGGCGGGGACGGCGCCGGCCAGGCAGCGGGGGCGGGGGCGGGGCCGTCGACACGCAAGGCGTTCAGCACCGGTGTGGCCACGAACTTGTCCAACCCCAAGGCGGTGCTCTTCTTCGGGGCGGTCTTCGCGCAATTCGTGCGGCCCGGCATGGGCTGGGAATGGATGCTGGTCATCCTGCTCACCCTGGTGGTCATCGGGTTCGCGTGGTTCGTGGGTGTTGCGCTGCTGGTGGATAAACTCGCTGGGTTCCTCGACCGGCACGGACACGTGGTGGACATCGCCACGGGCCTGATCTTCATCGCGCTGGCGGTGTGGATGATCGTTGAGGGCGCTACGAGCCTGCTTTGAACCCCGGCTGCGGCCGGGCAGCCACGTTAAAATCGCTTTCATGATCCTCACTACTACGCAGACAGTCGAAGACCGGGAAATCATCGAGTACATGCGCATCATCGGCGGCGAAACGATCACTGGCATGAACATGTTCAAGGACATCGGCGCAGGTTTCCGCAACATGGTGGGCGGCCGCGCGAGTTCTTGGGAGCAGGAGCTCATCCAGGCCCGCGACAGCGCGCTCAACGAGCTGTGGGAGCGCGCCCGCCAGATCGGCGCGGACGCGGTCGTGGGCGTTGAGCTGGACTATTCGCCGATGGGTGCGGACGGTTCGATGATGCTCGTCGCCGCGACGGGCACCGCGGTTCGGCTGGATTAACACCGGGCTGCTTACATAGAGGCATGGATGTAAGCATCACGGGCGGGAGCATCAAGCTCGGCCAGTTCCTCAAACTCGCGAATCTTGCGGAATCCGGCGGCCACGCCAAAGAGCTCATTTCTTCGGGCGAGGTCGACGTCAACGGCGAGGTAGTCACCTCCCGGGGCTACGAGCTTGTCGACGGCGACGTAGTCTCCATCCCCTCCGCCTCCCTGTCCGCCACCGTGTTGGCCGACGGCGGGAACAGCGGGGACAGCGGGGACGATTATTTCGACGAGCGCACCGCCAACGACGACTTCGACCCGGAGAAGTGGAGGAACCTCTAAGCCATGCCCGCATTCGAAGCCCGTGAGGGCATGCCGTACTGGATCGACCTTCTGACCTCCGAGACGAGGAAGTCGGCGTATTTCTACTCCCGGATCCTTGGCTGGGATGTCGAAGAGGGCGACTACCGGATCGCCCGCCTGCAGGGAATGCCGGTGGCCGGGATGGTGCCGCAGGCCGACTCCAGCGACGGCGACGGCGCCGCGATGCCGGATGCGTGGGTGACGTACTTCCTGTCTACGGACATTGCGCGGGACGCCGCGCGCGTCGCGGAGCTCGGCGGGCGCGTCCTGGCGGAACCGCAGCGCGTCTCCTTGGGAACGATGGCGCTGTGCGCCGACAGTGCCGGCGGCTGGTTCGGCCTGTACGAGCCCGAGGGGGAGGATTCCTTCGTCGCGGCCGGGGAGCCGGGGACACCGGTGTGGCACGAATACACGTGCACGGGGGACGTCGATAAGCTCGCTGCTTTCTACGGAGACTTGTTCAACTGGGACATCGTGGAAAACGACGGCTACCTTTTGGCCATGCAGGACGGTGCTGCGTTCGCCGGCATCTGGGATGCGCGGGAGCAGATTCCCGCGGACGTGCCGAGCTTCTGGCGCTCCTACCTGGGCGTGGCCAATATCGCTCAGACCCGCAGCCGTATCGAGGAATTCGGCGGCGAGGTGCTGCGCGGCCCGGAGAATTCCCCGTTCGGCCTGCTGCTCACCGCCGTGGACTCCACTGGCGCCGTGGTGACGCTGTGTGAGGTCGACGAACCCGTCGACGAGGAGACGCTGGACGAAGGCGATTCGATCCTGCACCTCTAGTCTTCCTGTCCGTGGCCCGCACAGATTCCGCAGTGTGCGTGGACCAGTGCATAATGTGCTGTTGTGAAAAGATTCCTCGCCGCCGCCACGGTGACCGCGGGCCTGCTCACTGCGCTCAATGCACTCAATGCGCCACAGGCCGACGCGGTCGACGTCATTCCCGGCGACCCCGGCGAGCGCACTGACCTGGCCGTCTACCACGCCGACGGTCACTGGACGGGTTCGCCGAATGCCCGGGAGACTCGCCCGGCGCTGTCCCTGGCGAAGCTGTACCTGGGCTATTACGTGCTCGCGCACGGAACCCCGCAGGAACAAGGCAAAGTGCTGCGCATGGTCCGCGTGTCCGATGATGAGCTCGCCGTTGAGCTGGATGAGGAGTACCCGGACGCGATCAACAAGGTCGCCGAGGAATTCGGTCTCGAGGGCACCTACAGCAGCGGCTACTGGGGAAAGTCCGGCACGACGCCGTACGACTTGGCGAAATTCGTCATGGAGATCATCGACGACCCCGTCGCCGAGCCCCTCATCCGCGGCATGGCCAACCATGCCTTGTACGCGGAGGACGGGATGAAGCAGGATTTCGGCACCGACCAGCTCGACGGGGCGGTCGGCTCGAAATTCGGCTGGGCCGACGACCGCGAGTCCGCCTCCGGGTCAGTCACATTCGGTCCGGACTGGGTCGCCGCCGCCATGAGCTACGGGGATATCGACGAGCACACCGACGACGTGCACAAGTGGATCGACCAATCCGAACGGACCACCTTGTCGTTCAGCGTTGACCGCGACACCGTGGACGCGCTCGACGCAGCCAACGGCGCCGACGCCTTGACCATCTGGATGTCCGACGGGGCGCTCTGGGGCCTCCACACCATCGACCCGCCGCTCGTGGAGCGGTAACCCCCGGCTTAAGCGCGCAGGTCATCCGCGATGTCGCGGACGATCCGCCGGTACTCCTCCGGAGTGGCGATGATTCCCGGCCCCGCCTGGGCGACGGCGTAGTCACCGGTGGTGCGGACCTGCACCGGTTTCCCGCCCGGTCCAGCCGGCGGCCCGGAGACGGGGAAGGTGAGCACCACCGAGTCTGCCGGGTGCTGTTCAGCGAGCAGGGCTGCGCCACCGCCCGCGGCCCAGACCGTTACCCGCGCATCAGACGGATTCTGCGCCGCGATGTACTCGAACGCCTCGTTGAGGGTGCCGCGGGCACCCGATCCGCAGGTGTCGTTCAGGTCGACGATCGTCGTGCCGGACAGTTGCGCCACCGCCGCCACCAGGGGGCGCCAGTAATGCTCCACCGCACGGGGGCCGAAACCCGGATGCAGGGCCACCGCCCACCGGCCCGCCGGCTGCGCGGAACCCGCGGGAACGAACACGCGGGCACCGAGATCGGGCAGGTCGCGCGCATCCACGTCCATGCCATAGGCGACACCGGGCATCGTGTGGTCCAGGCCCGAGCCGAGCATCAGCATCGCCGCGTGGGTGAGGCGGTCCGGCAAGGCGGCGAGGTACCGGTCCACGGCATCGGTGTCGGCACCGGTGCTGTCGGCGCCAATGCCGGCGCGGGTACTGCCGGGCAGGGGGTAGCTGGACTCCATATAGGAGACCAGCTGCGCCAACTGCTCCGCGGGCGGGAGGGAGCGCTCCACCCCGCCGACCTGGAAGTCCTCGAGGTGCTGCTCGTTGACGGGGTAGACCGCACCCACCTCACCCTGGGGGAGGGGAGCGTCGGGTTGCAACGGCTCCGGGACGTGGCGCATGCGCTCCTGCGCGGCGCTGAAGCCGCTGGCCGGGGATTCGCTTCGGGGATTTATCACCAGATCACCACACGGTCCTCCGGGGCGACCCACATCTCGGAATCCTCGTCGACCTCGGGGAACGCCTCGTAGAACTCGGAAACGTTTCCGGCGATGACGTTGCAGCGGAATTCGGCGGGTGAATGCGGGTCGATGGCCAGGTACTGCTCGGCCATCTCGGGGCGGATGGCAGTGCGCCAGATGCGCGACCAGGACAAAAACAGGCGCTGCAGGCCGGTGAATTCCTTCCCGTCGAGTTCCGGGGAGGCGCCGTCAGTGTCGAAGGGGAGGGCCGGGCCGTCGTCAAGCTGCTGGTCTTTGAGGTAGTTCTTGTACGCGACCACGGCGATGCCGAGCCCGCCCAGGTCGCCGATGTTCTCGCCGAGGGTGAATTCGCCGTTGACGCCCTTGGTGTCGTTCCCCTCGAGGACGTGCGGGACGAGGCCGCTGTACTGCTCGACGAGCTTGCTGGTCAGTTCCTCGAAGCGGGCGCGGTCCTCGTCGGTCCACCAGGAGTTGAGGTTGCCGGCACCGTCGTAACGCGAGCCTTGGTCGTCGAAGCCGTGACCGATCTCGTGGCCGATGACGGCACCGATCGCACCGAAATTCTCGGCCGGGTCGGCGTCAATGTCGAAGAACGGCGGGCGCAGGATCGCGGCGGGGAATGTGATGTCGTTGACCACCGGGTTGTAGAACGCGTTGACGGTCTGCGGGGTGGTCACCCACTCGTCGCGGTCAGCGGGCTTGCCGATCTTGGCCACCTGGTAATCGTGCTCGAATTCCGCGCCGGCGCGCACGTTGGCCACGAGGTCGGCACCGTCGCGGGAGAAGTCGAGGCCGTCGTAGGAGCGCCAGGAATCCGGGTAGCCGATCTTCGCGCGGAACTGCGACAGCTTTTCCAGCGCGCGTTCGCGGGTGGCCGGCGACATCCAGGCCAGCGTGCTGATGCGCTCGCGGTAGGCGGCGACAAGGTAGTCGACGAGCTTCAGCATTTCGTCCTTGGCCTGCGGGGAGAAGTGCTTATCGACGAAGTCCTTGCCCATGTCTTCCCCCACCAGCGACTCCGCCAGCGCGATGCCGCGCTTCCAGCGGTCGCGCTGCTGGGTCGCGCCCGACAGTGCGGTGCCGTAAAACTCGAAATTCGCGGCGCCGACCTCTTCTGGCAGCACGCCGGCGCGGGAAATGAGGATGTGCCATGTCGCCCACAGCTGCCAGTCCGGCAGGGTCTCGGCGCGGAGCATGCCGGCCAGGTCGGCGGTGTAGGACGGCATCATGTCGATCACGCGGCCGTCGCCGAGCCCGGAGCCTCGCAGCAGCGTTTGGACGATGTCCGGCAGGTCGCTGAGCTGCTTCGGGTTGTAGGTCTTCACCGCATCGCGGCTGGCCACGACATCCCAGTGGCTGTGTGCGATCTGCTTCTCCGTTTCCACGATGCGCTCCGCGGCGGTGGCAGCGCTCAAGCCGAACAGGCGCGACGGATCCAAAAAGCCCAGCATGCGTTCGACGTGGGCGCGGTATTTCTCCAGTGTTTCCGCGTGCGCCGGATCGCGGTAATACGCCTCGTCCGGCAGGCCCAGGCCCGACTGCACGAGGTACGGGACGGCCGTGTCGCCCTCCGAATCCTTCTCCACCCAGTAGCTCAGCGGGCCGGAGACGCCGCGGCGGTCGAGCACGCCCAGGTTGTGCGCCAGCTCGTCGATGTCTGCGACGCTCAACAGCGCGAAGTCCTCGTCGAGAGGGGCGAGGCCTGCCGCGTTGATCGCCCCGGTGTCCATGAACGAGGCGTAGAGGTCGCTGGCGCGGCCTTGCCCGTCCTTCACTAGGTCGTGGACATCCTCCTCAGCGCGGTCGCGCAGGCCGTGAAACGTGCCGTCCACTCCGCGGTCGTCGGGGATGACGTGGCTTTCCAGCCACGGTCCGTTCACAAGTCGGTAAAGGTCCTTCATAGGACCCCACTGTAGTGAAGTGGAGGAGGAGCGAAGCTGCCCCGCTACTCCTCGTCCTCGTGGGGGTTGCGGATCTTCATGTCTGACGACTTCCACCAGCCCGAGCGGGTGATCTGCTCGTGGTTGATGTGGGCGGGGGCGGGGGCGTCGCCAAGCGAATTCGTGCGCAGCACGTAGCGGTACGCCGAACCCCAATCGCGGTGCCAGTCGTTGTCGAGGTAGCCCGGCATCTCGTAGGCGGAGTTCACGGCCTCCGACGTGGACATCGCGCCGCCGCCCAGGAAGTCCTGGAAACCGCTCAGCTGCTCCTTGCCCGGGGCATCCGGAGCGATGCGGAACTGCGGAATCTCCGTCACGCCCGCGTAGTGGTTGAACGTGCGGTTGCACGGGAACTGCAGCGCCACCGGCCAGTCCAGCAGGCCCGGGGTGTCCGCGTCGAAGACATCCGTGATGTGCTCCAATTTCGGGTTGCGCAGCGGGGTCAACGCCATCCACTCGTACGGGTCGAGGTTGATGTCCTCGCCCACCAGGCGCACCACGTTGGCGCCCTCAGGTAGGTCCGAGATCGGGTAGCGGACGTTGCGCCACTTCACGCTCGGGCCCGGATCCATCATCTCCACCTCACCGATATTGGTGACGGAGCCGCCCGAATTGCGGGTGCCGTACTCGAGCTTGAGGGTCTGGCCCTTCTTCTCCTCGCCGTTGATGTCGTGGTGGGCGATACGGCCGGCGACGGATGCGACGAGCAACGGTGCCTCCTCTGTGGACTCCGGCAGCTCGTACCAGCCGGTCTTGATCTCGGAGGAGGACTGGGCTTCCTCATCGAAGGTGCCCAGCACGGGAACGCGGTTGTAGTCCAAATTGAACGGCAGGCGCACCGTCGAGCCGTTGACGCCCACCTGGTCCTCGGAGCGGTTGCCCTGCGTGCCGGCGCGGCTCGTGGACTGGACGGTGTCGGAGGTGACGTCTTCGCCCTGCTCCGTTGAGCCGGCCGCGCCGCCGCCAGCCTTGCCAGCCTTGTCGGTGGAGCCGTCTGCGTCGGTCTTGTTGGCCGCGCCGGTGTTGGCGGAGTTCGCGGAGTTCGCCGAGTTCGCGGTGCCGGCGTTCGAGCCTGTGTCCGAAGAAGCGGCGGCCGGGTCGCTGCCGATCGCGCCGACGCTCGCGGAGCCCTCGTTGTCCGAATCGATGTAGGCGGGCACGCCCTCCGGGTGGAAACCGCGGACGGTGCCGGATTCGAGCGAACGGCCCAGCGGCACCCCGTCGACCGGGGTGAGGAAAGAATCGTTGGTGTCCGTCTCCAGCAGCACATCGCTGCTGAGCTGGCATTTGTCGCCCTTCAGGGAGCGGATGTTGCCCATGCCCACGGAGTAGGCGGGAGCCTGGTCCACGAAAGACTTCGCAAAAGTCAGGCAGGAGAAGGCGACCATGAGGATGGAGGCGACGGCGATGGGTGCCGTCATCACCTTGGCGAAGCGGGAGCCCTCGGCGGCCTGGGCCGCCTCGAATTCGCGGACTCGACCCGCTTCCTCGGCTTCTGCGCGGCGCTGGTCGTAACGCAAGGTCTGGATCACGCCGACGACAACGGTGACCAGGGTCAGCAGCAGCATGACCGAGCTGGCCTGAATGCCCTTGAGCTGGACCGTCTTATCCCACCACGGAACCGCGAAGGAGGAGACGTACCACCACGCGTTCCAACCGGCCAGAGAGATGGCTAGCAGGAACATAACTGCCGCCAGGGAGAAGGTGCGGGCGCGGGCGGAGCGGGACGCGATCTGCGCCAGCACCACCGCGCCGAGCGCCGCCGCCGCACCGGCCAGACCGGCGTAGATGCCGAAGTGGTGGGTCCACTTCGTCGGGGTGAACATGAGGAAGAACATCGACAGCGCGAAAATTGCGAGCAGGCGCTTCGTCGGCGCCTTCTCCGCGCCCTGCACCCCGCCGAAGCGGGACATGCTCCACATCACCAGGCCCAGGCAGAACAGCAGGGTGAACATGGCGAAGCGGCGGGTCATAGAGCCGTCCACGGTCGCTTCGAAGAGTGTGGTGTAGCGGACGTACTCGTTGAACCACTCCAGGGCAGGACCGACCTCGGAGCGCACGGAGGTCGCCTCCAGGACCGCGGCGAGGGTCTGGTCGTGGAAGACCGGAATCATCACGGCGAAGCCCAAGCCCAAAAACGGCAGGATGAACGCCGCCGGGGGAGCGGTGGCGGAACGCTCACGGACAATGCGCAGCAGCTGCGGCAGGCACACCAGGAACACACCCACCGCCGTCAGGCCGGTCGGGCCGCACGCCAGAGTGAAGGCGGCGAACACAGTGCCCAACGCGGCGGGCAGCAGGCGGCGTGAAGCAATCGCGCTCTCAAAGGACGCCCAGGTGACGATCGTGCCTAGGGCGATGATCGGCTCCGGGCGCAGGCCGTTGTCGTACGGCATCCAGAACGCCAGGAACATGAACGCGGCCGTCCAGTAGGCGACGCGGCGGTTGGCGATGGCCTCGCCCAGCCGCGGCAGGATTTCGCGGGAGAGCACCCACCAGATGGCGATTCCGGACAGCAGCGTCGGAATGCGCATCCACGCCGAGGCGGTGCTCACCTTCGCCAGCAGTGACAGCACGTTGTAGAACGGAGCGCCGAACGGCGATTCGGGCACGCCGTACCAGCGGTAATAGTTGGCCATGTAGTCCGAGTCGTTGGCCACGCGCGCCATGGTGAGCAGGAAGCCGTCGTCGGAGGTGTTCGCGCCGAAGAAGTGCCAGAACAACAGCAGACCGACGACAACGCCGTCGAGCGGCTTGAAGGAGCGCCACTCCCGGCGCAGCGGGCGCAGGCGGCGGCCGTCGAAAAGATCCAGGCGGGCCAGGGACCACAGCGCGACGATGGCGGAGATCGTGCCGGCGATCATGGCTAGCCACTTCACGGCCGTCGGTGAAGAAGTGAAGCGGGAGTTGATCTCGACGTGGGCGCTGAGGCCGGCGTCGATAAGCGTCTGCGCGGCGTCCCCCGAAAGCTCGGTGTAGATGCCCGTGAGCTGGGGACGCATGTCGTCCTCGGTCTCTTCCGCGAAGTCCGTGCCCGGGACCTCGACCGTGACACCGTCGCCCGTCGCGCTCACGTGCAGCGCGGCGTCGTCAGCCTTGCGGGCCTTGTCCAGCTCGGCGGGGGTGAGCTCGAAAATGACCTCGTTGAGCGAGGAAACCGTCAGTCCGCCGTCCTGCGGCGCGGTGATGAAAAGGCCGCGGTCCAGCGCCTCCGTCGAATCCTCCGGCAGCGTGGACAGCACGTTCGTCTGGCCCGGATTGAGTGAATCCGTCACGCTCAGCGGCACCGTCAGGTCGAGCGATTCCGGCGCCAGCGAAATGAGCGGCGCGTTCACGGAATTCAGCGAGCCGTCCTGCGGCCAGTCGAACGACGACTGGGTCTGGTTCACCGGCAGCAGCGGGGTGAGCACGAAGAACAGGAAAGCCAGCGCACCCGACAGCATCGCCGTGAGGTTCAGCGTGCGCGGGCTGCGCTGCGAGGCAGCCGCTCCCACGCGGGTGCTGCCCTCCGTGGGCGAGTCCGTCCGCGTGCTGTGCTTCATTTTCTCCACCTTGGTCACCTTATTCACGGCGGGTGATTCTACTTTCTGCTTCTTGCTCACTTGTTACGGACCACCACCACGAACGGGCCGAATTGCTCGACCGTCCAGTCAGCGGAATCGAAGGCCTCCGGGTTGAAGAACAGGGCCTCGTAGCGCACGTTCGGCTGGCTGGGGAAGATGTCGTGGGCGATGTGCGTCTTCCACGGCTCCTCCGGGTCGTCCTCGCTGCCGCGCAGCAGGAAGACATCGGGTGCGCGCCAACGCTCGTTGATCTTATCGACGGCCCCCGTGAACGCCCCCGGGTCAGCCAAGTCGCCGAAGGAGCCGCGCGCCAGGCCCGCGATCGTCTCGTTGCGCGCGTCGAATTCGCCCAGCGGGTTGGCGTAGTGGCTGGTGAAGGCATTGAACCCGTGGTACGGGTGGTAGGCCATGAAGTTGATCTCATCGGTGAGCATTACCGTGTCGGCCGGGTTGTAGCCCTGCTCCTGGACGAAGTCGTTGATCTGGATGTAGTAGCGGCCCACATCGGATTCGCGCAGGTCCGCGCGTTCGCCACTGCCGTCGGTGCTGGTGTACGCCTGGTCGATGAAGCTCTCGTTCTCGTCCGGGATCTGCTGGACGTATGCCAGAGCACCGGCGCCGAGCAGCACCACGAAGATAGCGGTGACAGCGCGGTTGCCCCGTTCTCCGAGCATGTCCGGGTAGAGCAGGTCCACCCCGACGAGGCGCAGGTCGGCGAGCGCGAAAATGCCCGCGGTGGAAAGCAGCAGAGCAATGAGCACCTCGACGCGGAAGCCCAGCAACGTGGTGCCCGCCAGCGAGATCACCATGGAGCCGAAGACCCAGGCGTAGCAGATGCTCACAGCCATGGCGAGGTAGGTGATCTCCGGTTCACGGAAGCGCACGATGATGTAGATCAAGCCGATCAAACTCAGCGCGCCGACAGCGCTGAGCGCGAAGAACGGCAGCGGGATCGTGGTGCCCTCCGAGGGCAGGAAGTGCTGGGCGGTGGAGCGGACCGCCTCCGGGCTGTTGATCAGCCCCTTCAAGTACGGCCACCACGCCACCAGTGCGATGGCGATGGAGCCGAAGCCGATGACGGCCAGCTGGCGCACCGGCACCCACCAGGGCTTACCGCGGGAGCCGGAGAGGACAGCGGTCAGGGTGAAGATGGTCATCGTCAGCGCCAGGATGCCGGTGTAGAGGGTGTAGAAGCAGGCGGACACACCCAGGTAGAGCATCAGGACGATGGTGGCGGACCAGGAGCCGCGCATCGCGCGGTAACCCGTCACCGCGGCAGCCGGGAAGCCCATGGCCACAATCGCGGCGTACGGCTCGTCCGGCACCATGGCCAGGCAGATCGCGGTGGTGGCCACGGCGATTGCGGTGGCCACCGGGAGGGAGCCGACGAGCTTACGCCACACCGGCACGAGAGCGGCACCGGCGGCGGCCAGGGAGACCAACGCCCACGGCTGGTAGACCTCCCAGCCCGGCATCCCCAGCAGGTTGGCCGCGCGCCCACCGAGCCAGAACCACCCGAGCGGGTAGAACGACGGCAAGTCGAGGTAGTTCATGTCCTGGTTGGTGGCGGTCTCCGCCATGCGCGTCAGGAACTGAGTGCGGAAGCCCTGGTCGACCTGGATGCCGTCCAGGTACAGGCGTGTCGACGCCAGCGGAATCCCCAGCGCGGAAATCACGAGGCCGGCGGGGGCGAGGGTGCACACCACCTCGGTCAGAACGGTGCGCCAACGGGGGCGGTGGCCGTCGCCGTCGCGAAGCCACAACCAGGTCAGCGCGCCGACGGCGACGACGACCAGCAGGGAGCACGCCGTCGCCAGCGCACGGGTGACCATGGAGACGTTGAACGCCGCCAACGGAACGGAGTGCAGCACGTACCAGCAGGCCAGCGCAAAGACGCCGCCGCCGAGGAGAGAAAACAGGAAACGCACCGCGGCGCCTGTCAAGGACAAAGCGTCGGGTGCGTAGGCGGAAACCCGCTTGGGCTCCGCGATGGTCGATCCTGCCTGCCGCTCGCGCTGCTCGGTGAGGTGCTCTGTCATACCTGACAGTGTCCCACAGCGCGGGGCAGTTCCCGGTATTAGAAGCTCAAGCGGCGCATGATCGGTGCGGGGATGTGCTGCAGCACGAGCGTGATCGGGCCGAAGAGCTTGTGCACGAAGACGTTCGGCTTGCCTTCGAGTGCGGCGGCCACAGCGGCCTTTGCGACATCCTGCTTATCGACGGTCAACGGCGCTTCATCCAGCCCCTGCGTCATCTTCGTGCGGACCTGGCCCGGACGGACGACGGTGACCTTCACGCCGGAACCGCGCAGGGCCTCGCCAAGCTGGGTGTAGAAGCCGTCCATGCCCGCCTTGGTGGCGCCGTAGACGAAGTTGGAGCGGCGCACCTTCATGCCCGCCACGGAGCTCATGGCGATGATGGTGCCGTGGCCCTGCTCCTTGAGCTTCTGGCCCAGCAGCACGCCCACGGACACCGGGGCGGTGAAGTTCGTCTGTGCGGAGGCCACGGCGGCCTCCTGGTTCTGCCACAGCTCCTCCTGGTCGCCCAGGGTGCCGAAGGCAACGATGGCCACGTCCACGTCGCCGTGCGCGAAGGCCTCCTCGATCACTGCCGGGTGGGAAGCGGTGTCGAAAGCGTCGAAGTCGACCACACGTACCTCGCCGGCGCCGTGGCTGGTGACCTCGTCCACGGCGGCGTCGATACGCGGGCTGTTCTGGCGCGCCGCGAGCGTGACGGTCGGGGAGCCGCCGCGGGAGACGAGCTCGTCGACAATCGCGAGACCGATCTCGCTGGTGCCGCCGAGAAGAAGGATGTTCTGTGCCTGTCCTACTGCATTGAGCATTGTGATTGTCCCTTTTCTTAGTTCGTTATCTCGTGAGCGTTTTTCTCTTGAGCGACCTAAGAGAGCTCAAGGCGGCGCGACATATCGGACGCGAAGACACCGGTCGGGTCAATGGCGCGGCGGGTCTCGAGCCAGCTGTCCATTTCCGGGTACATCTTGTGGAACTTCTCGGCGGACGTGCGGGACTCCTTGGCCAGGTACAGGCGACCGCCGAACTCCATGACCTGCTCGTCCAGGCGGTCCAGGAAGGAGTGCAGGCCGTTGCGGATCGGGAAGTCCACGCACACGTTCCAACCGCGCATCGGGTAGGACAGCGGAGCACGGTTGCCCTCGCCGAACAGCTTGAACACGTTCAGGGCGGTGTAGTGGCCGCTCGACTGGATGTCGTAGATGATCTGCTTGAACGGCTCTACCGCGTCCGTGGGCACCACGAACTGGTACTGCAGGAAGCCGGCCTTGCCGTAGCCGCGGTTCCACTCCGCGATCATGTCCAGCGGTTGGTAGAACTGCGTCAGGTTCAAAATATCGTTCTGGCTGGGCGAACCCATCATGTAGTACGCCTCGCCGATGGCCATGAGCGACAGCTTGTTCATGGTCCAGGACGGGAAGATGTCCGGCACTGTCATCAGCTGCGGGGCGGAGAATTTCAGCGGGTTCTTGGCCAGCTTCGGCGCGAACTCCTCCAGCTGGGCCAAGGTGGCCAGGGAGCCGCGAGAAATGGTTGAGCGGCCCGTTTTCGGCGGCGCGGAAATCGCGTCGAACCACGCCGAGGAGTAGGTGTAGCCCTCCTCCTGGCCATGGGAGTGCTCCTCGATCGTCTCGTCGAGGGTCGTCGTGCGCACCGTGTCGGAGATGAAGTAGGCGGTTTCCGTGAACGTCATCTGGATGCGCGCCCGGAGGATGATGCCGGTCAGGCCCATGCCGCCGACCGTCGCCCAGAACAGCGAGCCGTCTGGGTCGTCCGCGGATCCTTCCGGCTCTAGGTGCAGCACGCGGCCGTCGGCGACGAGCAGCTCCATCGACAGGACGTGGTTGCCGAAGGAGCCGGCGGAGTGGTGGTTCTTGCCGTGGATATCCGGCCCGATCGCGCCACCGATGGTCACCTGGCGGGTGCCAGGCAGCACCGGAACCCACAGGCCGTACGGCAGCGCCGCCTTCATCAACTGGTCGAGTGTCACGCCCGAGTCCACGTCGACAATGCCTGTCGAAGGGTCAATGTCGTGGATCTTGTTCAGTTCCTGGATATCGATGACCAGGCCACCGCCGTTCTGCGCCGGGTCGCCGTAGGAGCGGCCCATGCCGCGGGCGATGATGCCGCGGCGGCGGCTTTCCGGCAACGCCGCGTTATCCTCGGCGACCTGGCGGACGGCTTCCTTGATCACATCTACATCCGGCGTGGACAGGACGTGTGCGGTGGACGGAGCCGTGCGGCCCCAGCCGTAGAGCGATTTCGCAGTGGTGTGAAGTTCCATCTCTTCCATCCCATAGATTGCGGTTGCCCTCCTCCGGGCACTGTGAGCCAGCCTAGTCCCGGAGCTGGGGTCCCGACGGGCCTGAAATGCCCGAATGGGTCTGATTAGCGAGAAGAATCACAGCTCCATGATCTCGCGGATTCGCTCCGGTAGCCCCTCCTGGCTGGTGATCGTCGGCTGCCCCGATTCCTTGTACGCGCGCAGCTCCTCGTAGACGATTGAGCGGCTCGTGCTATCCAGAAGCGGCAGCTCCTGGGCGACGAGTCGGGTCATGAAATCATCCAGCGGAAGGTCGGTGAGCTGGGCAGCAATGTGCGGGGCGCCGTCAGAATTAGCCATGCCGGCCATTCTACGGCCGTTGTTTCAGCAGTATTCTGGTGGCCATGACTGAGCAGACCACCAAAGCGGGGACCGTCCAGGAACAGACGGGGGAGGACCGCATCGACTACAACGCCCTCGACAACACCACCGGCGGCCGGTTGATCCAAGCCGCGTACGCGGTTGCCTTCATCTCGGTTCCGGACTACGTGCGGTCGACGCCGGGGCGTGCGGCGGCCTGGGTGTCCATCGCTGCGGCGTTCGGTGGCACAGTCGCCGTCTTCAACGCCTTCGACGAGGATCCGCGCAACGATCTCACCGCCCACGTCCAGGACGCGCCCGAGGCTGCCGGACCGGCGAAGACGTGGGGGATCCTACTCGGCGTTGTTGCGGTCCTCGTCGGCGGCACCCGCCTGGGCATTACGGTGCAGAACGCGCTTGCCCGCGCCCTGAGCCGCCGCGGCGTGAAGCGCCCCAACACCTTGCTCGGCCTCATCATTGGCGCCCTGATTTTCGCTGGCTCGGAGGCCCAGGCTCGCGCCACCGCCCGCTGATCCCCACTAGGGTGGGGCCTATGCCGAGCACGTTGTACCGACCGCAGAGCCGCCAGCAGGTGGCGTCTGTCGTCGACCTCGATGCAGCTCGCGCCCGCCTCCGAGGCACCCGCAGCAACCGCACGTTGCTCGTGCGCTGCTGCACGTGGCTTGCCGACGAAGAGGTCCTCCGCCACATCGGCCTCAGCTCCGACAGCTCTCTCGAGGACGCCCAGCGCGCGATCCACACCGCCTTCGCGGTGCCGGAGGACATCCCGACACCGAGTCGCTTCACCAGGCACCACGGCGATTCCGGGCGTCTCGACGCCGCGGACTCGCTCGGCGGCTACCTGCGCAACCCCGGCGACGTCCTGTACTTCCATTGGGGGCTGTGGCAGTTCACTCTGACCCTCATGGACATCTACCCGCGCGACGCTGCCACCCCGCGCGCCCTGTGCGTCGCCGGTGCCGGCGACTTCGCGGGCGAGCCTTTCGATGTCGCCGCCATCAACGCCCAGCTCCTCGGGCCGTCCGCTGTGGAGACAGTCATGGCCAGCGTCCGCCCCGACGTGGTGGATGTGGTCACCCGCTCCCGGGCAATGGATTTCCTGCCGCTGCTGCAAGCCCTTGACCTAGCCCGGCCTGCCGAACTCGCCCCCGGCGTGACCGATGTGCTGGACAGCCTGCCGCGGGAGCGCACCCAGCAAGCCCGCGACGCCTTCTGGTGTACCGTGCTTGCCTTGTCCTGCCTCGTCGACTCCGCAACCACCGACGACGTTGCCGAATCCGCCATGGCGGCCCTCGGCTGGACCGCCGCCGACGGCAGTCTTCTGCGCGCCTGCCAGATCGAGCAGCTCTGCGCCGGTTCCCTGGTGCGTCTTGCTTCGGTGGGGGGATATGGGGCTGGGGGGAAATCGGCCGTCGATAAGCTTGACCTTTATCGCGCACTGCTTCGGGTAAAGTAATCCGGCGTGTCAACCAAGGTAGAAGCGACTCGGCCCACAAGCGCGAAGAAACAGCTGGTCCGGTTCCTCGCAGTCGGCGTCTTCTGCGCCATCCTCGACTTCGGGCTGACGTACACCCTCACCCACGTCGTCGGATACGACCGCCTCGTGGCGAAAGTTTTCGGCTGGTGCCTCGGCACCCTCGTCGCCTACCTGCTGAACTCCAAGTTCACTTTCCAAGCGAAAATCACTGGCAAACGCGCGCTTGCCGTGTTCATCCTCTACGCGTCTACCCTCGGTGTGCAGTGGATGCTCTTCGCCGTCACCAACGCCCCGCTGCGCAGCCTCGGCCTCGTCGATCCGTGGAAAGACGCAGTATCCTTCGTGATCGCACAGGGCGTGGCCACCGTGACAAACTTCGTGCTGCAGCGCGTGCTCATCTTCCGCGAACCCGCCCGCGTCGTCATCGACGAGCCGCCGCGCTAGGTCTGTGAGCCGCTGCGCTTAGGGCGCTCGAAGTTCTCGTTTGCACCCATGCGCAGCAGATTCAACCACTCCTTGAACTCGCGCGGGTTGCGGCGCTGGATAAGGAAGAACCAGCCGAAGCGCACCAGTTCCTGCAGCTTCATCTTCTGCATCCCGCGCTGATTGATGATGTACCCGCGGTTGCGGTACGTGAAATACCGCTTCGTGTCGTTGTCCGGCCATTGCGCGTGCGCGCGGCCTCCCATGATCGGGTAGAACTCCGCCGAGCCATCCGGGTGCAGGTACGCCGTCGTCAACGCCGTGCCGTACCTCATGCCCGACTGGGCCAGCCTGCGGTGGTACTCCACTTCGTCACCGCGGATGAACAGGCGGTAATCCGGCACGCCGATGCGCTCCATCGCCCTCGCGCTGATCAACGCGCCGTTGAACAGGCTCGCGTACTGCGGCAGGAATTCCCCCTCCAACTCGTCGCGGCGCCGGTGCCACGTCAGTCCCTGCCGCAGTGGGAACGCGAGCCGGTTCGGGTCGTCGATATTGCACACCACCGGGGAGACCTCCGCGAGGCCTTCCCGTTGCGCGACTGTGTAGAGCGTTTCCAGAACGTTCTTGTCTGCGGGGCGGCCGTCGTCATCCGCGCACCAGATCGCGTCCGCGCCCAACGCGAGCGCATGCAGGAACCCGTAGGCGAAACCGCCCGCGCCGCCGAGATTCGTCCGGGAAGGGAGGTAGACGGCTTTTTCGCCTGCTAGTTCGGTGACCAGGTCCTGTACTTCAGATTCGCAGCCGTTATCCACCACGATCACCCAATCCACCGGGTGCGACTGCGAAACAACCTGCTTCAACGAGTGCTGGAGCAGCTCCACCCGCTTATGCGTCACGATCACCGCGGCCGTCGTCGTGCCCTGCGGATTCAGCGTTACGGCGGCATCAGAACTGGAACTGCCACGGGGAACGAAAGCGGGGGAATTCATGCGCACCATTCTGCCACGCGCCCCCTCATCTACCGCCTACCCGCGCCGAGGGCACGGAACCGCAGGTCGGGTTGCGCAGTCTAACTAGGCATGAAGCCGAGAAAAGCTCCGGACAGGACGGTCACGCTGCGCAACAACATGGATGTCAGCGGTCTAGTGCACACGGTGTTGCGAGACGATGGCGTCGGAACGCGTGTTTCGCGCCGCTTCTTCACAACTCATCCGGTGCTTCGACCGCTGGAACTCGCGGGAAAGAACTCCCTTTTTCATCCCCGGAAGATCGTCTACAGGGTTCCGGCAGCAGCCCGCGCAGTAGCGATGGCCCTCGAACGGCCCGACCACTCGGTAGGCGGAATGTCCGCGTTGGCGGTGTACGGCCTTAGATATTTCGTTGATGCCTGCGACGTCGCTCTCTACGGGCCCGTGGCCAAGACTGAGCTGGGTTCGGTCTACGCTCCGTCGGTTTTCAGAGACCCGAAGCGGAGCGTCTGGATCGTCCGCTATCACGGGCAGCCAATCCGGATTTCCCCTCCTTACGATGCTTTGATCCAGGCATTGAAGCATGTCCGGCGAGGTTTCGACGCATGGCAGATTCATCCCGTTCCGGGTTTGGATGCGCGAACTGTTCGCGCTGTGCAGCTGGTGGATGCGTGTCGTCGGCGATTCAACTTGGATCCCAGTGAGATTGAGTCCTGCGGTAAGCAACGACTGGCGAAAAGGTGGTTGAGGCAGGTGCTGAAGCTTTCGAGTGATGGTGCCGATTCACCGAAAGAAACCGAAATGCGCCTTTTATGTTCCTCAGTGTGTCGGACTCACGGTCTCGATCTGGAAGAACAGGTGGTGCTTGAACGCGGTGGGAAGATCGTTACGGTATTCGACCTCGCCTTGTCCGGCCTCAAGATCGGGATCATGTATGACGGCGAGGATCATTTGCGCCGGAGCCGCCGGGATCGGGATTCGCGGATCAACATGCAGGCGGCCGTTTTGGGGTGGACGGTGCTGAGGGTGGGGAAGGAGACCCTTGCGTCGGTGGGCGTTGCCCTGGACGAGTTGATTCGTATCCGCACCTGAAAAAATCGACACCCCGAAAATTGGGGAATCATAAATCGCCAGGTAGGAGGTTTGTGGGTGGGCGACGAAAACGGGGAGCTGTTGATTTTTTCAAGAACGATCCAGCGCCTAGCTTATCGACGCCTCCGATGGTCGCCCTTTCCGCCCGATTCAGCCGAGCTCGCCGGTGTCCGGGGCGCTCTCCTCCTCGTCGAAGCGGGTGAGAAGGTCGCGGACATAGTCACCGGCTTCGGGTCCTTCATAGGCTTCGACCACCTCGTCGACGAGACCGGCTTGCTTGATCTCGCCCTTGTCCACCCAGAGGGCGGTGTTGCAGAGCTGGGCCAAAAAATCGTTTGAGTGGCTGGCAAATACGAGGATGCCGGATCGTTTGACCAGCTCGGCGAGGCGGATGCGGGCTTTGGCCATGAAAGCGGCGTCGACGGCACCGATGCCTTCGTCGAGGAGGAGGATCTCGGGCTCGATGGAGGTGACCACGCCGAGGGCGAGGCGGACGCGCATGCCGGTGGAGTAGGTGCGCAGGGGCATGGAGAGGTAGTCGCCGAGCTCGGAGAACTCGGCGATCTCGTCCATCTTGTCCTTCATCTGTTTGCGGGTCTGGCCGAGGAAGAGTCCGCGGATGATGATGTTCTCGTAGCCGGAGATCTCCGGGTCCATGCCGACGCCGAGGTCGAACACCGGGGCGACGCGGCCGCGGACATCGGCGACGCCGCGGGTGGGCTCGTAAATTCCACTGAGCAGGCGGAGCAGCGTGGATTTGCCAGCACCGTTGTGGCCGACCAGCCCAACGCGGTCGCCTTCGCGCAGGTGCAGGTTGATGTCCTTCAGCGCTTCCACAACGACAGTGTTGGAATCGTTTTTGCCGATGGCGCCGCCGGCGGAACTCATCACCGCTTTCTTCAGGGAGCGGGACTTGGCGTCGAAGATGGGGAAGTCGACGCAGGCGTTGTAGGTGTCAATGGAAACCATGGTGAACTCCTTGTTTTACACCTGTTGCGGATCTCGAGCTTAAACCCAGTAGGGGACGCGGAAGCGCCACTGCTTCATGGCGAGCATGGCGAGGAAGAGACCGATGACAGTTCCAACCAGCACGATGCCCCAGTGGTAAGCGGCCACGGGCTCGCCGATGAGCGGGGCGCGGACGACTTCGAGGTAGTGGTAGAGCGGATTGAGCTCGGCGATGCGTGCGCGCTGGGCGACTTCGCCGCCCTGTTCGCGCAGGGTTTTGGTGGTCCAGACGATCGGGGTGACGTAGAAGAGCAGCTGCACCAGAGCTTCGAGCAGGGGAGCGACGTCGCGGAAGCGGGTGGCGATGATGCCGAAGAGCATGGTCACCCACACGCCGTTGACGACCATCAGGGCGAGCGCCGGAATGAATAGCAGTAGGTTCCACCCGAGAGGAATCCGGAACATCAGCACGAGGATCAGCCAGATCACCATGTTGTGGGCGAAGAACAGCAGTTGGCGCCACACCAGCCGGTACACATGGACGGACAAGGCGGAGGGGAGCTGCTTGATCAGCCCTTCGTTCTCGATGAAAACGTTCGCGCCGTCCTTGATGCAGCCGGAGATGAAGCCCCAGACGATGAAGCCCACGGTGACGTGGGGGAGGAATTCGCGCACGGAGATCTGGAACAGCATGGAGTACAGCAGGCCCAGGGCGAGGGACATGACACCTGTGGCGATGGTGATCCACAGCGGTCCGAGCGTCGACCGGCGGTAGCGCTGCTTGATGTCCTGCCAGCCGAGTTGGAGCCAGAGCTCGTATTGGTTCCAGCCGCGCGCGAGGTCGGAGGCGGACGCCGAGAGGGTCGTCGATTTGGAGGCGGGGGTGTGGTCGTGGGCCGCCGAGGTCATGCGGGAGACGTCGGCAAGCAGCTGTTCGTTGTCCTGCACTTGTACCACCCTAGTGCCCTGCGCGGGCCAAATTGTGCAGGCATACTTGTTGCTTGTGGCGTGGGTGGTGTTCAATAGCCACACACTGTGATTTCGTCCGGAAGGGAGCGTCGTCGTGGCTTACGATGTGGCCAGCGTGCGCGGGCTGTACACCTCGCTTTCGGATGGCTGGACGTATTTGAACGCGCATGATTGTCCGCAGGTGCCGGAGCGGGTCTCTGCGGCGGTGGCGCGGTCGTTCAGGATGGCCACGGCGGTGCCGGCCCCGGAGGTCAATGCTGGGTCGCATTCGCGTCAGGCGTTGGGGCGCCCGGAGGGGGAGACTTTCGTGGCGTCGGCACGCCATGCGGTCGCGGATCTCGTGGGGGCGTCGGCGGAGCGCGTGGTGCTGGGCCCGAGTCTTCCTGTGCTGTACGCGTCGCTGGTCACTGGCATGAAGCCGCTGTTCCGCTACGATTCGTCGATTGTCGTGAGCGCGCTGGATGCGCCGGCGTTGACGGCGGCTGTGCGCCGTGCCCCGGCGGAGGTCCGTAGCGCGCACGCGGATTTGGGTACGGGCGAGCTTCCTGCATGGCAATATACGCAGCTTATCGACGGCTCCACCCGCCTCGTCACCCTCCCCGCCGCCCATTCCCTCCTCGGAACAGTGACTCCTGTTTCCCAGATCGTCGATGAGGTGAGGGAGCGCTCGCGCGCCTGGGTCGTGGTAGATGCGTCGTCGTACGCGCCGTACCACTCGATTGATTTCGATGAGTGGGGCGCCGATGTTGTCGGCCTCGATCTCGGTGCACTGGGCGGCCCCCAGATCGCGGCGTTGGTGGTCCGCGATACCGCGATGTTCAAGCGCATGGAGGCCCTGTCCGGCGACCCGCGCGTGACGGGTGCGGACAAGCTGCTTCTCGACGTCTCCCCGGGCCTCGCCGGCGGCGCCGCCGCGGTGGTGGACCACGTGGCGAGCCTCGTGCCGGAGCAGGGCGGCCGCACCACGCGCCGGGCCCGACTGACAAGGTCGATGGACCAGATGACCGCCTACCTGGACGGCCTGCGCGACGATTTGTACACCTTCCTGGGTACCCTGCCGGCCGTGCATATCCTCGGCGTGACTGGCGAGGCAGCCTCCGAGGCCAGCACTGAACGGCTTCCGCGGCTCACCTTCGGGGTGCGGGGCGTGCCTGCGGCGACGGTGTACGAGCGGCTTTTCGATAACGGCATCGTCACCACCCTGACCACTCCTGAAGAGGCGACACCGCTGCTCACCGAGATGGGCATCGAGGAAATTGGCGGCGCCGTCACCGTGGGGTTGGGGCCCTTCAACACGGAGGCTGACGTGGAGCAGCTCATCCGCGTCGTGGCGTCACTGGCGTAAAAGGCGGGCATTCCGCCGTTAGCGGGACCCGGTGGGCGGTGTTGTAAGGTGAGTGAGTCGCAATTGCTTTGCGACGGGGAGACGTGGCAGAGCGGCCGAATGCACTGGTCTTGAAAACCAGCGAGGGTCACACCTCCGCGGGTTCAAATCCCGCCGTCTCCGCAGTTCAAGCCCGATGTGTGGAGCTACACGTGGGGGGGAGATCGTCTCCGCCATGAAGCGCGAGCCGCCACTCGTCGGGTGCAGCGACATGTGGTGGGGAGTACCGGGGTCGACGACTCCGGCAACCCAGCGCTGCCGGTCCGGCGCGCAGGTACTGTGAGACCGTGACGGGTCTTTGATCTCCACGTAGGTGGCGCCCGTCGCCGCGGCTGCGGCGCGCTGGTTGTCGCGGGCGAGGTTCTCCACTTGCTGCAGGGGTGGCATCGGGATGCCGGCGGGCGCGTTGGGGACGACGTTGAGGAAGCACAGCGTGTTCAGCGGGCCCGGATCCGAAATGGAGAGGGTGCCTGCGATGATGATCTTGGCACCGGGTGCCGCGGCGCGGGCCTTGTTGACGGCGGTGCGGATGTTGTTCACGTAGTCGCTGCGGACCTTGCCCGGGTTCAGCGGGTCGGCGCCGCGCGCCATTCCGTAAGGCCCGAAATCGTTGATGCCCACGGAGATGACCACGGCACGCGTGCCGCGGTGGATCGTGCCGGAGCCGATCGCCCAGTTAACTCTGGTGGGGATGGTGTGGGAAGAGTCGGCGGTGCAGGAGAAGTCGTCGATAGGCACGCCGGTGATCCGGCCGAGCTGGCGCGGCCAGTTGTCCTGCGACTGCAGGCAACCGTGTCGGCTGGGCTGGCCATTTCCGTAAACGAAGTCCTGCACCTGCGGGATGGGGGACCTTGCGCACGGCATTGCGCAGCTCATCCGGGTTGGAGGTGTAGGAGTCTCCGAAGGTGACGATGTTGCCGTTGGGAGCTGCCTCCGCCGCGGGAATGCCCGCGCCGACGACACCGCCGCCAATTGCAACGACCGCCAGGGAAGCGGCGGTGAGTGCACGCGCCAGTCGTGTCCGGCGGTGGTGCCGGAAGCGGGCTCGAGCTGCTGTGAAGTTAGGCCTTCGTCTTGTCGCCGCTCAGGCCGGTCGCCTTGAAGACTCCCTCGACGATCCAGGAAGCGATCGCCATGACGATCGCGCCGAAGAATGCCGCCCAGAAGCCGTCGATCTGGAGGCCGTTGCCCAGGCCGTCGGAAATCCAGCCGACGATGGAGAACAGCAGGGTGTTCACCAGCAGGGAGAACAGGCCCAGGGTGAGGATCTTCAGTGGCAGGCTGATCAGGTTCACCACCGGGGAGATGAAGGCGTTGACGAACATGAACACCAGCGCCACCCAGATGAAGGCGCCGACACCGCCCATGACTTCAACACCGGGAACGACGAGAGTGACCAGCCACAGTGCGAGGGCGGTCATGATGACATCGACGACAAAACGCACGAATAATCTCCTTTAAATTGAAAAAATGGGGCAATTAACTCCAATTATATGCCCGATTATTGTTCAAAGAGCTCGTGGATGATGTGGAACTGGCGCTCGCCGGGGACGTCGATAAGCGCGCTTTGTGCTTGTCGACGAGCCGGACCCGTCTTCGCGGCGACCACGCGCACCACGTCGAGCTCCACTGGACGGGACGTGCTCACCTTCGCGTCCGCGCCGTCGGTGTAGGAGAGCTGTTGCGGGTCGAGCGATGCGTCAATGTCGAGGCCAGCTTCGCCCACAGGAACGCCCAAGAGGACAGTGTCCTCGCTGAGCTGGGGAATCGCGCGTGGCGTCAAGAAAAAAGTCGTGCCGAGCGTGGTGTCGGCAGTCAGGTCGGATGCGGGCACGGGCGCCCAAGCGATCCACGAGTCGATGTTGTCCCGGGTCGGCGGAGCGCCGTCGCCCGAGGCGAAACCAGTGTTGAGGGAATAATTCAGCTTCATGCCCGCAATCTTAGTGATTTCGAGCCGGGACGCTCGGTTTACCGACGAGCATGATTGGCCGAAACCTGTGCGACCTGCAGAGCATCCCAGGCAGAGAGGAGCTCGTCAGTTTCGTCGCGGTTGGTGACTGTGATGCGGAGCCCCTCAGGGAATGCGCGGACGAGAACGCCGTGCTGGGCTAGGCGGTCGGCAATCGCAGGGGCGCGCTCGGGGTCGTCGAAAGGCACCCACACGAAGTTGGCCTGCGAGCGCGCCGCCCCGATCTTGTCGGCCACTTCGTCGCGGACCTCGATCGTGTCCTCCACGCGCGCAAGCAGTTCATCGGAGTGCTCGAGGGAGGCGATGGCCCCAACCTGCGCAACAGCGCTGACCTGGAAGGGCACTCCGACTTTGTTCACGGCAGCGACGAGCTCGGCGTTGCCGAAGGCGTATCCGACGCGCACTCCGGCGAGCCCGTAAGCCTTGGAGAACGTGCGCAGGCAGAGCAGGTTGGGGTAATCGCGCCAGACCTCTTGGCCGTTGACAGCGTCCGGGTCGCGGTTGAACTCGAAATAAGCCTCATCGAGCGCCACAGTCACATGCTCCGGAACCCGGGCCATGAAGGCGCGGAAGTCAGCGGTGGAAAGGACGGCGCCGGTCGGGTTGTTGGGGGAGCAGAGGAACACCAGGGAGGTGGAGGCGTCGATAAGCGAAAGCATGCACTCGAGGTCGTGGTTGCCGTCGACGAGCGGGACGGGGCGCGGCTCGGCACCGGCGATGCGGCAGAAGATCGGGTACGCCTCGAAGCTGCGCCACGGGAAGATGATGTTGTTCCCGACGGTGGAAGTCGCCTGGGCGAGTTGCTGGCACAGCGCGGATGAGCCGCAGCCGACAGCCACATTCCCGTCTTCGACACCCAAGTGGCGGGCAAGGGCGCGGCGCAGTGAAACTGCGCCCATATCCGGATACCGGTTGCCCAGCATGGCTGCCTTCGCCATCGCCTCCGCAGCTGCGGGCAGGGGAGCACCCGCGACCTCATTCGAGGACAGCTTCAAAGCATGCGGATCAGTCTTGCCAGGAACGTAGGCGGGAATTGCGTCGAGGTCGTGGCGAATCATGGCTCATTAGTCTATGTCCCCAGCCCCGTCGGTTAGCAGTGCGGTGAGTTTTTGTTCGGCTGCCCTGTTGTGGGTAGTGTGTAACAAGGCTATGGAGATGTGCCAGAGTGGCCGATTGGGGCTCCCTGCTAAGGAGTTGACCTTTCACGAGGTCCGCAGGTTCAAATCCTGTCATCTCCGCCATGCGCCCGTAGCTCAACGGATAGAGCATCTGACTACGGATCAGAAGGTTGGGGGTTCGAATCCCTCCGGGCGCACCAATTTTGTGGGGGTCTACATGTTGCGGGCGATGCGTTCGTCGTCAAGCCTGCTGTGCGCGGCGAACGCGCTGAGCGCAACGATGGCTGCGCCCCCCCAGAAAGATCGGGAGCGTGAACTGAACATGCTTGTCGAGGACTAACGCTGTGCCGCAAAGCACCGAAGTAGCCACTGTGAAGAGCATGACTAGGCCCACACGGCCGGGCACTGAGCCGGCGAAGAAGAAAATGCTGTGCAATAAGTGTGCCCCGATGAACAGGGAGACCGCGATGCCGAGGGCGATGATCGGGGCGAAACCAGCGAGCAGCCCAGCGACTAACACGCCGGTGAAAACGAATCGTGCTTGGCGGCCCCCGAAGCGCCTCACCTCCGTGCGCAAATAGTCGGGGACAAAGACCCCGGGCGTGAAACCGCTGAGACGCCGAGCGAAAGCGATCTCGCTACCGATGACTGCGACGAGTCCCGCCGATTGGACGATGTTCTCCATCGGTGCCGCATCGTGTACAGGAACGGCGATCGCCGCGAGCACGACGGGAATGATGCACGTGACACCGCCGTCGCGCACGAACTGCTCGAATGAAGCTTTCCCGTCGGCCTTGCGCGCCTCCATGACCACGAGGATGACATTCTGGGCTAGGAGGAGCGCTACTGCGACCGCGACCTGCAGCGGACTCGGGCGAGCAATGAACACGATTGCGGCGAGCAGTACCAGTGCGGGGAGTTCCACAGCGGTCATTCCGGCGAGGATGCGGTGGTTGCGGTTGCCCGGCCAGAAGGATGTGAGGGCACCGGTAGAAAGAGCCCTCGACTGGGATGCTTCCAACGCGAGTAACCCTGTCCACCCGACGAGAAAGCCGATGGCGTTCCCGCCCCATTCGAGAGCGTTCCCAGCCAACAGAATCCCGGTGACGGTGGCGAACCGGAACACACACCGGATGATGCGCTCGGTGAGCGCACGCGGAAAGAAGCTCTTTCGGAGCAGATTGATTGTGCGCGCCTGGTCAGCCATGGGCCTCCGGGGCGGCAGCGGTCTTCAGCGAATGGTTCTTGATTTCCACGGTCGTGTCGACGCGGAGGAGATGGTCGACGGACCGGTGCGAGACGATGAGAACGGCCGCACCGCGGGCGACCTGGTCTGCGATCTTGGAGGCCATGATTTCCTGGCCGTAAAGGTCCACCTCCTCAAATGGCTCATCGAGAAAAATTGCGTCCCGCTGCAGAGCAACCGCGGACGTGAACAGGCTCTTCTTGCGGTTCCCGGACGATAAGTTCTCGATGATGCTGGAGGGGTTTCCACGGCCGCCGAGGTCATCCCAGAGAGTGTCCACCTCCGCACGCGGGATGCCGTAACCGGAAGCGATGAGGGAAAACCAGTTGTCCAAGGTCAAGTTCGGGTAGCCGGTAACCGTGCTCGGCAAATAGCCGATGGCGCGCTGGTAACCCTCCGTTCCGGGTCGATGGGGGAAAGTCCACGTACCGCTAACTAGGGGTAAAAGCCCTAGCGCTGATTGGATGAGCGTCGATTTCCCTGTGCCGTTCGCGCCGATGAGGCGCGTGACGGTGCCTGGTTGCAGTACTAGATCGACGTTTTCGAGCAGTGCGTTGCCGTGGTGGCCCACGGTGGCGTCTCGGAGAAAGCTGATCTCGCTGCTCATTGGTTCACACTTCGGTCTGCGCTTCGGTCTACGCCGAGAGAAGCTGCTGGATCTGTGTGTAATCGCGTTCGAAGAACTCCTGGGCTTTCGGAGTGGCGAACATGTCGGGGGAGTTGGAGCTCAGGGTCACGGTGGTGGAGTCGCCTTCGCGAGTCGCCTCGATAGCAATGGGCGCCTGGTAGTTATCGCTCAAGTACACGCCGATCATCTTGAACTTGAACACGCTGCCAACGGTGGCGCTCAGCTTGTCGGAGGAGGAATCCTTGAGCTTGAACTTGTCCAGACTGGCCAGACGGGTTGGGATCTCGTCAAGGGGCAGAGAAGTGGTGAACTTCTTTTCGTGCATCTCGGAAATCCTTTCCTCGTCTTCGTCGTTCCAGTTGAGTGAAGGAAGCGGGTGATGTTTTATTCCGTTTCGCCTTAATAGGTCGCCGTAATAGTTCGTATTTGTTTGGCTATTCTCACTGACTGGCTTGCTATCCGAAACTAGAAAAAGTTCTCCGCATTTAGCAACCGCTTGAACGATCAAGCGGTAGGTTCGTTGCCGCACTGTTACATGCCTCGAGACGAGACCGGCCGCCCCTAAGAGTCGGCAGATCTACTAATCTCGCAGGGGAATTGCAGCTCACACAGGGACGAGAGAAAGAGGACGCCATGCCCGCTACGCAGCAGAGTGAGGCTCTGCGGGATTTGGAAAGGCTCGTCGAAAAGCGGATGCGCACAGACCGTGCGGAGGAGATCTCCGGTCTGCTTGAAAGGGCGGAGCTCAGCGAGATCATCCGACTGATCGAGCATTTGCCCGCCAAGCGCGGTGCGGTGCTGTTCCGCCTGCTTCCGCCCGAGCGCGCCGGTGTCGTGTTCGATGCGCTGGACCCGCGCCACCAGGCGGACATGGTGCACGCGCTGGGCAGCGGGAGCGTCGGCGAGTTCTTCGAGGGAATGGGTGCGGAGGACCGCGTCATGCTTCTCGACGAGCTCCCCGGCCCCGTCGCCGGACGCCTGCTCAAAGAGCTGAATGAGAAGGACAAGGAGAACACCCACGCGGTCCTCGGATACGCGAAGGGGACTGTCGGCCGCGTAATGTCCCCGGAGATCCCCGAGATCTACGGAACGATGACAGCGCACGAGGTGCGCGAGCTGCTTCGCGAGCAGCATGATGACCTGGAAACGCTGTACACCCTCCCCGTGATCGACCGCGACCGGCAGCTCACCGGCATCGTGAAGATGCGGCGGTTGTTCCTGGCGGACGGTGACACGCAGATCGCGGACTTGCTCGAAGTGACTCCCTCTGCTGAGGCCGGCGCCAATGCCGAGGAGACCGCCCGCTGGTTCCTGCCGCTGGCGCTGCTCGCGTTGCCGGTGGTGGATTCGGGCAACCGGCTCGTGGGCATCTTCACCTTCGATGAGGCGCAGCACATCGTCGAGAGCGAGGATTCCGAGGACAGCGCACGCCAGGGCGGTTCTGAATCGCTGAAGCAGCCGTACCTGTCCACGCCCCTGACCAAACTGGTGCGCTCCCGCATTGTGTGGCTGCTCGTGTTGGCCGTCTCCGCGATCCTCACCGTGCAGGTCCTCGACATCTTCGAGGCCAAGATGGAGCAGGCGGTGGTTCTCTCCTTGTTCATCCCGCTGCTCACCGGCACGGGAGGAAATACGGGCAACCAAGCCGCGACAACAGTGACGAGGGCATTGGCGCTTGGCGACGTCCACAAAGCAGACATCCTCAAAGTCATGTGGCGCGAAGTCCGGGTGGGGCTCCTGCTCGGCGCCGTGCTGGGCGCCCTCGGGTTCTCCCTGGCCACTCTTGTTTACGGATTGGACATGGGGATGGTGATCGGCCTGACCCTGCTGTCCATTTGCACGATGTCGGCGACGGTGGGCGGCGCGATGCCGATTATTGCGAAGACCGTCGGCGCTGATCCGGCGGTGTTTTCCAACCCCTTCATCTCCACGTTCTGCGATGCCACAGGCTTGGTCATCTACTTCCTCATCGCGACATCGATTCTGGGGCTGTGACAGCTCTGCGACCAGCCGATTTTGCCTGCTGTTCACCGTGGTGTACCGTTACATCTCGTTGCAAAACACGCGCCCGTAGCTCAACGGATAGAGCATCTGACTACGGATCAGAAGGTTGGGGGTTCGAATCCCTCCGGGCGCACGTTTTGTCCTCAGTCGCGACATCGTTGACAGATCAGTCGCGACATGGTGGACAAACCGGTGTCTTGGTTTTTATTTTTCCAAGGCGCCGGTTTTGGTTTTCAGGTCAGTGGGGGTTGGCCTTTTCGCCAGTAGGCTTTTTGGTAATTGCGGGATGTGTCGATGTAGTGCTCGGCGATGGGTTCGCCGGTTTCTTTTAGTGATGTTGTGATGTGGTTGTCGGTGATGACCATCAGGACTTCTTCGCCGTAGTAGGCGCGTCCGATTCCTAGGCTGTAGAGCCTGCCGGCGTAGCGGATGGTGACTTTGCCGCTGGGGGCGACGACATCGTTGCGGACGCGCCATTCTTCTTCGGGGGTGTGGTTGGGTTCGGCCTTGGGTCCTGTTGTGTATGCCTGTTGTGGGGTGCGCCGCCCAAGTGATCTGTGGGGGCGTTCGGTGTTGTAGTAGGCGGCGAATTCGTTGAGTTGTCGTTGAAGGTGGGGGATGGTTTCGGCGGGTGGTTGGGCGTTGATCCAGCGTTTGAGTGTTTGGTGGAAGCGTTCGATTTTGCCTTGAGTTTGTGGGTGTCCTGGCCGGCCGTTTTTCTGTTGGATGCAGTTGTCGGTGAGGACTTTCTCAAAAGCGTTGCGGCCGCCTTTTCGTCCGGCTAACCGGGCGGTGAACACCAGCCCGTTGTCAGTGAGCGTGGATGCCGGTGGGCCGTAGGTGTCGATGAGGCGTTGGAGTTCTGCTGCGACTGCTGGGCCTGTAAATGCTGGCCGGGCGGTGATTGATAGCAGGTAGCGGGAGTGGTCGTCGATGAAGTCGAGGACTTCTACGCGTCTGCCGTCGATGAGGAAGAGGTAGGTGATGTCGGCTTGCCAGCATTCGTTGGGCATGGCGGCTTCAAACCTGATGTAGGAGCTGCGTGGTTTCTTTTGTGGTTGCGGGTCGACGAGTCCGGCGTCAGTGATGATGCGGCGGATCGTTGATGTTGACGGGGTGCGAAGCCCCTGCCTGTCTAGGTGGAAGGCGATGGTGTCTGGGCCTGCGTCGAGTCCTGCTTTGGTGAGTTCTTTGCGCATGTCGATGATGTAGTTGCGCAAGCTGTCCGGCACGGCATTTGGGTGGGTGTGCGGTGCGCGGGATTTCGGGGCGATGGCCTCTGCGCCGCCGGCGTCGAACTCGGCAAGAATCTTGTAGACGCGCTGGCGGGAGATGCCGAAGCGTTTGGCGACTTTGATGACTGGTTCACCTTGATCACGGACGGCTTTGACGATGGCAAGGTTGCGGTTCGGGCTGTTCATTTGTCAACGATGTCCCGACTGATCCCCGCATCGGCACCAGACGCGCGGGGGTAGCGGAAGGTGCCAACGATGTCGCGACTGAGGTGTCAACCATCACCCCAGAATGTTTCCGCCCCCTAAGTGTCAACCATGTCGCGACTGACCTGTCAACCATCAGGAATGATGTCCCAGGCACGCCGTGTCAACTATGTCATGACTTCAGACACCTCCGGGCGCACGTTTCATGAGTGGCCCGTGACCCGGCAATCCCGCCGGATCGCGGGCTTCTCTGCTGTTCGGGGATTTCCCTAGAACACGTCGATGCGCCCGCCCAGCGACTCTGTCTGGCGCAGGGCTTTGACCCACCCGTCGGCACCGAGCTGGATGCGCATGACGGGGCGGGAGGAGATCTTCACCGGCGAGACGGATTCCGCCCGGGCTCCCTTGCGCGCGCCCATGCGGGTCACGGCTCGGTAGCCGGCGCCGACGAGCTGCTCCAGGTCGGGGCGCGGGGAGGCGAGCGATGCGCGGGCGTCCTGCAGCAGAGGGATGATCTCGTCGAGGGTCTTCACAACGGCATCGGCGTTGGTCTCGCACATGGCGCGGACGAGCTCCGGTTCGGTGCCGGCCACGCGGGTGGCGCCGCGGAAAGAGCCCGCGGCAAGCGACTGGGCGAGGGTGCCGCCGCGGTCGCCGACGACTGCGAGTGCTTCAGCCAGCACGTGCGGCAGGTGGGACACGCGGGCGACGGCCTCGTCGTGCTTATCCACGGACACCGGGACAGCTTCGGCACCGCACACCCGGGCGAGTTCGCAGACCTGGCCGAACAGGTCCACCCACCCCGCGGGAACGCGCTGGCCGGCGTCCTCGCACTCGGTGGCGTAGTCGTAGGTGATCGCCCAGGCGGCGCGGGTGAACAGGCCGACACGGGATGCTCCCCAGCCGGAGTCCTCGGTGCCGGACATCGGGTGGCCGCCGACGTAGCGCGATTGCATGCCGCGCTCCTTGATTAGCTCGTCGACGGGCTTTTTCACGCTGACGACATCGGTCACACCGCAGTTCGGGGCGTACATCGTGATCGAGTCGAGGACATCTTCCACCGCGTGCATCGGCACGGCGAGGACGATGAGCGCCCCGTCGGAGGAGGCGCGGGAGAGCACCCGTGACAGATCGTCGGAAACGTCGAAGCCTTCGCGTGTCGCGGCGCGCGTACCGGAACGTGAGTGGTTGTAGCCGTACACGGGCAGCCCGGCGGCGTCGAGGTCGCGCATGATGGAACCGCCGATGAGCCCGAGCCCGATGACGCAGGTCGGGGGCAGGGTGCGCCGCCCCTTGACGCTGACGTCGGACCCCTGGATGCCTGCCGTACGGTGTTGCTCGTTCACGCTGACAAGTTTTCCACAACGCGAGTAGTCTGACTAGGCATGAGTGACGGACGCGGGCAACCGGGCCAGGGCGGCGGGTACGGTGGCGCCTTCGAAGACGGCTACGCGGTCACCGTTGCCAGGCGGGACGGCGAGTGGGTCGTCGCTGAATTCGACGACGATTTCGAGGATCTGGCCACCTCCGTTGACGCAGTGCGCGGACTGCGCAGCGAAGGGGCGGCGTTCGCGCTCCTCAATGTTGAGGAGGAGTACCTGGTCATCGTGCGTCCGGGCCCATCGCGCACCCGCGTGCTCATCTCGGACGCGACGATGGCGGTCGACGACGATTTCGCCGCGGACGTGCTGGACGCCGCCGACATCGACATCCCGGACATCGACCCGGACGAGCTGGACAACATCGACGGCTGGGCCGACGGGGATTTCGAGATTCTCGACGATGTGGGCCTCAGCGAGCAGGTCATGAGCGTGCTTATCGACGACTCTGCCGCCGACCCCTCCGACGTCATCGACCGCATCGCCGAGGAGCTCGGTTTCATCGACGAGCTCGACCAAGCGCTCAGCTAGCCCCGCGCACACCGATGAGCCAGCTCGAACGACGCGCCGTGGAGCGGATGCGCCGCGCCATCGAGGTCGCCCGCACCACTCCCGCCGCCGACATTCCCGTCGGTGCTGTGGTGTACGGCCCTGACGGCACTGAGCTGGCCACGGGGACGAACCGCCGCGAGACGGAACAGGATCCGGCGGGGCATGCGGAGGTCGTCGCAACGCGGAATGCGGCGCGCGCGTTGGGTACCTGGCGGCTCGACGGCTGCGAGATCGTGGTCACCCTCGAGCCGTGCACGATGTGCGCCGGCCTCATCTTGGGCGCGCGCATGAAAAGCGTCGTCTTCGGCGCATACGAGCCAAAGACGGGAGCTGTGGGCTCGCTTATCGACGTCCTCCGCGACCCCTCCCACCTCCACACCGTCGAGGTGCGCGGCGGTGTCCTGGAACCGGAGACCGCGCGCCTCATGACCGGTTTCTTCGGGCGCCTCCGCTGAGTGTGCTGCCCGCGTGGTCCAGTTGACACTGAATTGTTATCGAAAGGGCAGCACGTTTTCCCTACCATGGGCAAGGTAAGCGAAAACGATTTAGAAGGAGAAGGATCATGGCTGATCTCAACGGCAAGCTGGACCAGGTCAAGGGCGACGCTAAGGAAGCTCTGGGCAACGTTACCGATAACGACTCCCTGCAGAACGAGGGCAAGGCTGACCAGCTCACCGGTGGTGTGAAGGACAAGCTGAACGAGGCCGGCGACGCAATCAAGGACAAGGCCAACGAGGTCGCTGGCAAGATCCAGGATTCCCGCGACGAGAACTAAGCGTCGCTTCCCGGCGGCTTCGGCCCGGGGGCCTAGGAATTTGGTTCTCCGCGCACGCTACCGCTACTCTGTTCTGCGGTAGCGTGTCCGAGCGGCCGAAGGTACTCGCCTCGAAAGCGAGTGAGGGTAAAACCTCCGCGGGTTCAAATCCCGCCGCTACCGCCACTTTCACGAAGTTCGTGGTTTGGGTAAAATTCGGCGAAATGTCGCCGTGTTCACTCCCCAAACCACGAACTTTTTGTTTTAGGAAAGGATCCCCGTGGCGAAGTTCCTCTACCGGCTCGGCAAATGGTCATTCCTGAATAAATGGAAGGTCATCGTCGCCTGGCTGTTGCTCTTCGCCGCAGGTGTGGCCGGAGCGCTGACGCTGTCGAAGCCGCTTTCGTCCGACTTCGCTATTTCCGGAACACCGTCGATTGACGCACTCGAGTCCCTCGGCGAGAATTTCCCCGGGATCAGCGACCCGGTCCAGGCCCCGTCGGTGAACCTGGTGTTCAAGGCCCCCGATGGTCAGCGTTTGGATGAGCCGGGGAATATGGCCACCATCGACGAGACGGTCGGCTACATCAAAGATAACTTGCCGGACATGGCGGGGACCCAGCGCTTCGGCAACCCGGTCACCGTATCCCGGGAGCAGACGGACCAAATCGTCACCCAGATGACGGAGATGGGGCTGCCGGAGGAGCGCGCGAAGGCCGATGCCCACAACGTTCAGCTGCTTTCCGACGACGCCCGCATCGGCTACACCACCTTCGAATTCGGCGCGGAGACCTCCATGCAGGTCACCGATGAAGACCGTGCTGTCGTCAACGAGGCGCTCGATTTGGGCCGGTCGAAGGGCCTGCAAGTTGAGGCCGGCGGCCCTGGCTTCGGCGACCCCATCGAGATCAAGACCACCAGCGAGATCATCGGCATCGGCGTGGCCTTCCTGGTCATGCTGGTCACCTTCGGCTCCCTCGTGGCCGCGGGCATGCCCGTCATCACCGCCGTCATCGGGGTGGGCCTGGGCACCTTCCTGATCCTCATTGCCACCCGCTTCACGGAGCTCAACGAGGTCACACCCATCATGGCCGTCATGATCGGTCTGGCCGTGGGCATCGACTACGCCTTGTTCATCCTGTCCCGCTACAAGCAGGAGCGCCACCGCCTTCCCGGCCCCGAAGCCGCCGGCCTCGCGGTCGGGACCGCGGGTTCGTCGGTGCTGTTCGCCGGCACCACCGTGTTCACTGCGCTAGTCGCGCTGGTGCTCGCCCGCATCGAATTCCTCTCCTGGATGGGCCTGTCCGCCGCGGCGACCGTGGCCATCGCCGTGTCCGTGGCCATCACACTTCTGCCGGCCCTCATGGGCCTGCTCGGCGACAAGATCTTCGCCGGCAAGATCCCGGGCGTGGCCGGCAATCCCGGTCCTGGTGACCGCCCGGGCAAGGATCTGAACACCCGCTCTCTCGGCCGCGCCTGGGTGAACATCGTGCGCCGAGTCCCGGCACTGGTCATGGCTGCGGTGGTCATCCTGCTCGGTGTGTGTTCCTTGCCGGTGCTGCAGATGGAGATGTCCCTGCCTTCCGACTCCAACAGCGACACCGACACCACCCAGCGCAAATCCGCAGACCTCATGGCCGAGGGATTCGGCGAAGGCGTCAACGCGCCGTTCCTGCTCGTCGTCGATGCCCACGATGCCGACCCGAACGCGGAGGGCCTCGCCCCCTACATGCGGTCCATTCCGGATGATGCGGTGGATGGGGAAGCGGGGGACGTCGATAAGCAAAAAGCCGCTTTGTCCTCCTTCATGTACGCGATGGAGCGCGCTGGCTCGGTGACGGGTGTGCGTCACGCGCAGCTCATCGGCGTCAACGAAGACATGACCGCCGCGCAGATCCTGGCCACCCCGGAAACCGGACCGGACAACCAGTACACGGTGGACACCGCGCACGCGCTGCGTGAAATGGACACCGAGATCGAGGACGCGACCGGTGTCGATGTCGGCCTGACCGGCTTCACCGCGGTGCAGATGGACATCACCGAGGAGCTGGCGGGCGCGATGCCGATATACCTCGCCATCGTCGTCGGCCTGGCGATCCTCCTGCTCATCATCGTCTTCCGGTCGATTCTGGTGCCGCTCATCGCGGGGCTCGGTTTCCTGCTGTCTGTCGGCGCGGCCTTCGGTGCGACCGTCATGGTCTTCCAGGAGGGCGCGGCAGGTCTAGTGAACACCCCGGGGCCGATCCTGTCCTTCCTGCCGATTCTGCTCATCGGAGTCACCTTCGGCCTGGCCATGGACTACCAAGTCTTCCTGGTCACCCGCATGCGCGAGCAGTACACGCGCCTCCGCCGCCCCGGCGACGACCCGGAAGCCGTTCTCGATGCCGTTGAAGAATCCACCGTCGAAGGCTTCGTCCGCGGCGCCCGCGTGGTCACCGCCGCCGCCATCATCATGATCGCCGTTTTCGTCGCGTTCATCGACCAGCCGCTGCCGTTCATCAAGATCTTCGGCTTCGCGCTCGGCGCCGCTGTGCTTTTCGATGCCTTCTTCGTCCGCATGGCCCTCGTCCCCGCCACCATGTTCATCCTGGGCACCACCACTTGGTGGATGCCGAAATGGCTGGACCGCATCCTGCCCAACCTCGACATCGAAGGTGAGGAGCTGGAGCGCCAGTTTGAAAAGGAGCACGCCACAGCATGACCGATACCCCCTCCAACGCTGATCCGGCCCCCGACCTCAGCTTCCAAGTGGGCACCCGCCTCGAAGAAGCCCCTGGCCGCCACGGCCGCACAGGCGTGATCCACACACCGCACGGACCGATCCAGACACCCGCGTTCATCCCGGTGGCCACCAAGGCGACGGTGAAGACGCTCACCCCGGAGCAGATCCGCGAAACCGGCGCACAGGCGATCCTGTCCAATGCCTACCACCTCTATCTCCAGCCCGGCCCCGACATCGTGGACGAGGCCGGGGGAGTGGCCGCCTTCGAGAACTGGCACGGCCCCACCTACACCGATTCCGGCGGCTTCCAGGTCATGAGCCTGGGCGTCGGCTTCAAGAAAGTCCTGGCCATGGACGTCGCAGGACTCACCGACGAGGACATCCGCGCCGCCAACAAGGACCGCATGGCGCGTGTCGACGACGACGGCGTGGACTTCAAGTCCTTCATCGACGGCTCCTCCCACCGCTTCACACCGGAGGTGTCCATGCAGATCCAGCACCAGCTGGGCGCCGACATCATGTTCGCCTTCGACGAGCTGACCACGCTCGTAGACACCCGCGCCTACCAGGAGCATTCCGTCGAGCGCACCCGCCTGTGGGCCCGCCGCTGCCTGCTCGAGCACGACCGCCTCACCCGCGTCCGCACCGGCAAGCCCCTCCAGTCCCTCTGGGCTGTGGTGCAGGGCGCTCAGTACGAGGACCTGCGCAGACAAGCCACCCACGGCTTGCTCGAACTCGACCGCGAAGCGCGTTCTGAAGGCCGCCGCGGCTTCGGCGGCTTCGGCATCGGCGGCGCCTTGGAGAAGGAGAACCTGGGCACCATCGTCGGCTGGGTCACCGACGAGCTGCCCGAGAACAAGCCCCGCCACCTTCTGGGCATCTCCGAACCCGACGACCTCTTCACCGCCATTGAGGCCGGCGCCGACACCTTCGACTGTGTCGCCCCGACCCGCCTCGGCCGCCGCGGCGGGGTATACACCCTGGATGGCCGCATGAACCTCATGGCCGCCCGTTTCCGCCGCGACTTCGTGGGCGTGGACGAGGAATTCGGCGGCTACGTCTCCGAGAACTACTCCCGCGCGTACATCCACCACCTGCTCCGTGCGAAGGAATACCTCGCCGGGACACTGTGCACCCTGCACAACCTGGAGTTCATGGTGCGCCTCGTAGACAACATCCGCGCCGCCATCGAAGCCGGCGACTACGAGGCCTACCGCGACGAGTTCATGGGGCGGTACTACGCGGGGCGCTAGCGCCCGTGCCTCCGCACCCCGCCCCCGCGTGTGCCGCAGCCCCGACCCCGCGACCAGCCAGCCCCCCATAACCGCAAATCCAGCTACCTGGATCCAGCTTAGTGGCCTTTTTCGGCCAAATAGCGGGGTCCAAGTAGCTGGATCTGTTGCACCGGAAGCCAATCAGCTAGAACGGCCTGTTCCGGGTCGCCCGGATACGGACCGGTCCTCTGCCATCCGCGCGTGCCTTGGCTTCGATGACTCGCTGGACGCACCCCTGCTCGTCGCGGAGAATCTCTGCGGGAAAGAGACGTATTACCTCGTAGCCCTGCTCACGGAGCCAATTCTCCCTTTTGAGCTGTTTCAGCACCGTTTCGTGAGGGACTTGCTCGTATTTGGATTCCCCGTCGATCTCAATGACTAGTTGCCCCCACAGCAAATCGACTCGCGTTTGCCGCCCGATCCACATCTGGGGTTGGGCGGTGATTCCGTGTTCGGTGAGGACGACTCTGAACAGCGACTCATACGGTGACTCCGACAGCTTGGAACTGAGCGCTAACGCTTGGCGCGCCACGGCGATGCCTTTCTTACCCGCGAGAAGGGTGATAGCGGCTTCGACGCTTTCACGGATTTCCAGCGCGTTCATGTCGGTGGTCCCGCTGAGCCAGCTGTCCAGCGCTACGACGCCGTGACGCAGGCCGTGCAGCCGGGCCACATCGGCGATAGTGCGGTGCGTTTGGGTGATCCGGAGTGTGCTGCGGCCGGTTCCATCTTCGGCTATGAGCTTTCGGACGTCGTTGACGGCCACTGGTATGTGGTGGTAGCGCACATGCGGCGGCCACTGTTTCGTGGAAGGCGGGCGACCGGATGTCTGGGCGAGTTCCACTGTGTCAGTTTGCAGCGGAAGCACCCACAGACCTGCAACCCGAGCGGCAGAGCGCCCCACGAGGACAGCTTTGTGCGCTGCTGTAGCCACGGCGTAGCACCGGAGGTAGTCCTGTTCGAATCTCTTCAACCGATCCCAATCGGTGGCCCGGATGAATTTTGTGGCGGACAGCTTCACGAAGTGTTGCTCGTGCGCATGGCCTCGCGGGACCAATAGGCCCCGCAATTGGACGTAGTTCATTGTTCCCCCCTCGAGCCGCACCCCCCCGAACGCGGTCTCTGGTCCGCACCATAGCAAGGTTGAGCCACGACCGCACCGCATGGGCGGAGACAAAACAAAAAGAATCCAGCTACTTGGATCCAGCTATCCATCCCTATACGAGTGAAAAGCTGGATCCAAGTAGCTGGATCCACGGACGCGAGCCGCGTGCAGAGGTCCCGCAGGCAACAGACCCCGAGATACTCCCGGAGACACTCCTAAAGACGCCAGCAGCAGCGCCTACGCCGTCACGGCGCTCGCGCGCTCCTCGGCTCGGCGCACGGCGGCGATGGTCGGGTAGGTGACGGGGAGCAGGACGACCTCCATCAGCGTCTTCCACAGGAAGCCGACCACGACGTAGTTCACGAATGCCCCGACCGAATCAATACCGATGACGCCGGCGGCGATGGAGCAGAACAGCAGGGTATCGGCGAATTCGCCGACGATGGTGGAGCCGATCAGGCGCGCCCACAGGCGGTCGGTGCCGAAGCGGTCCTTCATCTTCTGCAGCACCCACGCATTGAGCAGCTGACCCACGACATAACCGGTCAGAGATGCCAGGATGATGCGCGGCAGCAGACCCAGCACGGCGGCGAAGGTGTCTTGCATGTCGTAGAAGCTGGCGGCTGGCAGCCAGATCGCGATGTAGAAGGACAGCACCGCTAGCACGGCGATACCGAAACCGGTGAACACGGCGCGCCGGGCGGCTTTGAATCCGTAGACTTCAGCGATTACGTCGCCGATGACGTACGAGATGGGGAAGAGGAAGAAGGCACCGTCGGTGACCAGTGGCCCGAGTTCGACGCCTTTTTGCGCGGTGATGTTGGAGATCAGGAATACTGCGCAGAATACCGCAAGCAGGTACGGGTACGGCGAGCGCGCGATGGGGTGCGGGTGGGAGATGGGGTTCGACATGCGCAATATCATTGCACATATGTCTCACTCACAACCTGCAGCTGGCCGATATGCACCGAGTCCGAGTGGGGATCTCCACTTCGGCAATTTGCGCACGGCGGTGCTTGCGTGGCTGTTTGCGCGCCAGTCGGGCCGCAAGTTCTACATGCGCGTGGAGGACATTGATTCGGAGCGTTCCAGCATGGAATCGGCCCGCCGCCAGCTCGAGGATCTCGCGGCGCTCGGCATTCAGTGGGATGAGCCGGTGATCTACCAGCACGAGCGCGGTGAGGCGTACGCAGCGGCGTTGGAGCAGCTCGACACGTATGAATGTTATTGTTCGCGCCGGGAGATTCGGGAGGCCGCGTCCGCGCCGCATGTCCAGCCGGGCATGTACCCGGGCACGTGCCGCGATCTCACGGAAGAGCAGCGCGCTTATCGACGTTCCCAGCTCGCCTCCCAAGGCCGCCTCCCCGCCATTCGTCTGCGGGCGCATGTGGATGAGTGGTCTGTGACTGACTTCTATGTAGGTGAGTTCACCGGTCCTGTCGGCGACGTGATTCTCAAGCGCGGCGGGAACCTGAACCAGGCGCAGGCCGGGGATTGGGCGTACAACCTGGCTGTCGTGGTGGATGATGGTTTTCAGAATGTCGACCAAGTTGTGCGCGGCGATGATTTGCTGGAGTCGGCTCCCGCGCAGGCGTATTTGGCGCACGAACTCGGCTTGGTCCAACCTGAATACGTTCATGTTCCGCTGGTCGTGAATGCGAGTGGTGACCGGCTAGCGAAGCGTGATGGAGCGGTCACTCTGCGGGACATGTTGGCTCACCGAACTATTACAGAAATTGTCGAGCAGCTCTCCGCCTCAGTTGGTGCCGCGGGCGCTACCAGCGCGGATGAGTTGATGCAGAAATTCACGCCGGAAATGCTCTCCTGCGAGCCATTTTTGTGGACATGACGTCAATGAAATCCCTTGACCGCACATGGTCCTCACCTGATTGTGATGCCTTTAGGCCCTCCACGGTGGGGCGGGTGAATCTGTTTACATTGAAAATAATGGGTGGACTTAAACCTGCTGGTTAAAAAGTTGGGGCTGTCAAGCGGCCGGCGTGAAATCTAAACAGATTCACCGGCGCTCACCGGCGTGCCAGGCTGGAGTCGCGTGGGCCGAGCAATCGGAAGAGGGCTTGATCGGGTGGGGGAGAGGGAATCAAGCGCCGGGGAAAACAAGAATTCCCCCAGCCCTTATGTGTGGGCTAGGGGACATTGCGGAGGATGTGGGATTTGAACCCACGAGGGTCGTGAAACCCGCACGCGTTCCAGGCGTGTGACATAGGCCGCTAGTCGAATCCTCCAGCGACGTTCACCGCTGTTCGAGCATGGCTCGCGCAGCGCGTCGAGGCACCACTTTAGCGGATGGCGGGGCGGGGACAAAATTGGTGGTGGGGTGGGGCGTCGATAAGCGGAATGGGTGCTTTTTGAACTGGTTGCCGCGAGCTACTACACTTGCCCGCAGGATCTCACGCGGTGCATATCTTGTGAACTCCCCCAGGGCGGGAACGCAGCAAGGGTCAGCGAGCTCTGGCAGGTGCGTGGGGTCCCTTTATTTTGCCCGGATCCGGTGGGGGCTAGGGGTGCTGGGCGCATGTAATCTGGGCGTCGTAAAAAGTCCACTCCTTTGAAGGAAGTGATCCCACGATGTCCCTGCTCGATCTGGACGCCGCTGCCCGTGAGGAACTCGCGGCGAAGGTGCGCGAGGAATACGAAACGCTCAAGGCCCGCAACCTGGACTTGGACCTGACGCGCGGCAAGCCGTCGTCGGAGCAGCTGGACCTCAGCAATGACCTGTTGGAGTTGCCGGGTAACGGCAATTACGTGGACGCCGCGGGCACGGATGTGCGCAACTACGGCAACCTCAAGGGCATCAAGGACATCCGGGAGATTTGGGGCGAGCTCATCGGAGTGCCGGCGGACAACCTGTACGCGGAGGATTCCTCGTCGCTGAATATCATGTTCGACCTGGTCAGCTGGTCCTACATCTTCGGAAACAACGATTCGGAGCGTCCGTGGCGCGAAGAGGAGACCGTGAAGTGGATCTGCCCAGTCCCGGGCTATGACCGCCATTTCGCCATTGCGGAGAAGTTCGGTTTCGAGATGGTCACCGTGCCCATGCTTGAGGACGGCCCGGATGTGGACGCCGTCGCCGAGCTGGTCAAAGACCCGGCGGTGAAGGGCATGTGGACCGTGCCGATGTTCGCCAACCCGTCCGGCGCGACCGCGACGGAAGAGGTCGTGCGCGCGCTCGCGTCGATGGAGACCGCAGCGCCGGACTTCCGCATCGTCTGGGACAACGCCTATGCCGTGCATACCTTCACCGAGGAGTTCCCGCCGATTATCGACATCCTCGGCATCGCGGAGGAAGCGGGCAACCCGAACCGCTTCTGGGTGATGAGCTCCACCTCCAAGATCACGCACGCGGGCGCTGGCGTGGCCTTCTTTGCCTCGTCGACGGAGAACCTGGACTGGTACGCCTCCATTGCTGGGATCCGCGGCATCGGGCCGAACAAGATCAACCAGCTGGCGCACGCGAAATTCTTCGGCAACGCCGACGGCGTGCGTGCCCTGATGCAGAAGCACGCACAGATCCTCAAACCGAAATTCGACGCGGTGTTGGAGATCCTCGAGGGCCGTCTCGGCGAGTACGAGGTCGCTCGCTGGACAACCCCGGCCGGCGGCTACTTCATCTCCCTGGACGTCGTCGACGGCACCGCCCACCGTGTGTGGGAGCTCGCCCGCGAGGCCGGGATCACCCTCACCAAGGCCGGTTCCGCATTCCCGAAGGGCGAGGACCCGAACGACCGCAATATCCGGCTTGCGCCGTCGCTCCCGCCTATCGACGAAGTGCGCACGGCCATGGACGGCGTGGCCACCTGCGTACTGCTCGCCGCGCTGGAGAAACTCGAAGGCTAGTGACTCCCGCCGAAACACACGCCTGGCTCACCGACGTTCTGGGCCCCATGGACCTTCTCGACGTTAACGGGATGGCCATCGGTGTCGCACCTGTGCTCCCTGCGGCGGTCAGCGTCGGGTTCAGTGGGATCGACAGCGGCCTCGTTGTTGACGATCCCGAAGCGGATGGCACCGGCGTTGCTCCTGTAACAGAGGTGCGCTGCGAGATCATCTGCGCCGCTGATGGCGCGACCCCGCAACAGCGCGTCATGGCGGTCGCGGGTGCGTGGAACACGCTGGTCACCGCAGGCATTCCGGGGCAGCCGGGAACGGCGCTTCCGGGGCTGGTGAACGATCCGGCGCTCACCGTCCACCACGGCCTGCTGCGCGAGCCGCAGATCTTTGACTGCGGCACACCGCTGGTCAACGAGCCCGCCACCGACGACGGTGCCCCGGCACGCATGACGCTGTTGCTGGAGCTGGTGCTGCTTACCGACGACGAATACGAGATCGCCTCAGAGCAGGGGATAGAGGTGCTCGAGCGCCGCCTGCATCGCCGGCAAACGAGGATCGGGGATTGGTGTCGGGACTAGCCCGCAGGGGCCGTTCCGAAGCGGTAAAGGGAGGCATCTATACGTGTTTCACAGACCGAAGTTCAGGTAAAGGTTAATTTAACGCGAGATAAATTCCGTAGGTCACTCAGAACTGAAGTATGACTCGGTGGCACCGGAATTTTCGGCTGAAACTGGCCTAGTTTCCAGCGTTACCAATGCAATCGACGTAATGGGCTTGCAGATCCGGCGCAGGGGCCTTCCTCTCCCAGGAGGCGACACGTCCCAGCGGGCAAGGTTAACAGTAGAAGAAGATGAAGAATAGGAGTTGACTGTAGGGACCCTCGAGATATAATAAGCTTGCCTTAAAGATCAGGCGTTCACCACCCGAGACTTCGGGCTATCGCAGTCAACGTGCGGAACCCGAAGCTGACACGTAAGGATTTTCACATGGATCTGAACACCGTCATTTTCCACCTGGACAACTTCGTTGACACCTGGGAAGGCTGGGGCAAGGTCGCTGAGGGCGTTGCTAGCCTCTTCGACATCACCGGCAACCTCGCCGAGGCCATCAAGGCCGTAGCCTAACAACTTGCGGTTCGCCGCAGCCACCAAACCTTCCTCTTTCAAACCAACACTCTCTTAAGGAGTCATCATGGACATCATTAAAGCGATCGCAAAGTTCGCAATTGAGATTGCCAAGGCTGAGGGCGAGACTGGCTCGTCCGCCTACGACCTCGCATACGTCTTCGTCGGCCCGTGGGTCAAGATCGCTGACGGCGCTTCCCAGCTCCTGGGCTTGCTCCCGCAAAACTAACGCGTCTCACGTGTAGACCCCACCGTACGGTGGGGTCTTTTCTTTTTATTCCGTTCCTCCTCAGCAATGGCGGGCCCTGCGGTGCTCAGGACTGGCCTGTGGAGTGGAGGCTGGATCTAGCTGATGCCGCGCTCGGACAGGTACATCAGGATCGCGCGGACGCGGCGGTTCTCCTCGTCGGGGGTGAGCCCCAGCTTGGAGAAGATACTGGAGACGTGTTTGGCCACCGCGGCGCCGGAGAAGTAGAGCTTCTCGGCGATTTCGGCATTGGAAAGGCCCTCTGCCATGAGCTCGAGGACCTCGCGTTCGCGTGGGGTGAGCGTGGTCAGCCACTGTGAGCTGGCGGCCATGAGCTCGCTGGCCACATCGGGGTCGATGACCACGCCGCCGCTGGTCACGGTCTCGCACGCATGGACGAAGTCTTTCACCTCCGCGACGCGGTCTTTAAGCAGATAGCCGGTGCCGCCGTCGCCGCCGGAGAACAGCTCGCGGGCGTACGCGGGCGCGACGTACTGAGAGAGCACGAGCACATTCACCGGGCCGCTTTCGCGCAATTTCAGCGCAGCCTGCAGGCCGTCGTCGCGCATTGTGGGCGGCATGCGCACATCAGTGATCACAAGATCGGGAGCATGCTTATCGACGGCCCCCGGCAGCGCCTCCGCATCCCCCACCTGCGCGACAACCTCGTGGCCGCGCCGCGTGAGCAGACCTGCGACACCTTCGCGCAGCAGCGCGGAATCGTCGGCGATCACGATCTTCATTGAGCTAACCCGCTTTCTCCCCGGTACAGCAGCAACGGTATCCGCGCGGCGATAGTCGTGGGGCCGCCGCGAGGTGAATTCACTTCGATCCCGCCGCCGAATGCGGCGATGCGCTCGCGCATGCCGTCTAGGCCGCCGCCGGGCATGAAGCGCGCGCCGCCGTCACCGGAGTCGGTCACTGCGACATTCAGCGTGTGATCGCTGGTGATCAGCACGCTGACCGGCGCGCCCGGCGCGTGCTTCGCGGCATTGGTCAGGGTTTCGGAAGTGAAGAAATAGGCGGCGGCGAGGACGGAGTCGTCGATAAGCGGAAGTGGGTGCGGCGCGCGGACCGTGACGTGCGGGCCGTACTGCGCGGCGGCTGTCTCGACTGCCTCGACGAGCCCGCGGTCGGTCAGCTCGCGCGGGTGAATGCCCCGCACGGTGCGGCGCAGGGCGTCGAGGCCGTTTTTGAGGTCTCGGGCGGCGGCGTCGAGAAGCGGCGAGTCTGTTTCAAGCTGTGCTTCGCCGAGCTTCATCGCCGCCGCCACGAAATATTGCTGCGCGCCGTCGTGGAGGTCGCGCTCGATGCGCAGGCGCTCCACCTCGTACGCTTCCGCGATCTTGCGCCGCGAGGCCGTCAGTTCGTGGATCGCCCGCGCGGCCTCGGCTTCGTGGTTCTTCTTCCGCCACATGATTGCGAGGGTAGCGGGGTAGTGCTGGCACTACCCGTATTTGGGAGTCTGCACGATGGTGGCCGCGCGCGGCACGCGGTGAAATAGGAACCATGCTCGAACTCAACGACATCACCAAATCATTCACCCAGCAACGGGTCCTCGAAGGAATCAGCCTGAATATCGGCCCCGGCGAGTCCGTCGCGATCATGGGCCCGTCGGGCTCCGGCAAATCGACGCTGCTCCACTGCATGTCAGGCGTGCTCGTCCCCGACCACGGCGAGGTCCGCTTCAACGGGCGCGACATCGCATCGCTTAACGACGCCGCCCGCTCCCAACTCCGGCTCGACCACTTCGGCTTCATCTTCCAGGACGGCCAGCTCATGCCCGAGCTGACCGCGAAGGAGAATGTGGCGCTGCCGCAGATCATGCGCGGTGAATCCCGCGCGAAAGCCCACGCGGAGGCGACGGACATGCTCACGCGTCTTGGTCTTGGGAACTTTGTGGACCGTTTCCCGGGGCAGCTATCCGGCGGGCAGGGCCAGCGCGTCGCCATCGCGCGCGCTTTGGCCGGTCCGCCGGCGGTGGTCTTCGCCGACGAGCCCACCGCCGCGCTCGACCAGGCCACCGGGCACGAGGTGATGCAGCAGATCACCGCTGTGACGATGAAATTCGGGGTCACACTCGTGCTGGTCACCCACGACCCGAAGATCGCGCAGTGGTGCGACCGCCGGATCGAGATCCGCGACGGCCTCATCCACACCGAGGGCACCGCGAAGGGAGTCCCGGCATGAGCGCGGTGACCTTACTGAACGCCGCTCAGTCCTCCTCGAGCGAGGGCCGTGCGCAGCGCCAGGCCGGCGAGCGCTGGGTGCGCGCTTTATCGCTCGTGGCGTTCGCCGTGTCCACGTGGATCCTGTGCACTCTGGTGGCCGGCACGTGGATGTTCGCGCAGCGCCACTGGCACCCGCACGAGCGCCTCGTTGAGGTGCAGGAGAGCGCGGGCGGACCACTGTCCATGCCCTATATCTTCCTCGCCCTCTTCGCGTCGTTGCTGGTGGTGCCCACGTTGTTGGGATTGCTCACCCAGGCTGCGCGGGCGAACCTCGGCGGCCGCGAAGAACAGTTGGCGATCCTGCGCCTGATCGGCGCCACCTCCGGGCAGGTGCGCGGCATGATGATTCTCGACGCCCTTCGCCAGGCCCTCGTCGGCCTTGGCATCGGCACCGTTTTGTACCTGGTCAGCATCCCGGCATGGTCGCTGCTGTCGTTCCAGGAGAAGCGCATCGGCGCCTGGGAAATGCTCACCTGGTGGGTCGTGCCCGTCGCCTGGGTGGTGGTGCTCGCCCTCGCCGCCGCGTCCGTGTGGCTCGCCTTGCGCCGTGTGGCTGTTACCCCCTTGGGCGTGACTAAGAAGATTCCGCCGAAGGGGCAGAATGTGGTCACCCTGGTCATCTCATTGGCGGCGGCTATTGCCCTGTACCGCTACTTGAGCACGCTGACGATCGCGCCGGAGGCCGATGCCACCGAGTTCTTCGCGATGCTCGTTGTTGTCGCCGGCGTGCTGATGGTCAATGCTCTCATCGCCGTCGGCGCGATACAGTTGATCGCCCGCGTCAGTTACCTGCTCCCCGGTTCTGCCAACTACGTGGCCACCCGCCGCGTCGGCCGCGGGGTGAGGACGACCTGGAAGCGCGTCGCCGCGCTATACTTCGTCGCGTTCATCGCGGGTGCTGGCAGCGGGTTCTCTGCCGTCCCGCAGGTCGAGGATGACCCCGCCCTGAAGATGGTCACCTCTGACATCCCCACCGGCGTGGCCATCACCGCGATCTTCGGTGCCGTCCTCCTGATCTTCTCCACGCTGCTCACCCAGGCGATGGCCGTGGTGGAGCAAAAGCAGCTGACCAAGTCCCTCTACTTCATCGGTGCTCCAGTGAAATATCACACCTCTGTGGCTATTCGCGAGGTCGGAATCCCGATGGCATTGGTGACTCTCATGGGCTTCGGCATGGGCAGCATGATGGGACTAGTGATCGTTATCGCGCCTGTGGACGCCCTTTTTCTGCGGCACGCCTTCTTCGCCACGCTGATCGTGCTGGCACTCGCCGGCTGCGTCGCCGCCGTCGCCGCCACCGGCAGGCTCCGCGAGCGCGTGCTTTCCGAGACGGGCCGCCTCAACGACTAGCGTCTTGAACTTCCTGGCTCGAGCCCGCCGCGAGTCCCGCTGCGCGCTGCAAGGCACTCCCAGCACTTGCCCCATTTTCCGGACAGCGCAGCCCTGTTCCCGCATTGAACGGGCAAGGGCCCGCTTCGCGTCAGCGGCGTGGCGGGTAGCGGCCGAAAAGCGAAGGGTTCACTCGTTGATGAGGATGTCGGCGGTTTGGGGTGGGCGCCGACGGTTTTGGGTGGGCATGGACTGAATCGCAGGAACTCAATCTCAGGAACTCAACCTCATGAACTGAGTGAACATACGGCTGAGGCAAAAGAAACTGTTCGTCCACACGGTTGATGCTGGTCAGCCCATGGCGGACTACGCGCATCTCATGCCCCGGTGCTCATGCGGCAGTGCTCATGCCCCGGTGCTTATGTGGCACATCTCATGCTGCAGGGGAGGCATCGATGGCTCCGCACCCGCTGGCAGTGCATGCGGACAGTGCCCACCCCCTGGCAGTGCCCACCCGCGGGCAGGCCCACGGTGGGTGTCGCGGGTGCCTAGTAGGGTGAAACCCGTGGCTTTGTACCGGAAGTATCGCCCAGCCTCGTTCGCCGAGATGATTGGGCAGGAGCAGGTGACGCGCCCGCTGTCCACAGCGCTGGATAACGGGCGCGTCAACCACGCTTATTTGTTCTCGGGCCCGAGGGGGACGGGAAAGACATCGTCGGCACGCATTCTGGCACGCTCGCTGAACTGTGTTGAAGGCCCGACGTCGACACCGTGCGGGGTGTGCCCGTCGTGCGTGGCGCTAGCGCCGGGCGGGCCGGGCAACCTGGATGTGACGGAGATGGACGCCGCGTCGAACGGCGGCGTCGACGAGATGCGTGAGCTGCGTGAACGTGCGTATTTCGCGCCTGCGGAATCGCGCTACCGCGTGTTCATCATCGACGAGGCTCACATGATCACTGGTGCGGGCGCGAATGCTTTGTTGAAGATCGTGGAGGAGCCGCCGGAGCACCTCGTGTTCATTTTCGCGACGACGGAGCCGGAAAAAATCATCGGCACGATTCGTTCGCGCACCCACCACTACCCGTTCCGCCTGCTCACGCCGCAGGCGATGCGCCAGCTCGTCGAGCGCACGGTCGCGGCGGAAGGCGTCGCGGTCGACGAGAACGTCTACCCACTGGTCATCCGCGCCGGGGGAGGCTCGCCGCGCGACACGCTGTCGATCCTCGACCAGCTGCTCGCGGGAGCCGGGCCCGAGGGGTTGACGTACGAGCTCGCGTTGCCGCTTCTCGGGGTCACCGATCTTTCGCTTATCGACGCCACGGTGGACGCCCTCGCCGCCCGCGACGCCTCCGCCCTGTTCCAGGCCGTCGACGACGTGATTGAGGCCGGCCACGAGCCCCGCCGCTTCGCGATTGACCTGCTTGACCGTCTGCGCGACTTGATGATCATTCACGCTGTTCCGGACGCCTTCGGCCAGGGGCTCGTAGATGCCCCGACGGACCGTGCCCAGATCCTCGCCGCCGAGGCCGACAAATTCCCCGGCAACCAGCTCGCCGCCCTGGCCAGCGAGGTCAACGAGCGCATCACCTCCCTGCGCGGCGCGACATCCCCGCGCCTGCTGCTCGAGATCATGATGGCCCACCTCCTCGGTGTCGCCACTGGCACACAGACGCCTGCCGCTGTTGCCGGCCTGACTGAGATCCAAGATGCTTCTTCCTCGGCGAACGGCGTGGGCGACCAGCCCCGTGGTGCCGCCGCGGCACTTGCCGCGGCCGCCGCTGTGCAGGCCACTGCGAATGTCACCTCTCAATCGACCCCCGCACCCCGCGAGGTGCCGAAATCCGCCCGTGAGCAGAAGCCGCCGCGGCCGCAGGTAACGCAGGCCCAGGCCGCCAAGTCGGAGGCGGGACAGGCTAAGCCGGTGGCAGAGCAGGCCACGCCGGAACAGCGGGAGCGACCAGCCCAGCCGGAGCCTGAAGAGAAGCCGTCTGAGCAGCAGCCGCCGCACGAACCCGAGGTGCCTGCGGCGAGCGATGCCGAACACCACGTTGAGGATCGCGCTGGGAATCGCTCCGAGGACTCGGGTACCTCCCAGGCCGCTGAGGAGTCCGCGCCGCCGGCGCGGGACGTTGACACCGGTGAGCTCATGGAACGGATCCGCCGGGAGTGGATCACGTTGCGCCAGTCGGTCGGCGAGCGCAACAAGGTCGCGGAGATCATGCTCACCGAGGCGCAGCCACTCGGCATGGATGGCTCCACGCTCGTCGTCGGCCACAACACTGGCGCGCTGGCGAACAGCATCAACTCCAAGCACAACAACGACGACATCGTTGCTGTGCTGACTGAGAAGCTCGGCACCGGGGTCGGGGTGCGCTGCGTGGTGGGTACCGACCCAAAAGCCGCGGGATTTAAGGCCCCGCCACGCGCGCCGCAGGCCTGGAGTCCGGCGCGTCCGGAGCGGGAACCGGAGTCGGAGCCGGAACCGGAAGCGGAGCAAAGGCCGAGTAGCGAGCCTGAACCGGTCGCCGCGGCACAGGACCCCAGTGTCACCGGTAACACCGGTGACACTGGGGATGACCCGTACGCCGCAGATGGCAATGAGCCTACTGATCCGACCCCGACCAGCGACGGCTCGGTGGCCGGTGACCGAGAGGCCGTCACACCGGAACCGGCCCCGGCACCGGTGCAGTACGACCCGTGGGGGACCACTCCGGCGACAACCGGCGGAGCTGGTGCCGGCGCGGCCCCGGGCGCCGGTAGCGCTGCGGCTGCTGCTGCGGCCGCGGCAGCCGGAGCAGCCAACGCGAGAGGAGCGGCGACGCGGCCGGAGGGCGGCAGACCTGTTGGCCCGAAGACGGGGTTTGGCGGCGAAACGAGCTTCAGCAGCGGCGTGCCACTGCCCCCGGAACCGGAGGATGAGCCGCCGGCGGACGAGGAACCGGCGCCCTACACGCGCGAGGACGAGGAGCGGGACATGGTCGACCAGTCCCAGGAAGAAGGCTCCTTCGACCGTCGCAATCCCACGGAAGTGGCGATGGATCTGCTCGCGGAAGAACTAGGCGCACGGCCGTTGTAGGGGACTCGGTACACTAGTTCAAAGACGCCGCCGAGGATGTCGGCTGCGTGAAAAGACACAGTTAGAACACGTTCAAGAAAGGTCCACGACCATGACTCAGCCCGATCAGAACGGTATGCCCGACATGCAGGAACTCATCCGCCAGGCATCTGAGGTCCAGGCCCAGATCCAGCGCGCGCAGGAGGAGATCCTCGCCGCATCCGTCGAGGGTTCCGCAGGTGGCGGCCTGGTGCAGATCACCATGACTGGTGGCGCAGAGATCAAGGATCTGTCCATCAAGCCGGAGGCTGTGGACCCGAACGATGTTGAGACCCTCCAGGACCTCATCCTCGCCGCTTACCGCGATGCCCACACTAAGGCTGGCCAGCTGGCGCAGGAGAAGATCGGCCCGCTGACCAACCAGGGGCAGGGTGAGGGCAACGACTTCACCCAGATGTTCGGCGGAAACTAAGCCGCTCTATGTTTGAAGGCCCTCTTCAGGACCTCATCGACGAGTTCTCCCGCCTTCCCGGCGTGGGGCCGAAAAGCGCGCAGCGCATCGCGTTCCACCTGCTGAAGACTGACCCGGACGACATCGATCGTCTCCGGAGCGCACTCGGTGCAGTGCGAGACGGTGTTACGTTCTGTCGGATTTGCAACAACGTCTCCCGCGAAGAGGTCTGCCGCGTCTGCGCCGACAGCGGCCGCGATGCCGGTTTGATCTGCGTCGTGGAGGATGCCAAGGACATCCAGGTCATCGAGCGCACAGGGGAGTACTCGGGGCGTTACCACGTGCTCGGCGGGGCACTCGACCCGCTGGCCAATGTGGGGCCCAAAGACCTGGCCATTTCCTCCCTGCTGCAACGCATCGGCGGGGTGCTGCCCGATCGGGACGGCGAGGAAGCGCCGGAGATCCACGAGGTCATCCTGGCCACCGACCCTGACACAGAGGGCGAGGCCACCGCGTCGTACCTGGCGCGTCTGCTCAAGGACTTTCCGGACCTGACCACGTCGCGTCTCGCGTCCGGCATGCCACTCGGCGGCGACTTGGAATTCGTCGATGAGCTCACGCTCTCCCGCGCATTGTCGGGGCGCTTGACGCTCTAAAACCGATGAGCCTGCTGAGCCGCTGGATCCGCTGGGCTCGCTGAGCCCGCGTAGCGGCAACGCCGGGGCGTTAACGGCCCATGCGTTCCAAGCGCAGGCGGTCGACCTCGGGCAGCTCCAACGGCTCCAGCTCCGCGAGGGTAATGCCCATGGCTCGGGCGAGCACCAGATCCGCCAGCTCCGGGTTCCGGGCCAGGGCCGGGCCGTGCATGTAGGTGGCGATCACGCTGCCCTGTACGGCCCCTTCGTAGCTCTTTTCACTCTCGGCGCCGCCGTTGCCCTGGCCGTTGGTGACGGAGCCCAAGGGGGAAGCGTCGGTGCCCAGGACTGTCCCGCCCAGGTGGTTCTCGAAACCGGTGAGGGGCTGCGTCAGTTCCTTGGTCACGCCAGCCTTAGTGGGGGTCGAGGCTACCTCGCCGATGGCACGGGAGGGAAGGGGGGCGGTGGTGGCGTCGATAAGCCCTAGGCCCGCGACCTGCTTGCCGTGGGCTCGGAAGCTTTCACCGAGGACCTGGAGGCCGGCGCACACCGCGAAAACCGGGCGGCCGTTCGCCGCGGCGCGGGCCAGGCCCTTGTCTGCAATGAGGTGCTCTGCGGCGAGCACTTGCGCGCTGTCCTCGCCGCCGCCGAGCGTGTAGGCGGCGAGGTCCTCCGGGACAGCTTCGCCCAGTTTGATCGGCAGAATCTCCGCGTCGATGCCGCGCATGCGGGCTCGGCCGCGCAGCACGAGCGCGTTGCCGTCGTCGCCGTACGTGCCCAGCACGTCGGGGAGAATAAGGCCGATCGTCAACGCATTAGCCATGGGAGACCTCCTTCGCCAGCGCCTTTTTTAAGTTGAGCAGCGCAGTGTAGTTCGCCAGCACTTCCACGCGGCCGGGCGGGCAAGCCGCGATGGCCTTGAGCGGGTCGTGGATGAGCTCGTGCTCGATTTCCGCGTAGAGCAGGCGCACAGCCAAGTCGGTGCCGCGCTCGCCGGACGCCTTGACGGCGATGCCCCCGAATTCCTCGAAGCGGACGTCCCACAGCCACGACAGGTCGGCGCCGTCGCCTTCCTGCCCGTTGACGGCGATGACGAGGCCGTCGGCGTCGCGGTCCACCATGGACAGGGCTTCCTGCCACCCCGCTGGGTTCTTGGCCAGCAGCAGGTGCACGTCGTGGTCGCCCCAGGTGACCGTGGTGTAGCGGCCGGCGACGTCGTCGACGCGCTCAGCGGCACTGAGCGCAGCACGCTTATCGACGCCGAACGCCTCCACCGCCGCAGCGATCGCCTGCGCCGCATTGCCGCGGTTCGCGCGGCCGGGCAGGGCGAGTTCGAGCGGATCTGTGGCACCGTCGGGGGAGGTCAGGCCCCCATCGGTGACGCTCCAGTGGGGTGTGGGGCGGCGGAAGGTGCGGCCGTCGGCAAGCGGTTTGGTCGCGTACCAGTCATCGCCGTCGCGCACGATGTAGCCGTCGCCGCGGGGGTTGGACACGGAATCGCCGGTCCACCCTGCGCCGGCAGCGACCCACACGACATTGGGGGCGTCGAAAGCGACGGAGGTGACCAGCACGTCGTCGCAGTTCGCGATGACGGTCATGTCTGGGTGCGCCTCCACCGCGCGGCGGAGGGCGCGCTCGATGGAATTGATCTCGCCGACGCGGTCCAGCTGGTCCCGGGTGAGGTTGAGCAGCACCAGCGCGGTTGGGTTGAGCTTGTCGGCCACGGCCGGGACGTGGAGCTCGTCGACCTCCAGCACCACGTGGGACGCCTTCTCGCCGGCGAGCAGCGCGGAGATGATGCCGGCGTCCATGTTGTCGCCGCCCTCATTCGTGGCCACGGTGTAGCGCGACTTGAGTGCGCCGGCGAGCATGCGCGTTGTCGTCGATTTGCCGTTTGTTCCGGTGACCAGCACCGCGGGGCGCCCGCCGCCGAGCTGCTCCAAGATGCCTGGGTCGATCGCCCCCGCAATGAGGCCGCCGATCATTCCGCCGGCCCCGCGGCCTGTCGCGCGTGAGGCCTTCGTGGCCAGTTTCGCCGCGGTGACCGCAGTTGTGCTGCGCAGACGCTGAAACATGCCTGCCTTGCCCGCCCGGCCGCCGGGGCCGGATGTGCTCGAATTCATGGGCTAAACCCTAGTTCATCGCCGCCCGGTCATTGTTGAGTGACGGGGAGTTGCGCCACCTAGTTTTCGCGCCCGTCCTGCGCGGCGCGCACGGCGGCCAAGAATTGCTCGTCGTTGACCAGCGGGATGCCCTTGCGGTGGGCGTGCATCGCCTTGCCGCGCAGATCGTCCGGGTTTCCGGTCGCGTTGGTGACCACCAGGGAGGTCTCGCGGCTGAGTTTTTCCGTGTACGTCATCTCCAGGTCGAGCACGGCGCGGACAAGCTCGTCGTGGTCGGCGCAAATATCGTCTGAGATGGCCACCTCCATGCCGGGGCGCAGCCCCGACTTGTCGGTGAACTGGCCGGGGTTGCCGTGCAGCGCAGCGGCTTTCTCGGCGTCGACGCGCACCTGGGCGCGCTGCAGTCCGAAGCGGTCGGGGGCCAGCTCATCTGGGGTGCGCACTGCCAACGGACCGGCTTCCTCGAGGGCGAGGTACAGGCCCACCAGCGCCAGGGTGCGTTCGCGGGAGGTCTCCTCCTCGGGCTGCGTGGCGCGCACGACGGATGCTTCCGCGGCCGGGACGGCGACGCCGGAGAGGGAGGCGACGGCTTCGAGGCGTTCGTCGATAAGCACGGCGCCCTGCTTGCGCGCGGATGCGAGCGTATCGACGATTCCTTCCGGACGCGGCACGTGGCCCACTCGCTGCCTGCGGCGGCCTTGACGACGATTCCGCGAACGGTTCGCCCGCGCCGCCGCGTTCATGGCGCGGCGCGCCTCCGAGACGATGAAACCCCACACCAGCGGCGCATCGTGGACGACGAGTGTGCGGCTGTCGATGAATTTATCCAGCTTCTTCAGGTGCCTGGAGAATTTCGCGGCGCGCTCGAAATCGTTGCGGCGGACACCATGCGTGTGCGTCGGTCCTGGATCTCCGCCCACGTTGAACACGGCGTGGAATTCCTCGCCCACCACACCGGACTCGTCGAAAGCGACACCGTCCAGGGTGACCAGGCGTCCACTCGAAGGATGGATGTTGGTGGCCTGCGCCGTGAACGCGGCGAACGGGAATTCCCCGCTCAGGTCCTCCGCCGGCGGAGCGGGGTGCAGCGCGGAATTCGGGGCGGGCTTCACCGTGTCCGTGCCGCCCATATCGGGAGCGCCGGCAGCTGCGGCGGAATCGGCGTTGCGGGAAGAGTCGTTGTCTACCATTGGAGCTCGAAGATCGGTCGTGGTTGAGGGGCGTTTCCGCCACCGGAATCGTTGTCGGGGGGCGCGCCGTTCCCGGAAGGTGCAGGAGCCGGCGCCGGATTCGGCTCGGGAGCAGGGGCGGGCGCGGGTGCAGGTGCCGGTGCATGCGTGGGAGCAGGGGCGTTGCCGGGCTCCGGTTGGGCTGCTGGCCCCGGTCCGGGAGCATGCGCGGGGGCGGGGGCGGCTGGCTCCGCCGGGGACTGCTGCACCGGGGAATCCCCGGAGGAGGTGGCCCCGCTGGAACTGGTGCTGCTGGTCGGGACCGTCGAGCTAGCCGGGCTGGTTGAGCCGGTGGACTGCGTCGAGGTCGGCGGCGCGGAGCTGGTTTCCTTCTGACTTGCAGAGGTCTTGTCGTCGGAATTGATGAAGGCGGTAATCTCCCTGCCGTGCTCGACCACGCCGTAGTAGTAGCCGATCAGGCCAACCAGGCCGATGGCCAACGCGGAGGAAAGCACGGCGACCGCCTGCATATTCCTGCTCCGCGGGGCTTCGCGAACTGCAGTGCTGCCTGCCGGGGTACCCGCAGATTCATCGGCGGCGCGCGCGGCGGCCTCCGCCGCCTTGTCGGCGGCGAAGGGCTCGGTCACCGGGAACGGGTCGGTGGGCACGTGCGTGTTGTCAGCCGCGGTGCGGGCACGTGGTGCCCCCAGCGGGTCGGCGTGCACAGTCACAGCGGGCTCGCCGCCCTCAGTGGTGAACGCGCCGTGGGCGAGAGCGACGAGTCCGCGGGTCTCCAGCAAGCGCAGCGACGGGCTGAGCTCCGCCGAAGTCTCCGCGTCGAAGGCCCCCAAGACGTCACCGTCAATCTTGGCGACGACATCCCCCGCCGGGTCGAAGCCGACCTCGACCACCACGGGGTTGCCGTCGGTGAAGAGGGCTGGAGTGTCGTCGATAAGCACTGTGCGCTGCGTGCCCGAGGGGAGCCACACGCTATTCGTGTGCGGCGAAAGATCAGCGCGGCCGTTGTCGGCCTCGTGCTTAGTCATGCTGATCTCCTCGGTTCAACGCAGTGCACCCCCAGAGAACACTAGTACTGACAGGACTGACGGCAGAAATTAATCCAGTGCACGGTTCACCGCAGACACCATCGCTTTGATCGACGCGCGGGTGGTCGAGCCCGCGATGCCCACGCCCCACGCCGGGGTGCCGTTGACCTCGCTGTGGATGAAGCACGCCGCGTCGGCATCGCCGCCCGCGGTGCGCGCCTGCTGGCGGTAATCCTTGATTTCGTAGCTCAAGCCCAGCGAACGCAGCGCATCCGCGAACGCCGCGATCGGACCGTTGCCCGCGCCGGTGATCTTTCGCTCGTCGCCCTGGTAGACAACCGTCGCCGCGACTTCCGCCTCATCGTCATCCGTTTCGGCAGCGTCGACGTGCAAGCTCGTCAGCTCGAGCTGGCTGTCCAAATCCAGGTACTCGCCGGCGAAGACGTCCCACATGTTCTTGGAATTGACCTCGCCGCCCTCTGAATCCGTGATGGCCTGGACGGTAGAGGAGAACTCCGCCTGCATCTCCTTCGGCAGGTTGATGCCGTGGTCCGTCTTCATGATGTAGGCGACGCCGCCCTTGCCCGACTGGGAGTTGACGCGGATGACAGCCTCGTAGTCGCGGCCAACGTCCTTCGGGTCGATCGGCAGGTAGGGGACCTCCCACACCGTTTCGCGCAGCTCTTCCCACGCGACGTCGGTGGAATTGGCCTCGGGGCGCACCTTCTGGGCCAGCGCGTCGAGGCCCTTGTTGATCGCGTCCTGGTGCGAACCGGAAAACGCCGTGAAAACGAGCTCGCCGCCGTACGGGTGGCGCTCCGGAACGCGCAGCTGGTTGCAGTACTCGACGGTCTCGCGGATCCCGGCGATGTCGGAGAAGTCGATCTGCGGGTCCACGCCCTGGGTGAGCATGTTCAGGCCCAAGGTGACCAGGTCGACGTTTCCGGTGCGCTCGCCGTTGCCGAACAGGCAGCCCTCGATGCGGTCCGCGCCGGCCAGGTAGCCCAGCTCGGCGGCAGCGATGCCCTCGCCGCGGTCGTTATGCGGGTGCAGTGACATGATGATGGAATCGCGCTTGGCGAAGTTGCGGTGCATCCACTCGATCGAATCCGCGTAGACATTCGGGGTGATCATTTCCACTGTCGCCGGCAGGTTGATGATCATCGGGTCTTCCGGCGTGGCTTCCATGATGTCCACTACCGCGTCGCACACGTCGACCGCGAAGTCCAGCTCCGTGCCGGTGAAGGACTCCGGCGAGTACTCCCAGCGCCAGTGGGTGTCCGGGTAATCCCCGGCGATCTCCTTGATGAGCTCCGCGGCGTCGGTGGCCAGCTTCTTGACCGCCGCGCGGTCCTTGCGGAAGACCACCTCGCGCTGCAGTTTCGATGTGGAGTTGTAGAAGTGCACGATCACACGCGGCGCACCCGCGCACGCCTCGAAGGTGCGGCGGATCAGGTGCTCGCGTGCCTGCACCAGCACCTGGATGGTCACGTCCTCGGGGATCATGTCCTCCTCGATGATCTCGCGCACGAAGTCGAAGTCGGTCTGCGAGGCGGACGGGAAGCCCACCTCGATCTCCTTGTAGCCCATCTCCACGAGCAGCTTGAACATGCGGCGCTTGCGCTCCGGACTCATCGGGTCCACCAGCGCCTGGTTGCCGTCGCGCAGGTCCACCGCGCACCACTGCGGGGCGACCGTGATCTTCTTGTCGGGCCACGTGCGGTCCGGCAGCGAGATGTCTTCTACTTCTTTTGCGAACGGCAGGTAACGGTCGAACGGCATCGACGATCCGCGCTGCGTGTTCCATGCGGGTTGGCCCTCGTTGCGGGGGCCGTTCGGTGTGCGGGTTTCTGCGGGTGCGGCGAAGTGTGCGTCGGAGGGGGTCATGGCTTCGAGTCCTTTTCTGCGGGGGTGAGGGTGAATCAAAAATGGGGCGCACGGCCGGCATGCCGAACTCCGCGACGGGGCGCCGGCCGTGAAGAGAGGCCTAGAACCCGCCGCGGCGCAGAAGTAGGGCAGTTCCCGGAAGTGCCGTGATCGCCGTGGTTGCCAATGACATGGTTCACATCCTAGCCACAGTGTGGCGGAGCGCAACCATGGCCCCGTGTTGTGTGCCTACAGCGACTTCCGCGACAGGAAATAGGTGGACACGAACATCGCGGCGACAGCGAGCGCCATCAGGGCCCAGCCCCACACGGTGGTCACCGTGAATTTCTCGCCCAGCAAGGTCATGCCGAGGGTGTACGCGAGCAGCGGTTCGAAGATCTTCATCGCCGGCAGGGACTGGGACAAATCGCCCGCGCTGAACGCGTACTGCTGCACGATCGTTCCCACAACTGCCGCGCCGAGCAGGGCGTACAGCGGCCAGGTGGTCACCATCTCGGGGATGCCTCCGCGCACGAACGCATCGACGGTCGTCTTCGAAAACACCGCGAGGTAGCCGAAAATCGCGCCGCACACCGCGCCCAGCAGAAACGCGCGCAGCACTGACCGCTGCCGCCTCGCCACGGCACCAATCACCGCCATCACCGCAGTTCCGGCGCCCACAGCAACAAGCCATTCGCTTATCGACGCCTCCCTCGTCCCCGGCTCCGGCTTCCCCAACACAACCAGCACGCCCACGGTGATAGTGAGGACCGTGGCCCAGAAAGTCTCGTCGATCTCCATGCCGCGCCGCTCCACCCGCGCCGCCAGCAGCAGGGTGAGCAGCAGCGACAGCACCAGCACTGGTTGCACCACCAAGAGAGTGCCGAAAGCCAGCGCCACAGCCTGGAAGCCGTACGCAAGCCAGGCCAGTGACAACGACAACCACCACGTCGGCCGCTTGATCGCCCCGATCGCCCCCGACGAGCCCTGCTTCCCCTCGTGCTCCGCGTTGTGGCGCAGCACGATCTGGTGGCGCCATACGGTGCCGATCGCGATCGTCAGCGCGGACGCGAACGCGAACAAGACGGCGAGGGCATTACTGTGCACCCGGATCATAGTAGTGGCACCGGATTGCAACTTAATGGCGGGATTTATAGGTGTGTCCGGGTATCCTGATTCACACAGATTGACCGCTTAGCAGTAAAAGCGCACATAGACGCAGAAAGGCGGACCAGGGTGGCACTGATCGTCCAGAAATACGGCGGATCCTCGCTCGAAAGCGCGGACCGGATTCGTGCCGTAGCGGAAAGGGTCGTGGCCACGCACAAGGCCGGCAACGATGTCGTGGTGGTGTGCTCCGCTATGGGCGACACCACCGACGAGCTGCTGGATCTCGCTGCACAGGTCAACCCGACTCCGCCTCCCCGTGAGATGGACATGCTGCTCACCGCCGGCGAGCGCATCTCCAACTCGTTGGTGGCCATGGCGATTGCCGGTCTGGGTGCCCCGGTGCAGTCCTTCACCGGCTCCCAGGCGGGCGTGATCACCACCGAGCGCTACGGCAACGCGCGCATTCTCGAGGTCACCCCGGGACGCGTGCAGGAAGCTATCGACGCAGGAAAGATCGCCATTGTCGCCGGTTTCCAGGGCGTCAACCGGGACACCCGCGACGTGACCACCCTGGGCCGCGGCGGCTCCGACACCACGGCGGTGGCGCTCGCCGCAGCCCTCGGCGCCGACGAGTGCGAGATCTACTCGGACGTCGACGGCATCTACAGCGCTGACCCCCGCATCGTCTCCGACGCCAAGAAGCTCGAGCACCTGAGCTTCGAGGAGATGCTCGAGCTCGCCGCGTCGGGGTCGAAGATTCTGGTGCTGCGCAGCGTCGAATACGCCCGCGCGTTCAATGTTCCCATGCGAGTACGCTCGTCTTACAGCAACGACCCCGGCACGCTCGTGTCCGGAGCGATGGAGGATATCCCTGTGGAAGAAGCAGTTCTGGTCGGTGTGGCCACCGACGATTCCGAAGCCAAGATCACCGTGTTCGGCATTCCCGACGTCCCCGGCGAGGCGGCGAAGGTTTTCCGTGCGCTCGCGGACGCCGAAATCAACATCGACATGGTTCTCCAGAACACCTCCACGCAGGGCGACAACGTCACCGACATCACCTTCACCTTGCCGATCGCGGACGGCCCGCGCGGCATGGAACTGCTCACCGCTCTGGTGAAGAGCGAAGGCTGGGAGGACGTCACCTACAACGACGAGATCGCCAAGGTCTCCCTCGTGGGAGCTGGCATGAAGTCCCACCCGGGCGTCACCGCGGACTTCACGGAGGCGCTCCGCGACAAGGGCGTGAACATCGGGATGATGAACACCTCCGAGATCCGCATCACCGCTGTTGTGCGCCGTGCGGACATGCAGGAAGCGGCGCGCGTCATCCACGAGAAATTTGACCTCGGCGGCGATGAGCCCGCCGTCGTCTACGCGGGCACCGGACGCTAAGCCGCACGGTCGATTCTTCGATTTCCATTCTCGAGCAAAGGAGACATGACATGACCACTGTCGCTGTCGTTGGAGCCACCGGCCAGGTGGGGCGCGTAATGCGGGAGATTCTCCAGGAGCGCGACTTCCCGGCGGACGCAGTGCGCTTTTTCGCCTCCCCGCGTTCTGCGGGCAAGGAGTTCGAGTTCCGGGGCGAGAAAATCGTGGTTGAGGACCTCACCCAGGTCACTGCCGATGCTGTCAAGGACGTCGACATCGCGCTGTTCTCCGCCGGCGGCTCGACATCCAAGGAGTGGGCGCCGGTTTTCGCGGAGGCAGGCGCGGTGGTCGTCGATAATTCCTCCGCGTGGCGCAAGGACCCGGATGTGCCACTCATCGTCTCCGAAGTCAACCCGGGCGAGGCCAGCAACACGCCCAAGGGCATCATCGCGAACCCGAACTGCACGACGATGGCGGTCATGCCGGTAGCCAAGGCGCTTGACGACGCAGCGGGGCTGACCACCATGCGCGTCGCCTCCTACCAGGCGGTGTCGGGGTCGGGTCTGGCTGGTGTCGACACGCTCGCGGCGCAAGTCGCTGACATCGGCGACCGGAATGTCGACCTCACTCACGACGGCTCCCTGCTCAATCCGGCTGACCTCGGTCCGTACGTCGCCCCGATCGCGTTCAACGCGCTGCCGATGGCCGGCAACCTCGTCGACGACGGAACCTTCGAGACCGACGAGGAGCAGAAGCTGCGCAACGAATCCCGCAAGATCCTCGGCCTGCCCGACCTAAAGGTCTCCGGTACCTGCGTGCGCGTACCCGTCTTCACCGGCCACACGATGGTCGTTCACGCGGAATTCGCGCGCGCGATCACGCCCGAGGAGGCGAAGCGCGTGCTTGCCGACGCCCCCGGCGTCACTGTCGTCGACGTCCCGATGCCGCTCGCCGCCGCAGGCAAGGACAACTCCCTCGTCGGCCGTATCCGCCAAGACCAGACTGTCGACGACAACCGCGGCCTGATCTTCGTCGTCTCCGGCGACAACCTGCGCAAGGGCGCTGCGCTGAACACCATCCAGATCGCGGAGCTGCTGGTCTAGACCTCCGCGGCCCCCGGCACCCCACCTCAATCCGCCCCGCCGGCCATGAGGTCCCGCCGCGCACGCGCCACTCGCGAACGGATGGTGCCCACACGCACATTCGCGATTTTCGCCGCTTCCTCGTAGGTGTAGCCGAGCACCTGGGTCAGGATGAGGGCTTCACGGCGTTCGGGAGCCAGCGCGTCGAGAAGCACGCGGGCATCCATCACCTCGGACCACGTGTTCGGGTTGTCCCGGCTCGGCTGCTGCGCCGCCACGTCGTCGTATTCCGCCGCCGCCTTCCGCGGACGCGCCATGTCGTGACGCACCGAATCCACCCACGCCCGCCGCGCGAGCGAGAGCAACCATGTCCGCGCGCTCGAACGGGCCGCGAAGCGGGGGAGAGCCCCCAAAACCCGCAGGTACGTCTCCTGCGTCAGGTCATCTGCCTGCTCCCGGCCCGCCAAGTGGGCCAGCAAGCGCCACACGTCGTCGTGCGTCAACCGGATGAACTCGGACAACGCCTGTTTGTCCCCACGGCCGGCCCGCAAGGCCAAGTCCGTGACATACGCGTCGTCCCTTTTATTCACGGGTGCTGACGTTACCAGCAGCACCCGACGTGACCTGCGAACGATGTTCCCGGTGCCCACTAAAACTGTTGGCCCGACTGCCTCTCGGCTGCCAGTCCGCTGAGACATCAATCAAACAAAGGAATGAGTTAGGGTCAACTTGGTTGAAGGGCCTATAGAGCGTGCGTAGTGTCGGATCTACCAGTGAATCATCTCTGATTTAACGAGGAGGGCCACCTAATGGCTGACAACAAACCCGCAGAAGAAATTGTGAAGAAGGGCGAGCGCGCTGCCGGTAACGGCAAGACCACCCGCCTGGGCGGCCAGCCGGTCGCATCGGAGAACATCTCCGCCACCGCCGGTCCGCAGGGCCCGAACCTGCTCGACGACATCCACCTCGTCGAGAAGCTCGCCCACTTCAACCGCGAGAACGTCCCGGAGCGCATCCCGCACGCCAAGGGCCACGGCGCATTCGGTGAGCTGCACATCACCGAGGACGTCTCCAAGTACACCAAGGCCAAGCTGTTCCAGAAGGGCACCGTCACCCCGATGGCCGTGCGCTTCTCCACCGTTGCCGGCGAGGCTGGCTCCCCGGACACCTGGCGCGACGTCCACGGCTTCGCACTGCGTTTCTGGACCGAGGACGGCAACTACGACATCGTCGGCAACAACACCCCGACGTTCTTCCTCCGCGACCCCGTTAAGTTCCCGGACTTTATCCACTCCCAGAAGCGCCAGCCGGACTCCGGCCTGCGCGACGACGAGATGCAGTGGGACTTCTGGACCCGCACGCCGGAGTCTGCTCACCAGGTGACCTACCTGCTCGGCGACCGCGGCACCCCGAAGACCTCCCGCCACCAGGACGGCTTCGGCTCCCACACCTTCCAGTGGGTCAACGAAGAGGGCGACGCAGTCTGGATCAAGTACCACTTCAAGACCCGTCAGGGTTGGGAGACCTTCACCGACGAAGAGGCAGGCAAGATGGCCGGCGAGAACGCCGACTACCACCGCCAGGACCTGTTCGAGGCCATCGAGCGCGGCGACTACCCGATCTGGGACGTCAAGGTCCAGATCATGCCGTTCGAGGATGCGGAGAACTACCGCTTCAACCCGTTCGACCTCACCAAGACCTGGTCCCAGAAGGACTACCCGCTTGTCGACGTCGGCTACTTCGTCCTCAACCGCAACCCGAAGAACTTCCACGCCCAGATCGAGCAGCTGGCGCTGGATCCGGCCAACATTGTCCCGGGCGTCGGCCTGTCCCCGGACCGCATGCTGCAGGGCCGCGTGTTCGCATACGCTGACCAGCACCGCTACCGCATCGGACCGAACTACAAGGACCTGCCGGTCAACCAGCCGATCGTTCCGGTGAACACCTACGCAGAGCGTGGCCCGATGGCCTTCTTCTTCAACAACGAGGGCGAGCCGAATTACTCCCCGAACCGCACCGACAAGGGTGCCGGTTACCTGGACAACGGTGAGGACTCCTCCTCCAACCACACCACCTACGGCCAGGCTCACGACCTGTACGTGAACCCGGATCCGCACGGCACCGATCTCGTCCGCGCCGCTTACGTTAAGCACGCCGAGGACGACGACTTCGGTCAGGCAGGCACCCTGTACCGTGAGGTCTTCGACGACGCAGCACGTGAGCGCTTCATCGACAACGTCACCAACAAGATGCTGCCGATCCAGGACAAGGACGTCGAGGAGCGCACCTTCGCCTACTGGGGCAAGGTCGACGCTGACCTCGAGCCGAAGCTCCGCGAGGTGCTGGCGAAGAAGCGAGCTGACGCTTCCTAAGCCACTTGCTTTAGGGGCATGAGCCCGGCTGAGCTCTGATCAGCCGCAAACACCCCGCAGGGGGCGAGCCACGATGCTCGCTCTCTGCGGGGTTTTCTCGGTGTGCCGGCTCCACCACACGGTCTGTGCTTCGGCACTCGCGTAGGTGGCGCGTGCAGTAGAGCCGTGTCTCAAAGGCAAAACCAGCTACCTGGATCCAGCTATCTATGCCTTTGGGGCCTGTTAGCTGGATCCAATTAGCTGGATCTGTGGGGCTGAGTTTTTCAAGCTGAGCGCGGCGGGGGAGGGGGCCGCCCGCACGAGCCAGGCCCGGAGTATCGGGTCAGAGCCCTGCTTGTTCGGCGGCGTCCTGCTCGCGGTGGGCTAAGTCGTCGCTGAGGCCGTGGTCCTCGCGGTCCTCGCGGTCCTCACGGTTCAGCACCGCGCGAGGATCGACGACAGTCACGCCGTGGATGGAGCGGCCCATGATGAACGAGCCGACGGAGCCGACAATCCACACACCCAGGATGGCGACGACGGCGCGGATGAAATCGCCCGCACTGAATCCCTCGATGGCCCAGTCGGCGATGAGCTTGGCCAGGATCAAGGACGGGAACGCCAGGCACACGAGCGGGCCCATCAGGTTCACACGCGTCAGGGCGTTGGGGGCGCGCAGCTGCAGGATGAGCGTCGCGACGGTCATAAACACGGCGATCGCGACGAAGATGAGGACGATGATCTGCCACATAGCCATTAGCGGCGCCCCCTCGAGATGATGCGGGACATCGACAGGGTCGGGATCGCGCCGCAGACGAGTGCGGCGAGAATCGCGATCTCGTAGCCGATGAACGTGTCGTGGAACAAGGTCCACACGAAGTAAATGCAGACCATCAGGTAGAAGATGAAATCGGCGAGCACGGCGCGGCTCAGTTCGTCTTTGACGCGCAGGATGGTCAGCATGCCGATGATCAGGCAGACGGCCATGATGCAGATGCAGACGGTGAGGATTGTTTCAAACGTCGAGTCGAACATGGCTAGTTCCTCTCTTTCGCGGAGCGGCCGTAACCGTTATCTCGGCGGTCGCGGGATCGCTCACGTGCGCGGGCGCGACGCTGCCGGCGGGCGTTGTCGGCGGCGTCGACGGGGTCAGTCGCGTTGGGGTCGACGCGGTCGCGGAAGTCCTGGTACGGCTCCCACAGGACCGCCGCCGGGTCGATGGGGGTGTCTTTGACGCGCGGGTTGACATGCTCCTCCATGTCGGCGAGTCCAGCGACGATGTCCTCAGGGTTGGAGCCGAAGGCGGCTTGGACGAGCATCACGCGGGGTTTGCCGGGGATATTGTCGCGGAAGCCGAAGGAGAGGGTCGACGGGGTGGCGGTGACGGAGGTGGAGAACCAGAAGAGCTCCCAGTCGCCGTCGATACGCAGCGGGTAGTAGATGATGATCGGCTCAATGCCGGAGTCCGGCCGGAACGCGGCGAGCGCGGTTGAAACACCGGCGACGACGATCTCCTTGATGATCCAGAAGAAGTAGCCGATGGCGTGCAGGATGGTCTTCATTACTGGCCCCCTTGCAGGCTAGCGGTGTCGGGCAGCCCGACGGGGTCGGGGCCCAAGACGGCGGAGGTGTAGGAGGGGACGTCGAGAAGCGCGTCCACGGAGTCGGTCGCCGCGCCCCACAGCGGGCCCGCGGCGAAGAACATGGCGAGCGAGATGAGCATCAAGCTTGCCGACGGCGCCAGCAGCGCCCCACGCACGTTTAGATTGGCCGGGAACCGTTGCATGGGCTTGCCCCAGAACACGTCGCGCCAGACACGGAACATGGCCAGCATCGCACCGAAAGAGGCGATGATGATCGCCGCGATGACGATCCAGGAGCGTTCGTCGCCGCCGCGGGCCGCCGCGAAGATGATGGTGAGCTTGCCCCACAGACCGGAGAACGGCGGGAAGCCGATCACCGAGAAGGCGCCGGCGGCGAAGACTGTCGCGGTGAGCGGGTCGCGGCGCGCCAAGCCCGAGAGTTTGGAGAGGGTGCCGGTGCCGTAGGTCTCCTCGATGGCGCCGGAGTTGAGCGTCAGCGCGCCGATGGTGACCATGTGGTGCAGCGTGTACATCAGGCCAGCGGCGAGCGCGTAGCGCGGATCATCCTGCGTGAACGCGAGCATGACCAGGATGAACGGCATGCCGTTGACCATCTGGTAGCCGAGCACTTGGCGGATCGTCGATTCCGCGAGCCCCGCATAGGCACCGACGAGCATGGAGACCACCATTACGGCGATGATCAGCCAGTTCCAGCGGGCGTCCATGTCGAAAATGACGACCCAGATGCGGAACAGCATGTACACCGCGACCTTGGTGTGCAGGCCGGAGAAGAGGCCCATGACGGCGGCGCTTGTCGACGTGTACGTCCGCGGCAGCCACGTGTGCAGCGGGAACACGGCGGCTTTCGCGCAGATGGCGGCCACCACGATCCCCATGGCGACGGTGACGGGGCCGTTGCCCGCCGCGGCGCCCTGCAGTGCACCGATATTGACTGCCCCGGTGACCGCGTACACGTAGCCGACACCTGTGACCAGGAACGTCGACGCCGCCAGATTCACGAGGACGAACAGGCGCGCCGACTGCAGGCGGTGCCGCGTGCCGGTCATGGCGATCAAGCCGTAGGACGGCAGCAGCATGACCTCGATCATGACGAAGAAGTTGAACAGGTCAGCAGTGAGCAGCGCACCGGAGACACCGGTGAGGAGCACCAGGGTCAGCGGGGTGTAGTACCGGGCCTGAGTCTCGCCCGAAACGATGGCGAACCAGTTGGAAATCAGCGCCACCAGCATCGTGGTGACCAGCATGATCGCGGAGAACTGGTCGCCCGCGAACGAGATGCCGGCACCGCCCTGGTACAGGCCGATGACGTGGCCTATCGTGCCGTGCTCGGCCGTGTAGGCGTAGAGCCAGACACCGCCGGTGAGGTTGACCGCCGGGATGATCAGCGACAACGCGCTGTTGAGAACCCGCCACGGAGACAGTGCCGTCACCGCCGCGACGATGAGCGGCAGGGCGACGAAAACGGGGAGTAGAGCCTCGGGAGTCATTTAGTTGTGCACCCCCTTGTGGGCGTTGCGGCCGGCCGTCGTCAAGGCGTGCGGGCCGAGCTTGGCTGCCTGTTCGGTGTCGAGAATATTGTCGATGGTGTCGTCGTCACGCCCCAGTGCCGCCAGCAGGAGCAGGATCGTGGTGGTGGCCATCGCGATGACGATGGCTGTCAGCACGAATGCCTGGGGGAGCGGGTCGGCCATCTGGTCCATGGACGTCTGGGAGGGGAACGCCTCCCCGCGCCAGGCGCCGTTGCCCGCAGCGAGAAGCATCAGGTTGCTGGCGTGGCCGAGCAGCGACATGCCGAGGACGATGCGCACCATGCCGCGTTGCATGATCAGGTACACCGCCCCTGCGACGAGGATTCCGATGGTGGCCGCGTAGATCATTATGCGCCTCCGTTCTGGCCGTTGTCGTCCGTCTTCTCCCGTGTCGGGTTGCCGCGCGAGCCGGAAATGACAGCGCGGGCGAGATCCACCGGTTCGGATGACGGGTTGATGGGACGCGGGTGCGGGTCCACTGCCTGGTCTTCCATGTCTGCGGGGATGTCCGGGAGCGGATTTTCCTCGCCGCGGTGGTAGACGAGTTGCTCACGGTCCGCGCCGGGACGCAGGTAGCCGCCCATGCCGTTGATGGCCATGGTAAGCATGCCCAGCACCGCGAGGTAGATGCCGCCGTCGAAGATCAGCGACGTGGTCATGTGCTCCCCGGCGATCTCGCCGTGGATGGCATAGAGGAAGCCGCCCTCGACCAGGCCGAGGAAGCCCGACGAGATCGCGACGATGATGCCGATTCCGGCGAGGCGGATCGGAGTCTTCTCGCCGACGGCATTCGTGTCGGAACCCTGCGAGAGGTAGCTCAGCACGAAGGCGGTGGCCAGCACCAGGGCGGCGATGAACCCGCCGCCGGGGGCGGTGTGGCCGCGGAAGAAGATCAGGACCGACAGCACGACCAGGACCGGGATGATCAGTTTGGTCACCTTGCGCAGAGGCAAGGTGTTCAGGCGCGACTGGCCGAACGGCGCTGGACGGGTGCCCTTCTGGAAGTCGTGGCGGGGCACCGAGGACGTCACCGCGGCGATGACCACGGCGGCCATGCCCAGCACGGACAGCTCGCCGAGGGTATCGAAGCCACGGAACTCCACGATGATCACGGCGACAATATTGTCTGCGCCGGTCATCTTCCCGCCCTCGGTCAGGTACCACATGGCCAGGTCGGAGCGCTCGCGGCGGCCCGTCAGGGCGTAGACACCGGCGAATGCCACCAGGCCAGCCGCGACGGCGAAGATCGCCGACAGCGTCTTGCGGCGCTTGGACACATCCGGGAAGAGACGCGGCTGGTAACGCAGCACCATCATGATCACCACGACGGTGAGCGCCTCCACCGTAAACTGCGTCAGAGCGACATCGGGCGCGCCGAGCAGCAGCATCTGCAGGCTCACGCCGACACCGACGGTGCCGAGCAGGATCGCGGCGGTCATGCGCTTCGGAGTCGCGACCATGCCGACCACCGACACCGCGACAATCGCCAGCGGCAGCAGGTCCCAGTAGTTGTCCAGGCCTTCGGTGCGCGGTGCCGGCACCACACCGTCCACGCCAGTGGTGAACAGTGCGGTCACAGCACCCAGCAGCACAACCACACCGACGAGCCACTTCAGGTGGCGCGACGGGTTGTAGGAATCAGCCATGGAGCCAGCGAAGCGGCCGGCCTTCTCCGAGGCGTTCACGATCATCCGCAGAACGTCGTTGCCGGAGTAGGGGAGAAGCACCCTGTTCTCCAGGGCTGCAAAGACCGTCTTGCGCACGAAGATGAACCCGATGCCCGCAGCCAGCACCAGCGCAGACACGATGAACGGCCACGTGACACCGTGCCAGAGAGCCAGGTGGGATTCGAACGTGGAGCCGCCGCTGATGGAGTGGACGGCGCGGGTGATGGGGGCGTCGATAAGCGAAAGCCCGAAGACCACCGGGACGGACATGAGGCCCGGAACCGCGGCCGGTAGCCACAGCGAGACCGGCGCTTCGTGGACGTGGCTCATGTCGCGCGTGCCGTCGATGAACGCACCGAAGACGATCTTCGCGGAGTACACGAAGGTCAAAAACGCCGCCATGCCGGCGACGACGAGCAGGACCGCGCCGTACCGGCTGGAATGGAACGCCTCCAGAATCGACTCCTTAGACACGAAGCCGAACAGGGGCGGGACCGCAGCCATCGATGCGGCCGCCACAACCACCGACGCGAACGTGAACGGCATTTTGTCGTAAATCTTGCCCAGGCGGCGGATGTCGCGGGTACCCGTTTCGTGGTCCACGACACCGATGAGCATGAACAGCGACGACTTGAACAGCGCGTGCGCGAGCGTGTGCACGAGTGCCGCCGCGTACGCCGCCGGGGTGCCGATGCCCACCGCAGCGACAATCCAGCCCAGGTGCGAGACCGTCGAGTACGCGGTGAGGTGCTTCAGGTCCGTCTTCGTGATCGCGAACAGTGCCGACATCAGAGCCGTGCCCAGGCCGAAGGTGACGAGGATCGTGTTCCACGCCGGGTTCGAACCGAAGATCGTGGAGAAGCGCAGCAACAGGTAGACACCGGCCTTGACGACGGCCGCCGCGTGCAGGAATGCCGATACCGGGGTCGCCGCCGCCATCGCCTCCGGCAGCCAGAAGTGGAACGGGAACTGCGCGGCCTTGGTGAAGCCGGAGAACGCGATCAGCACAGCGACCGTCGTGGTCAGCTGCGGGTCCGCGGCCCACACAGAGGACGACAGAATGCCGTCGAGCTGTGTCGTTCCAGTCTTCACTGCAGCGACCGCCAGTGCCGCGAGCAGGGTCAGGCCGCCGAAGAACGTCAGGGCGAGCGTGCGGAAAGAGCCCGCCTCGCCCGAGGAACCGGAGCGGGCGATGAGCAGGAACGACGCGATCGAGACGAGCTCCCAGCCGATGAAGAGCACGACGACATCGCTCGCGGTGACCAGCAGCAGCACGGACAGCGAGAAGGCTGTCATGATCGTGTAGAAGCTGGTGTTGCCGTCGTTTTCCGGCAGGTAGGCCGCGGAATATAGCATCACCATGCCGCCGATGACGAGTGCGAGCAGCGCGAAGAACAGGCTCAGCCCGTCCGCGCGCATCCCGAGCTCGACCACGGTGCCCGGCCCGAGCAAATCATTCGCCCAGGTGGTTGAGAACGCTGGTGTCGCGCCGCCTTTCGCGGCGTTGGCGAGGATTCCGGCGGCGGCGAAGAACACCGGCCCGATCACCCACCCCGCCCGGCGGTCGATTGCGCGCACCAGCGCGGGCGATAGCACCACTGTCGCGGCGACTAGCCCGAAGACTAAGAGAAGAGCCATGTGTGCTCCAGCCTGTGTAGCGGTTGGCAAACATTTCAAGGGTAACAGTTCACCAGCGTAGAGCCCGATACGCGGTGTGTCACATACACAACATTCGCCACAATCATTACATTGCTCGTTATGAAGTGGAATGTTCTACTCGCCTTCGCCGTCCTTGTCGTCGCAGCATTCGCGCCCATGAATCCAGCCACGACGTGGGTGCCGCGCGGCGCCGAGAACGCATCCGGCGCGCCCGCTGCCTACTCCGGCGCCGACAACCTCGGCAACGCCCGCCGCGCCGCCGGCGACGCCAGCGCCCAAGCAGGGTTCCTCACCCAAGGTACGAGCAAGCTCAAGGACGGCACGGAACAGCTCCGCGACGGCTCCGGCGAGCTCGCCGACGGCGTGAAGTCCGCCAAAGAAGGCGCGGACCAGCTCTCCCAGGGCATGACCGAGCTCCAGGCCGGCACCGGCCAGCTTGCCGACGGAGCGACCCGCCTCGCGGACAGCGTCGGCGGCACCGTCGACCAGGTCGTCGGGTTCGACGCTGTGCGGGGCCAGGTCCTCGCCGCCATCGACGAGACCCTGGAAAGCACCCGCGGCAGCAACGACCCCCAGGTCAAGGATCTGCGCACGCAGCTCGAGGATTTGCGCAAGCAAGTCGACACCGCCGAACTCCCCGCAGACTGGACCGCCCAGCTTACCGAGCTCAAGGATGGTTCCCGTGAGCTCGCCAACCAGCTCTCCACGCCGGGCTACGCCTACCACGACGGTGTGTACACTGCGACCAACGGTGCCGCCGACCTCGCCAATGGCCTCGGCGAGATGAACGACCGGGTCGGCGAAGCAAAGGACGGCGTCAACGAGCTTGCCGACGGCGCCGCCAAGGTCGACGACATGGCCACCTCCACCAAGGACCGCATTGGAGATGTCCAGCGTGCTCTGCCTGCTCCGGCGCCGGTTGCGGGGGCTGGGGGAGCGTCGGCAAGCAATGCCCCGACCTCAGCCCTCCCGCCGCTCGCCGCGATGCTCGTTAGCGCTCTCGCAGTGCTCGGCGGAGTCGCCGCGGCGCACGCCGCCTACGGTGAGACGCGGTCCCGTTGGAGCGTGCTCGGGCTCGGCACACTGCTCGCCGCCGGTGCCGGCACCATCCTCGTGACCATTCTCGGCACTGGGCTGACCCCCACCGCGATCGCGGTCACAGGCGCCGCGCTCGTCCTGGGCACCCTCGCCTCCGCCGGTATCACCTGGGTGCTCCGCGACGCCTTCGGCGAACTCGGCGGCACCGCCAGCGCCGGAATCTTCGCGCTGTTGCAGACCGCCGCCGTCGGCTGGGTGTGGTCCCGCGCCGCCACCGGCGATGTCGCTCCCATCTGGCGCGCCGTGTCCTCCGCGATGCCGATGCACTGGAGCACCTCCGCAATCTCGGCCGCCGGCAACAACGGATCCACCACCGCTATGTGGGTCGGCCTGGGGCTGTCGGCGCTGCTCGCCGCCATCGGACTGGTGGCCATGCGCATGAGCCGCCCCTCCGCCGTCTCCGCGCTTGATGAGGCCGACTCTGACTACGGCTCCGATGACGGCGACTACGGCGACGATCACTACGTCGCCGACGACGAAACCGTTTTCGACGACCGCGGCGACACTGCCGTCCTCGAGGCCGAGGACGTTATCGAACACAAGCGCTAAACCGCGCCCTTCTTCGTCGCGGCCGCCATGTAGGCTCCTGCGCTGTTCCCCACAACCGGGAGGACGCCCCGCATAACTGAACAAAGGAGTCGCGCATGACCACTATCACCGCCCGCCAGATCCTTGAGCGGGAAGGTCGACCGCTCACCGCCGACGTGCTCGGACCCGTCAGCGGTTACCGCCATTCGCCCAACTCTGTGCGCCGATGCTCGAAGTGCTACGACGAGATCATTCTTCACGGCCGCTTCGGATGGCTTCACGCCGAATCGCTCGAGCACGACTGCCTCGACGCCGAGAACACGGCCACCTGCGCCCGCTAGCGGCGGCGCAAAGATCCGGGGCGAGAAACGGCCTTGTGCGCGGATGATTGTAACCGTGCACAAAACCAGCTCTGAGACCGCAGGGCCTCCAAGGTTTTAGCAACCTACTGTTCTCCTGAATGTCTCCTTGCTGTATAGCAGCTGTGTTTTGGTTGGGAATTGGATGGCTTCCAATCCATCTAGTTCTCATTTTCCCAGTCACAGGCACCTTCCCGGAGCCGCAGCGACTACAGCGAACAGGAAGACTTCATGCGCGCAGCAACATGGAAATCCGTGGCCGCGAGTGTGGGCGTCATTGCTCTCACCGTTGCCACGACACCTACATCTCAAGCAGCAATTGATCTTGATTACGAGGGCTACAACGGCAAGCCGTCGTGCATCTCCATCGACAGCAACGGCAACGTCAAGGCTCCGAAGCCTGGCGAATGCGCCCAGTTCGGCAAAGGCGGTCAGGGCCGCTCCGACGAAAAAGCCAAGAACGTCATCATGATCGTCGGCGACGGCATGGGGCACCAGGAAATCACCGCGGCCCGTAACTACCTGCTCGGTGCCGGCGGCCGCTTCGACGGCCTGGACAACCTCACCTCCACCGGTGCCTACACCACCTTCGCCATCGACGAAGACGGCAAGAAGAACTACGTCACCGACTCCGCGGCTTCCGCTACCGGTTGGGCGACCGGCACCAAGAGCTACAACGGCGCGCTCGGCGTGGACATCAAGAAGAACGCCCACATCAACCTGCTCGAGATGGCCAAGAACTCCGGCATGCGCACCGGTAACGTGACCACCTCCGAGATCCAGGACGCCACCCCGGCCTCCATGGGGTCCCACAGTTCGCAGCGCGGCTACTACGCGCCTTCCGGCGACACTAAGCCGGTCAAGGGCGGCGAAGCCCGCGAGAACGGCGGCATTGGCTCCATCTCCGAGCAGCTCATCGACACTCGCGCAGACGTCACTCTCGGCGGCGGTGCCAAGTACTTCGACACCAAGGTGATGGCGGACAGCGGCAACACCAACCCGTTCCTCGAAGGCGACGCGAAGTTCGACACCAAGTGGGAGAAGGACAAGACCGTCGCAGAGAACGCCGAAGCTAACGGCTACAAGATTGTCCGCACCCGCGACGAGCTCGCCGCAGTCACCGAAGCGAACCAGGACAAACCGGTTCTGGGCCTGTTCCACGACAAGAACATGACCCGCCGCTTCGAGTCCTCCACCCCGACCAAGGGCGGCGCGACCGCCGAGCCCACCACCTGTAAGGAAGCCAATATCGGCAACGAGCCGGAGTTGGCGGACATGACCACTAAGGCCATCGAGCTGCTGGACAAGCCGAACGAGGAGAAGGGCTTCTTCCTGCAAGTAGAGTCCGCTTCGATCGACAAGGCCGACCACGATGGCGACGCCTGCGGCTTCATCGGCGAGCTCAAGCGTCTCGAGGATACAGTGGACGCCGCTGTCGATTTCGCCAAGAAGGACGGCGAGACCCTGGTAGTCGTCACCGCAGACCACGCCCACACTGCGCAGATCGTTCCGGACGGCCAGGATTCCCCGGCCGCGACCACCCGCCTGCACACCCACGACGGCGCGAACATGTCCGTCGCATTCGGCACCGTGCCCGTCCCCGATGTGGAAAAGGGCGACTTCTCCATGCAGCACACCGGCGCCCAGGTGCGCATCGCCGCGTTCGGCCCGGCATCGGAGAACGTCTTCGGCCAGATCGATCAGACCGACGCTTTCTACGTCATGGCCAATGCCCTCGGCCTCGGCGACTGGGAGGTCAACACGAACCCGGTCGCGCGCGATGTCACTGCCCGCAACGAGGCTAACGGGGAACTCTGCTACCAGCTCGCACCAGGTGAGGCTCCGCAGGTCGGTGACTGCACGAAGTTCGGCAAGAAGGGCCAAGGCCTCGACGACTCCAAGGCGAAGAACGTCGTGATCATGCTTGCCGACGGCACCGCCGACGCCGACATCACCGCTGCCCGCAACTACCTGCACGGCGCTAACGGCCGTTTCGAGGCCGTGGACAACCTCGAGTACACCGGTTACCACACCACGTACTCCCTGAATAGGGAGACCGGCAAGCCGGATTACGTCACCGACTCCGCTGCGTCCGGTTCCGCCCTCTACTCCGGCATCAAGACCTACAACGGCGGTCTGGGCATCGACAACAACGGCAAGCCGGTTCCGACCATGGCTGAGCTTGCAAAGGCTGCCGGCATGAAGGTCGGCAACGTTTCCACCGCGGAGATTCAGGACGCCACCCCGGCGGCATTCGCCGTCCACGCCCTGGACCGCGCGGACTACGCGCCATCCGGCGAGAAGAAGGTAGCGCAAGACGCACAGCGTCGCGAAAACGGTGGTCTCGGCTCCATCTCCGAGCAGCTTGTCGACGTCCGCGCCGACGTCACCCTCGGCGGCGGCGCCGAGTACTTCGACACCGAGGTGATGGTCGACGGCAAGAACGGCGACACCACCTGGACCAAGGGCAAGACCGTTCTGGACAATGCGCGCGACAACGGCTTCGAGATCGTCAACGACGCTAAGAGCCTCGACGCAGTGAAGAACTCCGACAAGCCGGTCCTGGGCCTCTTCTCCCCGAGCCACATGCCGCGCATCTACAAGGAGACCGTTCCGACGGAAGATGGCGCGATGAAGGAAGCACAGCGCTGCGAGGCTAACCCCAAGTACACCGACGATATCCCGACGCTTGCGGCCATGACCCGCAAATCCCTGGAACTGCTTCAGAATGACAAGGGCTTCGTCCTCCACGTTGAGGCGGCGTCCCCGGACAAGGCCAGCCACGGTGCCGACGCCTGCGGAATGATCGGCGAGATCCGCCAGTGGGACGAGTCCATCAAGGTCGTCCAAGACTGGGTGGAGGAGACCGGTGAGCCGACCCTGATCGTCGCCACCGCCGACCACGCCCAGACCCCGATGATCACCTACAACCAGAAACCGACCGCCGGCTTGACCACCAAACTGAAGACCGCGGACGATGCTGACATGTCCCTGCTGTACTCCACCGCGAAGTCCAACGACCCGAAGGACGCCCTCGGCGGCCAGCAGCACACCGGTGCCCAGGTTCGCGTCGCGGCCTCCGGCCCGGGGGCGGCGAACTTCACCGGCCAGATCGACGAGACCGACATCTTCTTCGGCGCGATGAACGCTGCCGGCGTCGACACTGAGCAGGACATCGACCTCATTTCGCCGTGGGCGAAGGATGGGTCTGGCTCCTCGAATTCGTCTGACGGATCTTCCGGATCTTCCGGGTCTTCCGGTTCGTCGAATGGAAACGCTGGTTCGTCCATTGGCGTGTTCTTCGGCGTGCTCGCAGCTCTGCTGGGTGTGGCTGCTCTCCTGAGCCCGCTGTTCCCGCAGGCACGCGAGATGTTTGAGAACTTCCGCAAGACCCTGCCGTTCTAACGCTGCGCGGGTAGCACTTCCGCTGAAATGCGGCCCCGAGCCGCAGACCTGCTCCCCGCTGGTCGTACTGTGAACACAGATCCCGACTAGCGGGGAGCTTCTGTATTGCGGTGCCTGGGCAGAACGACAAAAGTAGCCGCTGAAATCCAGCGGCTACTTTCTCAATTTGGTCGGGATAACAGGATTTGAACCTGCGACCTCTTCGTCCCGAACGAAGCGCGCTACCAAGCTGCGCCATATCCCGGTGCACTTAATGAGTACCCGGGATACTTTAGCCCACCGCCCCGCCAAGGCCAAAACGCCTGTTCGGAGTGGCTTCTGTGCGGTGGATCGGGCTCGGCTGCAATGGCGGTTCCGGCGGCTTAGCTATCCCGCGCAGTGAGCGTCAGCAGCGCCGCGGACGGGCGGCAGAAAATGCGCACGGGGGCGAATTTCGAGGTGCCCAGCCCGTTAGAGACTTCGAGCCACATGTCGCCGTAGCGGTGCAGACCGGAGGCGCGTTCGCGGTCGATGTCGGCGTTGGTGACCAGGGCGCGTTCGCCGGGTAGGCAGATCTGCCCGCCGTGGGTGTGGCCGGCCAGGGTGAGGGCGTAGCCGTCGGCGGCGAACCGGTCGAGGACGCGCCGGTAGGGGGCGTGGGTGACACCGAGGGCGAGGTCCGCGTCGGGGTTGGGGGCGCCCGCGACAGAGTCGTAGTCGTCGAGGTCGTGGTGCGCGTCGTCGGTGCCGGTGACCGCAAGCCGCAGCCCGCCCACCTTGAACTCGAGGCGCTGGTGCGTGGCATCGCGCCAGCCGCGCTCGATGAACGCGGCGCGCATGCCTTTCCACGGCAGGTCGACGTAGCTGGGTTCGCGTTTCTGGTCGAGCAGGTATTTCACCGGGTTGACGAGACGGGGTGCCCAGTAGTCGTTGGTTCCGAACACGAAGACACCGGGCCGGTCGAGCAGAGGGCCTAAGGCGGCGAGGACATCGGGGACGGCGCGGGCATCGGAAAGATTGTCGCCGGTGTTGACCACCAGGTCGGGGTTCAGGGCGTCGAGGGCGGAGACCCACGCAATCTTGGTGTTCTGCCCCGGGATCATGTGCAGGTCGGCGACGTGGAGGATCGTGAACGGCTCGGCGCCCTCCGGCAGGATGGGCAGTTCGTAGCGCTTCAAGCGGAATTTGGTGAGCTCGCTGACGCCGTGCGCGAAGGTCGCTGCGCCGAGGGCGGCGGTCGCCCCGGCAGTGATGCCGAGACGCTTTAGAAAGCGCGCACCGCGGGTGGTGTCCTGTTTTGTCGTCATTGCTCCGAGGGTACCGGCACCCGCGCTACGCTCGTGGACATGAGTGACTTGAAGAACCAGATCCGCGCCGACCTCAAAGAAGCAATGAAGGCGAAAGAAAAGGAACGCACGGGCACGATCCGCATGCTGCTCGCCGCCATCCAATCCGAGGAGACGGAGGGCACGAAGCATGAGCTCACGGATGAGGAAGTGCTGAAGGTCATCGCCCGCGAGATCAAGAAGCGCCGCGAGTCCGCGCAGGTGTACGCCGACAACGACCGCCAAGAGCTTGCCGACGCTGAACTCGCGGAAGTCGCGGTCCTCGAGGGTTACCAGCCGAAACAGCTTGACGACACCGAGCTTGCCGAGCTTGTCGATGCCGCGATCTCCCAGACCGGCGCCACCTCCATGAAGGAGATGGGCCAGGTCATGAAGGTGGCCACCGAGAAGGCCGCCGGCCGCGCGGACGGCAAGCGTCTGTCCGCCGCGGTCAAGGAGCGCCTGGGCTAACCGAAGAGGTTCGCCAGCTCGTCGGCGAGCTGCCCCAAATCGACCTCAGCGGGGGCCGGCTCGTCCGCCGCGGACGCCCCCGTGGTGGGGGAGGGGGAAGAGGTTGAGGGGCGCGTCGATACGCGTGCCTTCGTGCCGTCGGACACGACGAGCGTGATGGTCGAACCGGGCCCCGCGTCGTCCGCCGAACGGGTGTCCACCACCTCGTCGCGCGGTGCGTTCTTGCCCGATGTCGTGGTCTCGCGGACCTTGAACCCCGCCTCCTCGAGCATCGACCGCGCCTCATCCTTCTTCATGCCCACCGCACGTTTGAGCAGTTCATCGCGCGCCTTCGGGTCGAATAGCGGGCTCGGCGCCGGAAGGCCAGCATCCTCCGCACCCGGCATCCGTTTCGCCATGCGGAACCACGACTCCGCCGCCTCCTGGCCGCCGAACAGCGAGCCCTCCGAGCACTGGCGCACCGGGCCCGTGCACAGCGGGGTCGTTTGAGTGCCGTCGTTGTAGATGTACGTCGCGGCGGCGAACTTCTTGTTGAAGCCCAAGAACGCCGACGACTGGTGCGACTCCGTCGTACCCGTCTTCGCGGCGACAGCACCGTGCCACCCCGCCGAGTTCGCGGCCTTCTTCGCGGTGCCCGAAACGGCGTCCTCCGCCATGCCCCCGGCGAGACCCGCGGCGAGCTCTGGCTCCACCGCCTGTTCGCAATCCGGGCGGTCGATCGCGACTTCGTCGCCGTAACGGTCCACGATGCTCTTGATGGGATTCGGTTCGCACCATTTACCGTCCGAAGCGAGTGTCGCCGCCACGTTGGACAGCTCGAGCGGGTTCACCGCCGTCGGGCCGAGCGTGAAGGAACCGAGGTTGTGCTGGCGGAAATAGTCCGCGACGGAATTCTCCTCGTCGAACGTGCCCTGCTCCTCGTACGAGCGCAGGCCCAGGCGAACGGCCATATCCACCGTCGGTTCCACACCCACGGCCTCGATGAGCTTCACGAACGGCGTGTTCGGCGACTTCGCCAAAGCTTCGCGCATTGTCATCTCGCCCGGGTACCTCCCGGCGTTTTCCACGCAGTACGCCCCTGACGGGCAGTTCTTCGCGCCGCCTTCACCCATGCCGTAGACCACGGCACGGTCCGGCACTTCCAGCTTCGACTCGAGGTTGTAGCCGTTTTCCAGGGCTGCCGCCGCGGTGAAAATCTTGAACACCGAGCCGGCGCCGTTGCCCACCATCGAGGAAGCCTGCGGGAGAACCGTCTGGCTTTCGTCCAAGTCGAGGCCGTAGTCGCGTGACGACGTCATCGCCAAAATATCGTGGCTCTCCTGCCCCGGCTGGATCACGTTGATCACTTCGGCGACACCGGTCTGTCCCGTGTTCACGGCGCTCGTCGCCGCTTCGTGGGCGGCTGCCTGCACCTTCGGGTCGAGGGTGGTGGTGATGGTGTAGCCGCCGTGCTCGATCTCCTCTGTGCTCAGCCCTTTGTCGGCGAGGTACTTCAGCGCGTAGTCGCACAGGAAACCCGCGTCGCCCGCTGTGATGCAGCCGCGGGGGAGCAGCGACGGCTCGTCGAGCACGCCCAGCGGTTCGTCGGCGTACTTGTCTGCGTCGGCCTGGCTTAGATAGCCCGTTCCTACCATGGCCTGCAGCACCGTGTTGCGGCGCTCCTTCGCGCCGTCCGGGTTCGTGTACGGATTCAGCATTTCCGAGGACTGCAGCATGCCCACGAGCAGCGCCGACTGCGGCACTGTCAGTTCCGCGGCCGACGTGTCGAAATAGGTGCGCGCCGCCGCCTCGATGCCGTAGGCGTGGTTGCCGAAGGAGACCAGGTTCAAATAGCGCGCCAGGATCTCCTCCTTGGACAGCTGCTTGTCCAAGGAGGAGGCCATGCGCATCTCGCGTAGCTTGCGCGGCACCGATTGCTCGACGGCCGCCGACTGCTCCTCGGTCGTGTCGGCGTTGACAAGGAGCAGGTAGTTCTTCACGTACTGCTGGTCGATCGTCGAGGCGCCTTCTTCCACGCCGCCGGCCAAGACGTTCCTCACCATAGCGCGGGCGAAGCCTTGCATATCGACGCCATCATGCTCGTAGAACCTGCGGTCCTCGATAGAGACCAGGGCGTCCTTCGCCGACTGGGCGATCTCGTTGGGCTCCACTTCGTAGCGGCGCTGGGCGTAGATCCACGCCATCGGGTCGCCGTTAACGTCCGTGATCGTGGTGACACCCGGAGCCGTCCCGTCCGTCAGGTCGGACAAATTGGACTGCATCGTGTTATCGACGCGCGTCACCGCGGCCCCTCCAATACCCGCTGCGGGGGCGAGGCACAGGGCGATGCCGAGACCCGCGGCGATGAGGCCGAGGAGCAGTTTTCCCAGGGAACTTAGCGCAGACACCTCTCTTACACTACGGCCTTGAATCCGTCAGGGGAATCACCACCTACCCCCGCACGTGTGATCTATTCGACAAAAACAAGTGCGCGTGAATACACTTACATAGGAACAGCTTGGTGATTGAAGCCCTGCTGATAACGGACAGATATAAAGCCCGGAAGGAGACTGTGGTGACCGCAACGATCAGCAACCGCGCACTGGAAAACGCCAACCCAGCCCTACGAGCAGGGCAGCAGGTACGCCAGCGTTCCATTGCCGATTCCGAGAGGTCTTTCGAGCGCGGTGAGTGGGTGACCATGGCGGTCTGCCGTTCCGGCGACCCCGACGCACTGTTCGTCCGCGGTGCTGAGCAGCGCAAGGCCGCAGCGATTTGCCGCCGCTGCCCCGTCCAAATGGAATGCCGTGCCGATGCCCTGGACAACAAGGTCGAATTCGGCGTCTGGGGTGGCCTGACCGAGCGCCAGCGCCGCGCAGTCCTGCGCAAGAACCCGCACGTGACCGACTGGGCTGAGCACCTTGCAGAAGGCCGGGAGATCATCGGGCTCTAAGCGCCCCGCCCGGCCGGTAACGCCTGGGGCCAGTGCTCCGGGCTGTAGGGTGGTGCCCATGAAGAAATGGGAATACGCCACCGTTCCGCTGCTCACGCACGCCACCAAGCAGATCCTCGACACCTGGGGTGAAGACGGCTGGGAGCTCGTCGCCGTTACCCCCGGCCCGAACCCGGAGAACGTCGTCGCCTACATGAAGCGGGAGCTCTAATGGCCGCGAACACCCCCGCGAATATCAAGGCGCGTCTCGACGAGCTCGGCATCCAGCTCCCCCAAGTCGCCGCGCCCGTCGCCGCGTACGTGCCCGCAACCCAGGTGGGCAACCAGGTATGGACCTCAGGCCAGCTCCCCTTCGCCGACGGTGAACTACCCGCCACCGGCAAAGTCGGGGCAGAGGTGTCCGCCGAGGACGCCTACGGCTACGCCCGCACCGCAGCACTCAACGCGCTCGCCGCTGTCGACGATGCTGTCGGCCTGGACAACGTCACCCGCGTGGTCAAGATCGTCGGCTACGTGGCTTCGGCACCGGACTTCGGGAGACAGCCGAGCGTCGTCAACGGCGCATCGGAGCTCATCGGCGACATCTTCGGCGAGGCGGGCGCCCACGTCCGCAGCGCCGTCGGCGTGGCGGTCCTCCCTCTGGATTCGCCGGTGGAAGTGGAGCTGATTGTGGAGGTCGAGGGCGTCGATAAGCGCCCCGCGTAATGCCCGCGTAAAGAACGTGATCGCCGTAACCTGCCGAGAAATGGCTGTTACACGGTGATTGACGGTAGGGTTGGGGGCATGCAGCATCCTGCCTACAGTCAACTGCGTCCTGTCACCCCCAACGCCGCCGTCGTGCTGGCGCCGAATCCCAGCTACGCCGCGCTGGAGGGAACGAACTCGTGGGTCATCCGCGACCCCGAAGACGAGTTCAGCATCGTCATCGACCCGGGCCCGGAGGATGAAGGCCACCTCAACGTTCTGCAGGCCGCCGCGGACAAGGTGGCGCTCGTGCTGTTGACACACCGCCACCACGACCACGCTGACGGTGCCCAGCGATTCCGCCAGCTTACCGGCGTGCAGGTCCGTGCATTCGACGAGCGCTACTGCATCGGCGGTGAGCCCCTCGAAGACGGCGAGATCATCTCCGTCGACGGCGTCACCCCGCGCATCAAGGTCGTGCACACGCCTGGCCACACTCGCGATTCCGTGTGCTTCTACATCTACCCCGGCGACCCGGAGACGACGGAGCTCGAAGGCATTGTCACCGGCGACACCATTGCTGGCCGCCACACCACCATGATTTCGGAGACCGACGGCGACCTCGGCGCGTACCTCGAATCCCTCGCGGAGCTCGAGGAAGAGGGCGCCGGCATCAAGCTGCTGCCCGGCCACGGCCCCGAAGGTGAGGATCTTGCAGAGTTCGCCCGAAAATACATCGACCGCCGAAATTACCGACTCGACCAGATCCGCCAGGTGCGCGAGGAACGCGGCACGGACCTGAGCATCAACGAGCTTGTCGACGCGATGTATGACGATGTCGACCCCGTCCTCCGCGGCGCCGCCGAGCAGTCCACCCGCGTCGCACTGCGTTACCTCGACGGCAAGAACTAAGCTTCGACGCTTATCGACGGGCCCCTTCCCCAAGGTGCCCGTCTTTCCTTTCATATACTGCCGTATATACGGCTTATATATTGCGCGCATGGTCGATCCTGCCTCCCGGCTTTCCAGTAATCGCGAACCCGATGCTGAGCGGGGGTCCGACGCGATTCCGGGGTCAGCCATCGGCCCGGAGTCTCTCCCACGCAGGTATCGGATCTGTGCCCATTGCTCCAAAGGAATCACCCATCCAATTTTTCGATGGGCTACTTTTCAGGGAGCGCTTTGGGCTACTTTCCAAAGAGCGCTGACAATCCGGCCGGATTTTTGCCCAGTGTTTTCGGGCGTGGTTGATCGGCGGTCCTGCGTGGTGTTTCGCGGGATCGCCGTATCAGCAGTCGAGTAGTCGGGTACGCCCCAGCATCAGAGACGCGCCAGTGTCGGGTTCGTCCCAGCAGCCAGGCATGTGTCTGCAATCGGGTGCGTGTCTGCAGGCAAGGAGTCCGGCTGTGCCGGGATGGTGCTTATGGTCCTGCTTGTGTCCCGAAGAGCTGTTTCATTGCCCCGTAGGGGTGGCGGTTATTCGCCACTGGTGTGCCCCTGGGCGATACCCAGGTCGGTGTTCCGGCCCTGATCTCAATCCGGCCCCTAGTCCTCTTGCCCGGGTCATCGTCGTTGGTGCGGTTGTGGTACCTGCACAGCACCGACAGGTTATCCATATTCGTCAACCCACCCCGCGACCAGGCAGTGACATGGTGGACCTCGCAGTTATCCGCCGCGTGCCGGCAGCCTGGTACCGGGCAGGTGGTGAGCACCATCCGGGCTAGATCCCGCTGCTTGGCATTGGCCAAGCGCTTGGTGTCATACAGGTTCACTGCACCTGCCTGTGGGTGGAACACCGCCACTTCCAAGGTGGTGCCGTGAAACCGCGCTAAATACTGCGCCCCGGTCATCGTGGTGCCATCGGATAACCCCAGCACCACATCATCACCGTCACCGGCAAGGATCCTGGTGTACTCATCGAGCGGGATGAGCACCACCGGGCGTGGCACCGCCGCGGCCACACCACCACCAGCACCAGAACCACCAGCACCGGCACCGGCACGGTCGCCGTTGTTGTTGGTGGTGTGGATCAGGTTGACGAACGCGTCATACATCTGGCCTGCCACCGGCCTATCTGGGCGCAGATCACGCCGCAAGGCGAATTCCACCGCTGCTATAACGTGTTCATCCCCGGTCACCGTCATCGTGCGGGTGCCTTTGAAAGACCCGGTGAACCGCACACCCAGTGCAGGGGCACCACGCCCACCATCACCGCCCCCGTCGCTGTCACTGTCGCCGTGGTTGGGGAGGATGTCGGCGGCTTTGCGCTTCAAGGTGTCGTAAGTACCACGCACCGACAACAACGCCAGACGCAACCCCCACTTACCGGCATCATCAGCAACGCCACGTACACAGGACTCGATGAAGACTAACTGGTCCAACGACTTCGATGTTTCGCGTGCCAGGCGCACCGCGTGGCGTTGCTTGCGGGTAAACCGCGTCGGCCCGAAATACACCCTCGCCAAACGGGCCCACCTGCGTACCGTGACCGGGTTGATGCCGGCACGCACCGCCACCTGACGGTCGAACCCCGCCAAGACCCCCATCGGGGAAGACACAGAAGCGATGAAAGCGTCGAAATCGTTCATGACCCCGAGCATAAAAACAACCCCGACACCACAAAACACCCCCAACCCACACCTGTGGATAACTCCCTCTTATCCAGATGCCTCGGCACCATCACCACCCACATCAGGGCGATGACATGCGAAAAGAACCGGTTCCACGAAAAGCGACAAAACTGCGGAATCGGCGGCGGACGCGGCGGCCGAAGCTGCCGGAAGCGGGCTGAGCGAACGCCAGGTGAGCGGGAATGCGAAAACCGCCCCGGAGAACGGAGGGGCGGCGTGAAAGAGCGGTAGGAACTAGCGTGCGCGGCGCGCGAGGTGCTCGGTGTCTACAATGACGACAGACTTGCCCTCGAGGCGGATCCAGCCGCGCTGGGCGAAGGTGGCAAGGGCCTTGTTGACGGTCTCGCGGGATGCGCCGACGAGCTGGGCGATCTCTTCCTGGGTGAGGTCGTGGTTGACGCGAAGACCGGAGCCTTCCTGGGTGCCGAAGCGGTTGGCCAGCTGCAGGAGGGTCTTGGCGACGCGGCCGGGGACGTCGGTGAAGATGAGGTCCGCGAGCGAGGCGTTGGTGCGGCGCAGGCGGCGGGCGAGGACGCGCAGCAGCTGCTGGGAGATCTCCGGGTGGTCGTTGATCCAGGTGCGGAGCATCTCGGAGTCCATGGTGGCGGCTTGGACTTCGGTGACGCACACGGCGGAGGAGGTGCGCGGACCCGGGTCGAAGATGGACAATTCGCCGAACATGTCGGAGGGGCCCATGACGGACAGGAGGTTCTCGCGGCCGTCGGGGGCGTGGCGGGCGAGCTTCACTTTGCCTTCGACGATGATGTAGAGGGTATCGCCGGGTTCGCCTTCGTCGAAGATGGTTGTGCCGCGTGGGAACGACTCGGTCTGCATCTGTGAGATCAGGTTGATCACGGCATCGGGGTCGACGCCTTGGAAGATTCCTGCGCGGGCTAGTGTCTCCTGCACGCTTTGCATCGAAGCTCCTTGTCGTTCGCGGTCTCTGTGGAGTTGGTCACCGGCGCGTCAACTCGCGGGCCAAGTCACACCTGCCAACACTATCATTTCGCCGGTGGTGTGCCCGGCATTTGCCATAGGCGAATTTTTATTGCTCGGTGTGAACAACCGCGATCTCGAGGCGTTCCATGGCGACGAGGAAGACAGCGAGGAACGCGGGCGCAAGTAGCGCGAGGAGAATGCTGAGCATGGTGTCTAAGTATAGTTAACGCCATGTCTGTTTCTGCTTCGACGACGCCTGTGCGGTTCCGTCGTCCGGGTTCGCACCCGGCTGCGCGGGGGACGGAAACGGAGTTGGGACGTGTGCGCCGTGCGCGCCGAGTGAACCGGACGTTGGCGGCGATGTTTCCGGATGCGCATGCTGAGCTCGACTTTTCGACGCCGCTCGAGTTGCTCATGGCCACGATGCTCAGCGCGCAAACGACGGATGTGCGGGTCAACCAAGTCACGCCGACGCTTTTCGCGCGCTTTACGACGGCCGCGGACTACGCCGCGGCGGACCCCGCCGAGCTGGAGAGCATCATCAAGCCGGTCGGGTTTTACCGTGCGAAAGCGGGGCACCTGAAGGGCATCGGGGAGATGCTGGTGGCCAAGTACGACGGCGAAGTGCCGGTGGCGATTGAGGACCTGGTGAAGTTGCCGGGGGTGGGTCGCAAGACGGCGCATGTCGTGAGGGGGAATGCGTTCGGGCTGCCGGGGTTGACCGTCGATACGCATTTCCAGCGTTTGGTGCGCCGCCTGGGTTTGACGGATGAAAAGGATCCTGTGGCGATTGAACGGGCTATCGGCCAGTTGATCGAGAAGCGCGAGTGGACGATGTTTTCCCACCGGATCATTTTCTGTGGCCGCCGGGTCTGCCATGCGCGGAAGGCGGCGTGCGGGGCGTGCCCGTTGGCGTACGACTGTCCGTCGTTCGGGCAAGCGGGTCCGGTCGAGTGGGCGGACGCGGAGAAGCTGGTCACGGGGCCGGAACGGGAGCATATTCTGTCCATGATGGGGGAGGGCCGCGAGTGACGAAGCAGGCCTGGCTGAGCGTTGCCGCCCTGGTGGCGGTGACGGTGCTGGTGGTCGCGGCGGCGGTGTCGCTGCTGCGTCCCGCCGATGCTCCTGATGGGGGAGAACAACCCCAGCAGAGCCACGCTGCGGTCCCGGCGCGGCCGGACTGCCCGGGCGGCGCCGTCGGGGGAGTGGAGCTGCCGTGCCTCGGGGGCGCGGACAGCGGGCGCCCGGACAACGAGATCACCGTGGTCAATGTGTGGGCATGGTGGTGCGAACCCTGCCGGGAGGAGTTGCCGGCTCTCGACGAATTCGCCCGGGAGCACCCCGAGTACACGGTTGTGGGCGTCCACGCGGACACGAACGCGGCGAATGGAGCGGCCCTGCTCAACGATCTGGGGGTGGGTCTTCCCAGCTACCAGGACGACGACAATTCTTTCGCGGGCACGCACGGTCTGCCGGGGGTCGTGCCGGTCACAGTGGTGTTCCGGGGAGATGAGAAGGTGGGGGTTGTGGGGAAGGCTTTTTCGTCGTCAAGCGAAATTGTGGGCGCCGTGGAGGGGTTGTTGTAGATGGCGCTGTGGCTGAACGGGCTGGTGGGGGTGCTGTCGGCGCCGGGTAACGCGAGGCTGGTGAACAAGATGCAGGGGCATATGCGGTTGGCGTCGCGGAAATCGCGTCGGTCCGCGGTGCTGATGTGCTTCACGGGGGATGCTGATGCGCGCGAGCTGCCCGACGACGCGCAGATCCTGCTCACCCACCGCGCGCCGACTTTGCGGAACCACTCGGGCCAGATGGCGTTTCCCGGCGGGCGGCTTGAGCCGGAGGACGCAGGCCCGGTCGAGGCCGCCTTGCGCGAAGCCCACGAGGAGACCGGGCTGGAACCTGCCCGCGTGACAACGCTGGCCGTGCTCGAAGACATCGCTGTCGGCCCCTCCGGCCACCCGGTGAACCCGGTGCTGGCGTATGCGCAGGACCCGGGGGAAGTGTGGTGCGCCAGCCCGGAGGAGAACGACGACGTCTTCTTCGTCGATCTCGCCCAGCTCATCGACCCGGACAACCGTTACCGCGTCGCGCGGCTGGGATGGTCGGGCCCGGCTTTCGACGTCGACGGCTACCTCGTGTGGGGTTTCACCGCCTCCCTGCTCGCGGTGATGATCCGCGAGGCCGGCTGGGAAGAGCCGTGGGAGCACAAGGACGCGGTGGATCTGCGGAAAGCGCTGGGGGAGTCGCGCAACGGCGAGGGACACGGGTTTTAGCCCGCTGCCCGGCTAGGGTAGCCTTCCGTGACTGCTCTCATCGTCGATCTCGTACTCGTGGTGCTCTTCTGCGCCGCGGTCGCGGGCGGTTGGCGGCAGGGAGCTTTTTCGGCGTGTTTCGCGGCGGTGGGGGCATCCGCTGGCCTGGTCGTGGGGCTCGTTGCGGCAGGACTGCTGGTGCGGGTGTCGGACACGACGAGCCTCCGGCTGCTGCTTCTGCTGGCCACGGTGGTGACGTTCGTCGGGGTGGGCAACATCGTCGGCGCGGCCATCGGGGCGACGTTGCGGGACCGGCTGCGTTCGAAGTCGACGCGGCGGTGGGATTCCGCAGTCGGCTCTCTGGTGCAGCTGCTGCTGGCGGCAGTGGTGGTGTGGCTGGTCGCAGTTCCTGTCGCGGCGAATGTTGGCGGTCCGGCGGGTAGTGCGGTCCGTGGTTCGCGTATTCTCGCCGCGATCGACAGCGTGGTTCCGGAGTGGGGAAACAAGGTGCCGCAGCACATGGCCAGGCTCATCGATGTCACCGGTCTTCCCCCGTTGGTGTCCCCGTTCCAGGGCGGCGCCGAAGTGGATGCGCCGGACCCCACGAGCATTGATCCCGGTGTTGTCGAGGAGGTGCGCCCCAGTATTGTGCACGTGCTGGGCGACTCGGAGAGTTGCCGCCGCCGGTTGTCGGGTTCCGGTTTCGTGTCGGCGCCGGACTACGTGATCACCAACGCCCACGTGGTCGCGGGCACGGAGACGGTTGAGCTGGACACTGTGCTGGGACTGAAACGGGTGACGGTGGTGCTCTACGACCCGGAGGCGGATATCGCGGTGCTGCACGTGCCGAATCTGGGCATCGACCCACTGCCTACTGCGCCGGGCACCGCGCGCAGCGGCGACGACGCGATGGTGATGGGTTTTCCCGGTAACGGGCCGTTCGCAGTGTCCGCGGTGCGCGTGCGGGAACGCCTGAATATCTCGGGGCCGGACATTTACGCGACGGGACGCACCGAGCGCGAGGCGTTCACCCTGCGCGGCAGCATCCGCCAGGGCAATTCGGGAGGGCCGCTGCTGTCGCCCTCGGGGGAGGTGCTGGGCGTCGTCTTCGGAACGGCAGTCGACGGCACCGACACCGGCTACGCCCTCACGGTCCGTCAAATGGAGAAGGTCGTGGGGGACTATGTGGGGCTCACCGAACCGGTGGACACCCGCGAGTGCGTGGCTTAACGCAGAAAAGCGGCGAGCGTATCGACGAACCCCGCCGCATCCTCCACATGCGGCACATTCTTCGTTCCGGGGACGTGGAGAACAGTCAGGCCGGATGCGGCCGCGGGGGTTAAGCGGCGTCGGGTCCGGGCGTCGATGCGGTCCCAGACGGACTGGTGGGGGTGGATGAGGAGGACGGGGGCGTCGATAAGCGTGCCCGTTCCTTTCTGTTTGTGCGCTGTGAGCAGGCGCGTGTTGCGGATGATGCCGCGCAGGGCGTTGTCGATGCGCGCGGCTTGAATGCGCAGGCTCAGTGCATCGTCGAATTCGGGTGTGTCGGCGAAACCGGGGGCGGTGTTGAGGACGAGTTCGCGCCGCCAGACTCGCGGGATAAGGGGCGTGCACGCGAGCAGAAGTCCGGTGGGCAGGCGACCCACCGCGAGGCGGACCAGCATGAACATCAATTCCCAGGGCCGGGACCGCACGTGTGCGCGCAGGTCTGCGGGATGCGCCGCGGAAACGGAGACGAGACTCGCGGTACGCTCCGGGTGCGTCGCCGCGTACACCCAGGCCACGGCCCCGCCAGTGTCGTGCCCGACGAGGTGAGCGCGGTCGTGGCCGAGTGCGGTGATCACCCCGTCGATGTCCCCGACGGCGATGAGCATGTCGTCGCCGGCGCGCGCCGGGGGCTTGTCCGACATCCCGTAGCCGCGCATGTCCACCGCCGCGGCATGGAAACCCAGCTCCGCCAACGGCCCGATGACGTGCCGGTAGTCCAGCCACGCCCCGAAGGTGCCGTGGAGTAGCAGCACGAGCGGGTCGGCAGGGTCGCCCGCCACCGTCGCATGCAGGCGGATGCCTCGGGTGTGGAGCCACACATGCTCGAAGGGGCCGTCCACAGCCACCGTTTTCGGCGACACGGGCTGACGGTTGCGCGCGCGCTTCGTGCTGCTGGTCATGGTGCCACCGATTCTGGCATGAAAAAGCGCCCGGGGACACTGCCCGCCGGGCGCTTGGGCGCACGCCGTCCGCGTGCTGGACGCTACGGACCTACTTGACTGCCGTGGAACCGTTCGCTGCGTGGCCACCCGGAACCGTCGTGCCGGTGCCGTAGGAGGTGTACAGCTCCGAGGTGTCCTTGGTCAGGTTCTTCTGGGCCTGGCCCGGGACGAGGTTCTTCAGCTCGTTGACGGACTCGATGGTCTTCTCCGGCTTGCTCATTGCCTTGAAGCGCTTGACGCCGATCAGGGCGAGGATGCCGGCAATGATGAGCATCAACAGGAAGACGATGCCGAAGCCCCAGGCGTCGTTCGTCCAGATGGCGATCAGCTTGGCCAGGAAGAAGAAAAAGAAGAAGGAGGAAAACGCCGCCACGACACCTGCGGCACCGAGCAGGCCGCCGCCGACAGCCGCTTTCTTGGCTTCGCCGACAACCTCGGTCTTCGCCAGCTCAATTTCGCTGCGGACCAGGCTGGACATCTGCTCGGTAGCGTTGGACACGAGGGTGCCCAGGGAGTCGCTGCCCGGCTGCGTCACGTCCGTGTCGCGGAGCGGGATGGAGTCGACCTTTGCCTTGTAGCTGGTCGACCCGCTGGTGTACAGACCCTTGTCGCTCATTTCTCAACCTTCCTCGGGGCGCACCGGCTCTTCCGGTGTGTAGTCAGTTCAAACCGATCTTATAGTAACGCACAGCACATTATGAGGTGGTGCCGCCGCGGCCGCGCTGTGCCAACCAGATGCCGAAGCCGGTCAGGGCGGTCACGGTGACGACGACACCGGCGCCGATGCCGATCTCTTTCGCGCCGGGCGGGTTGAAGAGGGGCTCGGGGTTTTTGAAGCTGCGCATCTCCCAGCCGTTTTCCGTGGCGTGCTTTTTCAACCCGCGTTCAGGGTTGACAGCGACGGGGTGTCCGACGAGGGAGAGCATCGGGACATCGGTGAGCGAATCCGAGTACGCATAGCTGGAGGCAAGGTCGTAGCCGCGCTTATCGACGAGCTCCCTCATCGCCTCCGCCTTCTGCTCCCCCTTGAGGTAGCGGGTGATGGCGCCGGTGAGTTTGCCGTCGATAACTTCGACCTCGGTGGCGACGATGGTGTCGATGCCCAGTTCTTCCGCGATCGGTTCCACCAGGAGTGATGCCGAGGCCGAGAGGATCACGACGTCGTGGCCGCGCTCGCGGTGCCACTCGATGAGCTCGCGCGCCTCCCGGTAGATTGCGGGGGTCACCACCGTGTTCATGGTGTCCGCGACGACGGTGCGCACGTCGGCGACGGGCCATCCGGCCACCATGTCGGCGAGGCGGTCGCGCGTGGCGTCCATCTTCGAGCTGGACTGGCCGTTGAGCATGTAGGATGTCTTGGTCAAGAACAGCTCGAGAGCTTCGGTGCGCGTGATCATGCCACTGTCGAGGAACCCGCGGCCGAATGCGAAGGCCGAGGATGTGGCGATGATCGTTTTATCCAGGTCGAAAAACGCCGCCACGCGGTTTTCAGCGCCCGAATCTGTCATGGGGGATAGTTTACGCCCGTGGTCAAGGTCGGCGGTCGAACGAATATTTGAAGTTCGGCGCGGGTCGCCGTTGTGTTCGGTTGCCGGGGTGTGCCATAATTATGCCCGCACGGCCCCGATATACAGTGCGGCCGGCCCCGGCCCTCCTACCCCCCCCTTGTGGCCGGGTTACGGCGGCCCGCGCACCCCCCGATAGCGCGGGCCGCCCCTTATTTTCCACAGTTTTTTGGTGACGCGTCCCGTAAAACCGGGGTTATCCACAGTTGCGCGGAGGGGACCTTGAGCAGCCGTGGGAGCTGGGCGATGGTGAAGCCATGACCAGCGAAACAGCACCGATTCTCATCGCCGTCGACGACGCGCTCCTGCACCCTGAAGCCACTCACCTAGCGGCGGCGACGGGGCGCCCGCTCATCGATTCGCGGGGGCCCGATGATCTTGTCCGCCATTATGCCCGGGCATTCGCCGTGCTTATCGACCGCGCCCGTGCCCCCGACCTCGACTCCCTTCCCCCGCGTGAGGGCATCTTTTTCGTGAGTGGCGATGCCGACCCGGCGGCGGCCCCTGAGGACACCTTCATTCTTCCCGCCCACGCCGCGGACCTGCTCAAGGCGCTGGGAAAGCTGGCGCTCGCGAGCTCCCAGGGGGCGGGGCAGACACGGGAGCCGCGGTCGGGAAGGAGCGTGGTCGGCCGCCGAGCCGCGTCGCCGACCGTCGGGGCTGTCCTGACGTTCGTGGGTGCCGCCGGCGGGGCCGGCACGTCGACGCTGGCTGCGGCGGTGGCTCGGACGGCGTCGACAGACATGGAACCGGTGGTGGTGGATGCCCACCGCTATTCCGGCGGTCTGGACTTGCTGTTCGGCGTGGAAGAGGAAGTGGGTGCGCGGTGGGGTGAGATCGACATTGGTGAGGGCTCCGTCGACAGAGCCCAGCTGCGCAAGGCACTGCCGCGGACTTCTGACGGAATCGCGGTGCTCACTGGGCCGCGGACAAAAGTGACTGTCTCCACGGCCGGTGCCGCTGCCGCGGGACTGACCGGTGAAGTCGACCGCGTGACCACGGTGCTCGGCGCCGCGGGACTGACCGTGGTGGATGCCCCGCCGGATGCGTTGCCGAACAGGTGCGACCATGCCTTCGTCGTCGTCCCGGCAGAAGTGCGGGCGGCGGCAGCGGCAGCGCTGATCTGCGCGGAATGCCGCGCGGCGGACACCCCGGTCTCATTGGTCCTGCGACACCGTGGGTGGTCGGGGTTGAGCGCGCGGGAAGTGGAACGCGTCGCGGGAGCGGACGTCATCGCGGAGGTCAAACATCTGCCGCGGCTCGTCCGCGGCACCGAGGTTCACGGACTTCCAGTCCGGCTCCCCCGCGCGTTAGCCGCCGCCGCGGAGGCTGTCTTGGAGGTGGCCAATGGATAGGGCATCCATCTTGGCGAAGGTTCAGCGGCGCCTCGCCGACTCCCCGCAGGAGCACAGTCCGGCGCAGCTGGCGGCACTCATCCGCGAGGAAGCGGTGGTGATCAGCGATCTCGACGTCCTCGACATCATGCGGACGCTGCGCGACGAGACCGTCGGCATCGGCCCACTCGAGCAGGTCCTCGCCATCGACGGTGTCACGGATATCTGCGTCAACGGGCCCGACGACATTTTCTTCGACCGCGGCCGCGGCCTGGAGCGCGCGAGCCTCACCCTGGTCGGGGAGGCGGAGGTCCGGCGCTTGGCCACCCGTCTGGCCAGTAGTTGCGGGTGCCGCCTGGACGATGCTCGCCCCTTCGCCGACGGGCATATTCCGCGCGACGACGGCACTGTTCTCCGCTTCCACGCCATCCTTTCCCCCACCGCCAATTGCGGCACGTGCATGTCCCTGCGCGTGCTGCGGAACAAGACAGCCACGCTGGACCAGATCCAGGCCTCAGGGGGCGTGGATGGGGAAAGGGCGGGGGTGCTTAGGGGGATCGTCGAGAAGCGGAAAGCTTTCCTCGTCGTCGGCGGAACCGGGACGGGAAAGACGACCTTGCTCGCCGCGATGCTGGCGGAGGTCGCCGCGCACGAGCGCATCGTGGCGATCGAGGACACCGTCGAGCTCACGCCCGCGCACCCGCACGTGGTGAACCTGACGTCGCGCGGCGCGAATGCGGAGGGTGCTGGCGAGATCACCATCTCCGACCTGCTGCGACAGGCGCTGCGCATGCGGCCCGACCGGATCGTGGTGGGGGAGATCCGCGGCGCCGAAGTCGTCGACTTGCTCGCCGCGCTGAACACCGGGCACGACGGCGGCGCGGGCACCGTGCACGCGAATTCGATCGAGGAAGTCCCCGCCCGCCTCGAGGCTCTTGCCGTGCTCGGCGGGCTCGGCCGTGAGGCGCTGCATTCGCAGCTCGCCGCCGCCGTCGATGCCGTGGTGGTCATGCGGCGCGGCGCGGACGGCAAACGGCGTGTCCACCAGATCGGCGTGCTCGACGGAAACCCCGTGACTCCCCACGTCGTGTGGGACGCCGACACCGGTCCGCGCGAGGGATACAGCGAGCTCAAAGACGAACTGGGGCTGCCATGACACTCTTCCTTCTCGCCGCCGCTGCCGCCGTCGCGCCCGCCCACCCCGCGCGGCGCGTCGGGAACCTGGCGCCCGGTCGTTCGCGTAGCCTCGCTTCACTGCTTCCGGCTCTGCCTGTTGTTTCCGCCACGGCTGTGCCTCTGATCTTGGCTGCCGACCGCATGCTCGTCGTCCTCGCGGCATGCGTGGCGGGCGCGACGGCCGCGCATAGCGTTGTACGCTCCCGCCGGGCGAAAGCCGCCACTGCGCGCATGGAGACCACCGCTGCCTACCTCGGTCATCTTGTCGCCGCGGTGCGCGCCGGATCCACCGTCGCGGACGCGTGCGCGCGTGCCGTCGGCCAGCTTCCCGACGGCGCCCCCGCCGACCTTGTTCGTGACCTTGAACGCGCCGCCGCCCACGCCCGCCGCGGCGGGACCGGTGCGGCCGCACTCGCCGACTCCTCCTCCGCTGAACTCCGCGGCGCGGCGAGCCTCTGGCTCCTGTCGGCCCGCCTCGGCATCCCCATGGCGGACCTTCTGGACAGCGCCCGCTCCCGCATCGACAACGCCCTGCGTCACCGCCACGCCACCTCGGCGGCGCTCGCCGGGCCGCGGGCCACCGCCGTTGTCCTGTCCGTCCTGCCTCTGGCCGGAATCCTCATGGGGCAGGCCATGGGTGCGCGGCCGGTGGCGCTGCTCACCGGCGGCGGGCTCGGCAGTATGCTCCTGCTCGCCGGAACGGTGCTGGTCTGCGCCGGGTTCCACACCTCCCAATTCATCATCGGGAGGGCCGCCGGATGACCGGATTCGCTACCGCCGTGCTGCTCGGTGCCGCCCTCGCCGTGCCTCCCGCCCCGGTCGCCGGGCGTTTCACCCCGCCGGCCGGCGGCCGCGGCGCCGCCGGCTCCAAGACCCCGCGCGACGGTCCACCGGACCGGCACCGGATCGCCAGCGACATCGAGCTGTTCGCCGCCTGTTTCCGCGCCGGGTTGCCTGTCCCCGTCGCTGCCGAGGCAGTGGCCGACAGCTACGGTGCCCCGGGCGCACCGGGGGAGGATGCGGCCTCACCGCTCGCCGAGAAATGGCGCCGCGTGGTTGCTTTCCACCACCTCGGCGTCGAACCGGAACGCGCCTGGTCCGCCATGGACGGGGTGCCCGGGTGCGGGGAGCTCGCGTCGCTCGTCGCGTTGTCCCACGCATCCGGTTCCGCCGTTGCCGACGGGTGCGACCGCCTCGCGGCAACACTCCGCGAGGAAGCCGCCGACGACGCGACCGCAGCCGCCGAACGCGCAGGGGTCCTGATCAGCATTCCGCTCGCCGCCTTCTTCCTCCCGGCCTTCTTCGTCCTCGGGCTTGCACCCGTGGTCATCGGTCTGGGCTCGCAGATGTTCGGCGGGCAATGAGGGGAGGGAACACAACCACAACCGCAGCAATCACTCGACCACCATTTAGCGACCAAACAGACCGACAGCCGGAATAGGCCAACAGGCCGACAAGCACACGCATTCACACAAGGAGAAAACACAATGACCGCAGCAATCACGAACACCACTGAGTCCATCAACGAGAAGATCACCCGCCTCTACATCGAAGCTGCCGCGCGTGCGGCGCGTCTGGGCAGGGACGACGGGATGTCGACCATCGAATACGCCATGGGGAGCCTGGCCGCGGCGGCGCTTGCCGCGGTGCTCTACATGGTCATCAACGGTAACGGGGTGGTGGACGCGATCGAGGGGATCATCACCGACGCGCTGTCGAACAAGCCGTCCTAGGGAGAACGTCATGTCACGGCGCATTCCGCTTATCGACGACCGCGGCTCCGTCACCATCGAAGCCGCTCTCGCCCTGGCTGTTCTGGTCACGGTGGCGGCGGCGATCGTGGCGGGGATCGCGACGTTGGGTGCGTATATCGCGGCGGTGGACATCGCCGGTGCGGCCGCTCGGTCGCACGCCATCGGCGTGCCGTACGAACCGCCGCGCGATGGCGTAACCGTCACCGTTTCGGAGTCCGCCGGGGTGGTGCGGGTGACCGCGCAGGTCCCGGCACCGGTGCGCGCGATGAGCGCCACCGCCGCGTTCCCCGTGGAGGCACCGTGACAACCGCAGCGCGTTCCTGGCTCGTCCGGCGAGCTCGGCGAACCCGCTGCGGGTCCGACTGCGGCTACGCCACCATCGCGTCGGCAGGCATCATCGCCGCAGTGGTGGCGTTGGCCCTGGTCGTCGCGGCGTTGGTGAGCAGAACGGCGGACACGCACCGCGCGCAGGTCGCCGCTGACCTCGCCGCGGTCGCCGGGGCGACTGCCGTGTACGCCGGTTCTGACGCATGCTCAACGGCGCGGCAGACCGCGGAGCTCAACGGGGCGGAGCTTGGTCAGTGCGCCATTACCGGGGCAGACGTCGTAGTTTCCGCCACCGTGGGGAAGTCAGAAGCGGTTGCCAAAGCAGGACCGATCTAGACAAAACCGGGGCTGACTTAAGAAACCGACTGGAGGGATGACCTCCGGCAGTCACGGGCGCGGCAGGAGCACCGGCGAAGGCGGAGCCGATCTAGGAAGCTCCGGTGTCCGCTCCGGCAGTCATGGTCACCAGTGCGCCGAGGAGCTTCAGCGCTCCGGCCTTGTCTAGGGGCTGGTTGCCGTTCCCGCATTTCGGCGACTGCACGCACGAGGGGCAGCCGGCAGCGCAGCCGCAGGACTTCACTGCCTCGAACGTGGCGGAGATCCACTCGTGGAAGCGGTCGTAGCCCTCGTCGGCGAAGCCGGCGCCGCCGGGGTGGCCGTCGTAGACGAACACGGTCGGCAGCATGGTTTCGGGGTGCAGGGCGGTGGACACCCCACCGATATCCCACCTGTCGCAGGTGGCCAACAGGGGCAGCAGGCCGATGGCGGCGTGCTCGGCGGCGTGCAGGGTGCCGGGGGTGTCGCCGGCGGTCACCCCCATCTTCTCCAGGGCCAACGGGTCGATGGTGTAGGCGACGGCGCGGGTGAGAAGCTTCTGCTCGGGCAGGTCGAGGGGGATGTGCTCGGAGGTGGTGCCGTCGGCGAGTGTGACCACGTAGCCCGTGACGCGGTCCGTGACCTCGACGTCGACGCTGGCCACCCACAGTCCGGGCGACGGGTTCCAGCGGGCGTGGGCCTCGCCGATAATTGCGATGTCGGTCGTCGAGCGTGCGGTGGTGCTGTAATCGGGCACTTCCGGGTGCGCGAGCGCGACGTAGTTGTCCAGGTCGAGTTCGTCGGTGATGAAGTACTCGCCTTGGTGGATGTACACGGCACCGTCGTGGACCTGCGACATCGCGCGCGCGGAATCGACGGTGCCGAGCAGGCGGCCGTCTGTCGCGTCGACGATCATGACCTGCTCGCCGGTCCCGCCGCGCAACGATACCGAGCCGTGGGCGGTCTCCGGCGAGATCGGCCCCGTGAGCTGGGGGACCGCGAACCAGCCGCGCGCACGCTTGCGCAGCAGACCGTCAGCTTCCAGCTTGTCGACGACATCCCCCGCCCCCAGCTCCTCCATATCCGCCTCCGTGAGCGGTTTCTCCACGGCGGCGCAGTAGACATGACCACGGAGAATATACGGGTTGGCGGGGTCGAAAACGCTGTTCTCCACCGCTTTGTCCAATAGAGCTTCGGGGTGGTGGACCAGGTAGGTGTCCATGGGCTCGTCGCGGGCGATCATGACCACTAGCGACGACTGCCCGCGGCGCCCCGCCCGGCCGGCCTGTTGCCGGAACGATGCGACGGTGCCCGGGAACCCGGCCATGACCACCGCGTCCAAGCCGCCGACATCGATGCCCAGCTCCAGCGCATTCGTCGTGGCCATGCCCAGCAGGTCGCCGTTGTCCAGGGCACGCTCGAGCGCCCGCCGGTCCTCGGCGAGGTAGCCCGCCCGGTAGGAGGCGATTCGGCGGGCGAAATCGGCGCGCCCGGCTGCCACGAGATCTTCGGAGGCGCGCATCGCAACGGTCTCGCTGGCGCGCCGGGACCTCACGAAGGTCAACGTCCGGGCACCCGCCGCGACGAGGTCCGCCATCATCGCCCCCGCCTCGGTGGTGGCGGCGCGGCGCACCGGTGCCCCGTTCTCGCCCTCGGCGCCCTCGATGAAGCCGGGCTCCCACAAGGCGAAGGTGCGCTCGCCGGTGGGTGCCCCGTCCTCCGTCACGGCGGTCACCTCCCGTCCGCACAGCCTCGCCGCGTGCGCCGCCGGGTCCGCCGCGGTGGCGGAGGCGAATATGAATGTGGGGCGCGCCCCGTAGGCTCGCGCGATGCGGTCGAGGCGGCGCAGCACCAGCGCCACATTCGCCCCGAACACCCCGCGGTAGGTGTGGCATTCGTCCACCACCACGTATTTCAGGTGGCGCATGAACCGCGCCCACCGCACGTGGGAGGACAAGATGCCGGCGTGCAGCATATCGGGGTTGGTGAAGGCGAAGCGGGTGGTTTCCCTGATCGTCGACCGCGCCTCGGTGGGGGTGTCGCCGTCGTAGGGCGTCGGGTTGATGCCTTTCGGGCCGCTCAACCGGGGGTGGCCTTTGATCAGGTTGCTCACCGCCAACAGCTGGTCGGACCCCAGGGCCTTGGTGGGGGTGATGTACAAAGCGCACGCAGTGGGGTCGTCCGCGAGCGTGCTCAGCACGGGTAGCTGGTAGCCCAGGGACTTGCCTGACGACGTGCCTGTCGCCACCACGACGTCCCGGCCTTCCCAGGCCAAGTCGGCGCATTGGCGCTGGTGGATGTAGAGGTGGGGGATGGAGGCGTCGATAAGCGTGTTCTTTAAGTCTTCGTCGACCCAGTCCGGCCACGGTGCCGTCCGCGAGAGCTGCGCGGCGACAGTGCGCACATGCGTGAGCGTTCCCGACGGGAGAGCGCGGGCGAGGCCGTCGATGAGCTCATCGGCGAAACCGCCGGATCCGCTGTGCGGCATGCGATCTCCCTCCCCGCGTAAATTAAGTCCGACGTAAAAGCATAAATCATGGCAAGATAATCAGTGGTCGCAGATTTTGTGTGCGCCTTTCACGGGGTGCTCGCGAGTTTTGCCAGCACGACCGCGAACAACCGGCACAGGCCGGAAATCACGAAAGGTTTGATCACAATGGCTACTGGAACAGTGAAGTGGTTCAACGCCGAAAAGGGCTTCGGCTTCATCGCTCCTGACGACGGCTCCGCCGACGTTTTCGTCCACTACTCGGAGATCCAGGGCAGCGGCTTCCGCACCCTCGAGGAGAACCAGCAGGTCGAATTCGAGATCGGCGAAGGCAGCAAGGGCCCGCAGGCACAGCAGGTGCGCGCGCTCTAACACCTAATAAACGTCCCGCACAACCCCGGCTCCTCCACCCCTTTGAACGGGGGAGGGGCCGGGGTTGCGCTGTTAAATCACGGACGTGCCCCGCCGCACGTCGTTCCACTCCGCAAAACGCAACTGCAGCTTCTGGATGGCGAAGCCGACCAAGGAGCCCAAGGTCACACCCACCAGCATGGCCAGCAGAGGGAAGTCGGAGAGGATGGAGCCGCCGACGTAGCCGACACCGACGCCGATGGTGACCCAGAGCAGGACGCCGATCGTGTCGTAAATGAAGAACAAGAACCAGTTGTAGCGCACCGAACCCAGGACAATTGTGGCCACCCAGCGCGCCCACGGCAGGAAGCGCGCCACGATGATGGTCACCCCCGCCCGCTTGTTCTGGTTGGCGCGCACCCACTCGATGGTCTTGCCGGCGCGCGACTCGGGGTCGAGCTGGTTGACCACCCGGATGAGTTTGCCGCCCAGCATGAAGCACAGGTTGTCGCCGATGATCGCTCCGATCGCCGCGGCACCGAAAATCCACCGCACATCCGGAATGCCTTGAGAGCCGGAAAAAGCGCCGGCCAAGTTGAGGACAGTCTCGGACGGCACCAGCGGGCACAGCGCATCAACGCTGATCAACAGACTCAGCAGCGGGTAGAAGAACGGGGTGGTCATGAGCTGCTCCAAGAATGCGACCAGCGAGTCCACTACTCCACTCACAGCGGCTAATCCTTCCCGTTTTCGTACCGTGCCGGCCCCGAACGCGGGTGCGGGGCAGACGTGACCTCTTGCGGAAAGTGTAGTGGGGCGGGAGTGGTTGGGGGTGGGCAGTGTTAACGTCGATAAGCGAAAAAGCGCTACCCCTCGTTTACGCCGCCGCGAAAATAGTGGTAGTTGTCTTTGAGAGAATCGTTGACGCGAATATTTAAGGAGTCACCCGGCGTGGCTGAGCAGAACGGACAGGGCAAGACCCTGGTCATTGTGGAGTCGCAGACGAAGGCGAAGAAGATCCAGAAGTACCTGGGTGATAGCTACTTCGTCGAGGCGTCTGTGGGCCACATCCGCGATCTTCCCGGCCGCGCTGCGGACATTCCCGCGAAATACAAGAAGGAGCCGTGGGCGAAGCTCGGCGTCAACCCGGAGGCCGAATTCCAGCCGATCTACGTGGTCAGCGCGGACAAGAAAAAGAAGGTCACGGACCTTAAAGCCAAGCTGAAAAAGAGCGACAAGCTCCTCCTCGCGACAGACCCGGACCGCGAGGGCGAGGCGATCGCGTGGCACCTGCTCGAGGTGCTCAAGCCGAAAGTGCCCGTCGAGCGCATGGTGTTCAACGAGATCACCGAATCCGCGATCCGCGAGGCCGCGGAGAACACCCGCGAGCTGGACATGGACCTCGTCGACGCGCAGGAAACGCGCCGCATCCTCGACCGCCTCTACGGCTACGAGGTCAGCCCCGTGCTGTGGAAGAAGGTCATGCCGCGCCTGTCCGCCGGCCGCGTGCAGTCCGTGGCCACGCGCGTCATTGTGGAGCGCGAACGTGAGCGCATGGCGTTCATCCCCGCGGAATACTGGGACCTCACCGCCTCGCTTGAACGCTCTGGCGAGACCTTCGACGCCAAGCTCACGCTTATCGACGGCTCCCGCATCGCCCAGGGCAAAGACTTCGACGACCGCGGAAAACTCAAAAATGACGAGCTCGTGGTGGTCGATGAGCAGGATGCCCGCTCCCTCGCGGATGCCTTGACCGGCCAAGACATGACAGTCACCGGCGTGGTGTCCAAGCCGTACACCCGCCGGCCGTACCCGCCGTTCATGACCTCGACGCTGCAGCAGGCCGCCGGTGCAAAACTACACTTCACGTCGGCCCGCACCATGCGCATTGCGCAGCGCTTGTACGAAAACGGCCACATTACCTATATGCGTACGGACTCGACATCCCTGTCCAAGCAGGGGCTCGACGCCGCGCGCTCGGCCGCCCGGGAACTCTACGGTGCCAATTTCGTGACCGACGCCCCGCGCCGCTACGACCGCAAGGTGAAGAACTCCCAGGAGGCGCACGAGGCGATCCGCCCGGCCGGCGAACGCTTCGCCACTCCCGGCGAGCTCGCCCGCTCACTGGACGCTGAGGAATTCAAACTCTACGAGCTGATCTGGCAGCGCACCGTCGCCTCCCAGATGGAAGACGCCCGCGGCACTTCGGTTACCGCGACGATCGCGGGCGCGGCGACTTCCGGCGAGAACGTCGAACTGTCCGCCTCCGGCCGCACCATCACCTTCCCGGGCTGGCTGCGCGCCTACTCCGACAACCAGGACAGCAAGGAAAAGCATCTGCCGCAGCTCGCGGAGGGCGATGCACTCACCGCCCAGGATGTCACCGCCGACGGCCACTCCACGAACCCGCCGGCACGCTACACCGAGGCCAGCCTGGTCAAGAAGATGGAGGAGCTCGGTATCGGGCGTCCGTCGACGTACGCGTCGATCATCAAGACCATCCAGGACCGCGGCTACGTCGCTCCGCGCGGCAACGCCCTGGTGCCGACGTGGGTCGCATTCTCCGTCGTGGGACTCATGGAGCAGAACTTCGACGCCCTCGTCGACTACGAGTTCACCTCCTCCATGGAAGACGAGCTCGATGAGATCGCCCAGGGCAACGAGAACCGCACACAGTGGCTGACGGGTTTCTACTTCGGCGACGCCGATGCCGACGAGACCACCGCAGAGGCCATCGCGCGCCGCGGCGGCTTGAAGGCGATCATCGAGAACAACCTCGAATCCATCGATGCCCGCCGCGTGAACTCCCTCGAGCTTTTCCGCGACGACCAGGACCGCCCGGTCTATGTCCGTGTTGGCCGCTACGGCCCGTACCTGGAGCGCCAGGTGGGCACGACTGCCGAGGGGGAGCCCGAGTACCAGCGCGCCAACCTGCCCGAGTCCACCACCCCGGACGAGGTCACCGAGGAGATGGCGGAGAAGCTCTTCGCCACCCCGCCGACCGGCCGCGAGCTGGGGGAGAACCCCGCCAACGGACGCACCGTCGTGGCCAAGGAGGGTCGCTACGGCCCGTATGTCACGGAGCTCGTGCGCGACGACGAGCGCGCCAAAGCGGAGGCCCGCGCTGAGGAGATCATCGCCGCCGAGCGCGCCGAGGAGGATGCCCAGCGCGCAGCCGAGGGAAAGCGCGCCAAGAACTGGGAGACCAAGACCGCGGCCAACCAGAAGGCGAAGCGCACCGAGCAGCTTATCGACGAGCAACTCAAGCCCTCCACCGCCTCCCTTTTCTCCTCCATGGAGCCGTCCTCGGTCACCCTGGAGGAAGCCCTGAAGTTGCTGTCCCTGCCACGCGAAGTCGGCGAGGACCCGGCCGACGGCGAGATGATCACCGCCCAGAACGGCCGCTACGGCCCCTACCTTAAGAAGGGCAGCGACTCACGTTCCCTGGCCTCCGAGGAGCAGATCTTTTCGATCACGCTCGACGAGGCACGCCGTATCTACGCGGAGCCCAAGCGCCGTGGCCGTGCTGCCGCCAAGCCGCCGCTGAAGATGCTCGGTGACAACGACGTCTCCGGCAAGCCTATGATGGTGAAGGACGGCCGCTTCGGACCGTACGTCACCGATGGCGAGACCAACGCGTCCCTCCAGCGCGGCGACACCCCGGAGACCATGACCGACCAGCGCGCCAACGAGCTGTTGTCCGCCCGCCGCGCCCGCGAGGCCGAGGAAGGCGCAGGAGGCGCCAAGAAGAAAGCCACCAGGAAGAAGGCGACCAAGAAGTCAGCTGAGAAAACGGCAAAAAAGACTGCCAAGCGTGCGGCGAAGAAGCCGCCGCAAACCACCAAGCGCGTGGTCAAGGCTGGCTCGCGGAAGAAGTAGCGCCGCGCCCCGCTTCCACGGCGGCGGGGTGTGGGCGTAAGGAGGGGCGCGTCTAGTACTTGTCCGCCATTGTCGCGCGGACAGGGCGGGCCAGCTGCGTCATCTTGTTGCGGCCGCGCAGCTCGATCGACTTCATCACGGTCCAGCGTGCTTTCTCGATCTCGTTGGCGCCCTTGAGCGTGGACAGGTTCGTCAGGACGCGGCCGGGGGAGTCCTTGGCCAACTCCGTCAACCGGGCCGCGGTGTTCACGGCATCGCCGATCACGGTGTACTCGAAGCGGTCCTGGCCGCCGATGTGGCCGGCGACGACGTGGCCGGAGGCGACACCGATGCCGGCGTCCAACTCCAACCCGTCGAGCTCCTGGCGCAGTTCACGGGCCGCCGTGAGGGCGTGGGAGGTGGAGTCGGTGACGGCGAGTGGTGCACCGAAGACGGCGAGGGCGGCGTCGCCCTCGAATTTGTTGATCACGCCTTTGTTCCGGTGGACGACATCGACGACGATCTCAAAGAATTCGTTGAGGGCGTCGACGACTTCCTCCGGAGTGTGGTTCACCGCGAAGTTGGTCGAGCCGATGACGTCGATGAACACGACCGCGACCTTTCGGTCCTCGCCGCCCAGCTCCGGCTGCTCCTCGAGGGCCTTCTGGGCGACTTCGCTGCCGACGTACTGGCCGAAGATGTCGCGGACGCGCTGGCGCTCGTTCAGGCCGCGCATCATCTCGTTGAAGCCGGCCTGCAGGACGCCGAGCTCGGAGGCGTCGTAGATATCCACCTGGGTGTCGGTCTCGCCGCGGCGGACGCGGTTGATGGCTTCCTGCAGCTCCTTGATGGGGTCGACGACGCTCATGGTGGCGAAGGCGGTGCCGGCCATGCCGGTCACGATGGCGGTGAGCGCTAGCGCGGACACCGACGGCATGAGCTCGCCCGCAGTGTCACCGAAAAAGCCGTTGCTCTGCGCCGCGAGGAGGAACAGAATGCCGATCAGCGGCACACCGGAAGACATGAACCACGTCATGTACAGGCGCTGCTTGATCGGCGGCTCGAGTGTCGTGTCCGCGAAGCGCTTGGACAAGGTGTTCGCCGCGACGGGGCGGACGAGACGTTCGGCCTGGACATAGGTGAGCACGCAGGTGACCAGGCCAGCCATGAGCGTGGACACGGCGACGACCAGGGCGAGCCTGCCGTTGACGCGTGACGCGGCGGCGGTGGCGATGAGGATGCCGATGAACCAGATGATGGCCACGATGAGCGTCTGCAGTGCCGGGATGCGCAGCACGAGGTTGCGCACCACGTACGGGTCGAAGTCGTCGGGCCTGCGCTGGTAGAGCAGCACAGACCTGAAGAGCAGGTACGACACGAGGCCGCCGATGAAGACCGCGAAGACCAGGTAGAGGATGCCCACCGGGGCGAAACCGGCGGCGACTTTGCCGAGTTCGCGCGCTTCCGGCATGGGGATGAGATAGCGGACGAAGGCCATGATCGCGATGGCGCTCGCCACGTTGGTGAACAGCAGCACGGATGCGTACAGGGGCCATGGGGTTCCCATGAGCCACCGGAGTCCGTGCCAGAAGTTCTTCACGTTGCACTACTCTACGTTGCCTGCTGTCGCAATAGTCTCAATAGTCGCAATGCGTGATGCCCGACCTGTTTTCCGCCGCGTGCGCCGTGGTCGGGGTGCCCCACTAGGCTAGGACGCGTGACTGCGCCGACGACCCCCTCAGACCCCGCCGGGAACACGCCTTTCCGCAGCGTGTCCGACCGGCTCGCGGACATTCCCACGGTCCGTTCCGTGATCATGGCGGCGGCTGCCGCGGCCCGCGGGGTGGAGGGCTCCGACCCGCACGCGATGACCCATTCGTGGCTGTTCACGGGTCCGCCGGGGGCGGGGCGCTCTACGTCAGCGCTCGCGTTCGCCGCGGCGCTCATGTGCACCGACCCCGACGAGATCGGGTGCGGGCGCTGCCAGGCGTGCCGCGATGCGCTGTCGGGCTCGCACACGGATGTCGTCCACATCGTTCCGCAGGAGTTGGGCATCAAGGTGGAGACGGTGCGCGGGATCATCCAGCAGGCCGCCCGGTTGCCGTCAGTGGCGAAGTGGCGGGTCGTGGTCATCGACGACGCGGACCGCTTTTCGACGGCTGCGGCCGACGCCTTCCTCAAAACCGTCGAAGAGCCTCCCGAATCCACCGTGATCATTATGTGCGCCCCCTCCACAGATCCGGAGGATTTCTCAACCACACTGAGGTCGAGGTGCAGGCATGTGTATGTGCCGGCACCGTCGACAAGCGAAATTGTGCGTTTGTTGATGAGCGAGGAAGGCGCCTCCGAAGCTGATGCGCGTCTGGCGGCCGCGACGTCGCTGCACCATGTCGGGCGTGCGCGACGGCTGGTGCGCAGCGAGGCAGCGCAGCGCAGGCGTGCGAGCGCGATCAACCTCGCAGAGCTCGTCTTCCACGGCGACCAGGCATTTCAAGCCGTCGCCGCCCTGGTGAAATCCGCTGACGCCGAAGCGAAAGACGCCTACGCCGAAGCCGACGAGGAAGAGCGCGTCAAACTCGAAAACGCCCTCGGCATGGGCGCGAAAGGCAAGGGTGCGGCGCGTGCGCTGAAGGGCGCGTCCGGGTCGCTGAAGGAGCTCGAAGCCAAGCAAAAAGCCCGCGGCACGCGCCGGCTCCGCGACGTTTTAGACCTCACTCTCGTTGACCTCGCCGGCATCTACCGCGACGCGATGGTCATCGGCGCTGAGAGCGGGCTTGAACTCATCCACCCGGACTACGAGGGTCTGTCGCGGGAGATCGCCGGCCGCGTCGACCTTGCTGGCCTCACCGAATGCCTCGACGCCATCGCGCAGTGCCGCGAGCGCCTCGACCAGTCCGTGCTGCCCGTCATCGCGTTCAACGGCATGCTCGGCCGCATCCGCAGGGCCTGCGACGTCAGCTGACCGTAACAGTATTCCTATCCGCGGTTTTTGCTGCGGCGCGCTCGTCGATTAAGCTATCCCCTCGGAACTAGACGCGTCCTAAGATGTGCGCTGGTCCGGCCGCCTTAGCTCAGTCGGTAGAGCATCTCACTCGTAATGAGAAGGTCGCGAGTTCGATTCTCGCAGGCGGCTCCACCGAAACCCCAACTCACCAGAGCTGGGGTTAATTCTTTTGGTTCAGGCGGTAGTACACCTGGCGCCGCACGTGCGCGACCGTGTCGCCTTCTTCGTCGACGATGTCGACGTCGAACCAGTGGAGGTACTTCTCGCCGCCGGCGGTCTTCTCCTTGATGAGCTCGTAGGTCTCGTTAGGGATGCGCATGTCGGCGGTGAGTGTGCCGCGGCCGGGCTTCACAAATTGGATTTCGCCGGCGGTGTCCCAGATCTTGTAGTCCTTGCCCAACCGGTGCATGGAGGCGAGCATGAAGAACGGGTCGGTCATGGCGGACATGGTGCCGCCGAAGGCGACGCCCATGGCGTTTTTGGTCAGCATGTTCGGCTTGTGGGTGACCACGACGCGGGTGCCGTCGTCGGTGAATTCCTTGATTTTCACGCCGGCGCCGAAAAGCGGGGGCCAGAACTGCATGAAATTCTTCAGCTGGCGGGCAGAGAAGTGGGCCACTGTCGGGTGCTCCTTTGCGTATGGGGCAAGTGTGCTCTAGTTCACGAACTTCCCAAACTATACGCTGCCCCCCGCCGCCGAACCCGCGGGCAGCTCAGCTGGTTGCGGCTAGTTGCCGCGGCGGGATTCGGGGAGGAACCGCGGCATGATTTTGCCGGTTGGGTTGCGGGGCAGGAAGTCGACGAAATTGACGTCGCGGGGGATGGAGTGGTGGGCGAGTTTGTCGCGGATCCAGTCGCGAACAGCATCGGCGGTGAGCGAGCGGCCGGCGGCGTCGTCGGAGCGGACGACCCAGACGGCGATGCGTTTGAAGGTGTCTTCGTCGGCGACGCCGCCCGCGTAGACATCGGCGACGCCGGGCATCGGTTCGAGGGTCTCGGTGACGGACTGGGGGTGGACGTTCTCGCCGCCGATGATGAGCATGTCGTCGTTGCGGCCGAGCACGTGGAGGCGCCCGAGTTCGTCGAAGTAGCCGCGGTCGCCCATTTCGATCAGGCCGTCGATCATGACTAGGGGAGTCTCGGGGTTGGAGTAACCCTTCAGCGCGGTCTCGTTGTTGAGGAAGATGCGGCCGGGTTCGCCTTGGGGGACTTCGTTGCCGGAGTCGTCGTAAAGCTTGATTGTGCTGCCGGGTACGACACGGCCCGCGGCGGTGGGGTGCGCGACGATATCGTCGGCGGTGGCCACGGTGGCGAGCGAGAGTTCGGTGGAGCCGTAAATATTCGCCAGGATGGGGCCGAAGCGTTCGTGGACGCGCGCGACGACATCGGGGGTCAGTGCGTTGCCGGACGAGGCGATCCACTTGAGCGTCGAGGTGTCCCACTGCTCGTTTTCGGGCAGATCGAGCATCTGCTTGTAGAAGATCGGGGACGAGATGAGCCCGTCGACGCGGAAGTCCTGGATCTGCTTCATTGCGGTCGCCGGGTCGAATTCACGCTGCGTGACAATCGTGGAGCGTGAACCAAGCCCCACCAGCAGCGTCGCCCAGCCCCACGTGTGGAACATCGACGCGGATTGCAGCACCGTCTGGTTCGCGTACCACGGCACGGCGGATAGCAGCCCGGTCAGCACGAACGGCATCTTCGGCTCATTGCGCAAAATGCCCTTCGGCACGCCGGTCGTGCCCGAGGACATCAGGACGATGTCGCCTTGAGTCGGGAGGAGCGGAAGTGTCGGCAGGTCAGCATCAGAGGCAAGCAGCTTATCGACGCTTCCCTCACTTTCCCCTCCATACCCCCACACCACAGCCACACCGTCCATGGCCGGGTGATCGGCCGGGAGGCGGTCGGCGAATTCGGCGTCGACGAACAAGACGTTGATGTCGTTTTCCTCGATGCAGCCCGCGAGCTGTTCCGGGGAGGAGCCGATGTTGAGCAGGAAGGCGGCGCCGCCGGCGTAGCTCTTGGCTGCGAAAGGAATGACGAAGTGGCGGCCGTTGCGCGCCATGATGCCGATGCGCAGCTCACGCAGGCTAGCGTCGCGCTTGTGCTTGAGCAGCCACCGGGCCAGCTTGCGGGAGGTGTCGCGGAGTTGCTGGTAGGTGAGGAGGCCAGAGTCGTCGATAAGCGCGGTGCGTTCCGGGCAGCAGCGTGCGCCTTGCTCGACCTCGCGGGCGGCGGTGATGCCCCAGCGCGGCAGATCGCCGAAGCCACGGAGGAAAACGCCCGGGCCACCCTCGAAGCTGACGATGCGGCGCTGCACGATCAGCGACGCCAGCTCTGCGAAGGCGCCCACGCGCTGGATGGGGGAGTAGCTGCTTTGATTCGCCATGGTTGCGTGTGTGTCCTTCGCTGTCGGGGTCGGGCGGCGGCCGCGGAAAACGTGCTCCGCTCAATTCCTGGTGCTAGGGGTATCACACTGTTATCGTTTTGACAGGGATATTTTGTTAGACCCAACCCAAAAACTAGTGAACAGAGTTAACAATGAGGTTATTGCGGCCTGTGTGGTAATTGGTTGTGTAACATACACTTCGGAAAATCCGACCACTTAACTGTGAGGCCATTTGCGCCGCCTGTGAAAAACACCTCCCGTCAACCACACCGACCAGCAGAAAGTAGATGGATGATGCTCACCCACACCCGCCGCCGCGTCACCGCCTTCGTTGTCGCCGCCTTGATGGGCGTCGGAATCGTCGCCGGGCCGGCCACCCCGAATGCTCACGCCGACAACGGCAACATGGTTATCTTCGGCGATTCCGTCGTCGCCGACGCCCCGTCGCTCGAATACCTCAGCGCCCGCGTCGGCACGCACCCGAACGGTAAGTCCGACCCGGCACGCTGGTGCCCCACGAGCGGCAACAACTTCGGCAAGCAGGCCGCCCGCCGCCTCGGTCTCCAGCCCCGCGACTTCTCCTGCCCGGGTGCTGTGACCATCTCCCGCGGCCCGAACGTGGTCACCCAGATCGACCGCGCTGTGCGCGAGCGCGGCCTCGACAGAAACACCAAGCGCGTCGTCCTGCAGGTCGGCTTCAACGACACCTACAATCACCGCGGCGAAGACCCGAAGAAGATCCGCCGCGACTACGTCAACTTCATGCGCCCGCAGGTGGACAAGATCCGCCGCGCTGCGCCGAACGCGCGCATCCAGATCGTCGGCTACCCGACGATCACCGGCGGCGACCGCGTCTGCCTCTTCCACGTCGGCCCGAACATGTACGATGCCACCCCGATCCCGGAGGTGCGCTACTGGGAGGATCTCGCGCAGTGGATGAACGTGGACCTCGCGAAAGCCACCGGCACCCAGTTCGTCGACTTCAAGCCGGGCACCCGCAACAACGGCATGTGCGCGCGCGACGAGGACCGCGAATTCGCCGGTCTCATCGACTTCTACGCTGGCCCCGGCAACATGCCGATCCACGTGACGCAGCGCGGCCACGCCCGCCTGGCAGGCCTCCTCGCAGCGTCCTAGCGCAGATTTCCCTACGCTCGGAGGCATGACGAATAGCGAGCAGCAAACCGAGCAAACAGTCAAGGGCGTCATCGCCCGCGAGAAGGGCGCCGAGGTGGAGATCGCGGATATCGTGATCCCCGCCCCGGGTCCCAACGATGTCGTTGTGAAGGTCCAGGCCACCGGTGTGTGCCACACGGACCTGGCGTACCGCGACGGCGATATCGAGGACGCGTACCCGTTCCTCCTCGGCCACGAAACCGCCGGCACCGTCGAGACAGTCGGAGAAGACGTCACGCACGTCGCCCCCGGCGATTTCGTCGTGCTCAACTGGCGTGCGGTGTGCGGCGAATGCCGCGCGTGCCGCAAGGGCGACACGAAGAACTGCTTTGCCACCCACAACGCCTCGCAGAGCATGACGCTTGGCGACGGCACGCCCCTCACACCCGCCCTCGGCATCGGCTCCTTCGCTGAGAAAACCCTCGTGCACGAAAAGCAGTGCACCAAGGTGAACCCCGATGAAGACCCCGCCGCCGCAGGGCTTCTGGGCTGCGGCATCATGGCGGGCCTCGGCGCCGCGGTGAATACCGGCGACATCCAGCGTGGCGAGACTGTCGCCGTCTTCGGCCTCGGGGGAGTCGGCTTGGCCGCCGTCGCCGGCGCCGCTCTGGCGGGGGCGCGGAAGGTGGTGGCGGTGGACGTCGACAAGCGCAAATGCGATGCCGCCACTGAGCGTTTCGGTGCCACCGACGCGCTCTGCAGTAAAGACATGAGCGAAGACGAGGTCATCGACCGCGTCCGCGAACTCACCGGCGGCTACGGCCCCGATGTCACCATCGATGCCGTCGGCATCCAGCCCACCTGGCGGCAAGCGTTCTACTCCCGCGACCTCGCCGGGCGCATGGTCATGGTCGGCGTGCCCAACCAGACCGACCACGTGGACATCCCCGCTATCGACCTCTACGCGCGCGGCGGCTCCATCAAGCCCGCCTGGTACGGCGACTGCCTGCCCGAACGCGACTTCCCCACCTACGTCGACCTCCACCTCGACGGAAGGTTCCCGCTCGGGGAATTCGTCTCCGAACGCATCGGCCTCGGCGACATCGAATCCGCCTTCACCAAAATGAAGCAGGGCGACGTGCTGCGCTCTGTCGTCGAACTCTAAGGAGCACCATGAAGATCGAGAACGTAGTCACCTCCGGCCTGTTCAAGCTCGACGGCGGCGAATGGGAAGTGGACAACAACGTCTGGATCGTCGGCGACGACTCCGAGGTCCTCATCATCGACGCCGCGCACGACGCCGAAGCAATCGCGAAAGCCGTAGGGGACCGGAAGGTCACAGGCATCGTCGCCACCCACGGCCACAACGACCATGTCGACGCCGCGCCGCTTTTGAGCAAGCTTGTCGACGCCCCCGTCTACCTCCACCCCGGCGACGACATGCTCTGGGGCGAGGCGAACCCGCAAGAACCTTTCGAGCCGCTTTCCGACGGCCAGATCTTCACCATCGCCGGCACCGAACTCAAAGTTCTGTCCACCCCCGGCCACTCGCCGGGCTCCGTGGTGCTCTACGCCGAGGAAGCCGGTGAACTCTTCTCCGGCGACACCCTGTTCCAAGGCGGCCCCGGTGCGACTGGACGGAGCTTCTCCTCCTTCGACACCATCATCGAATCACTGCAGAAGTCGGTTCTCGACCTGCCGCCCGAGACCCGAGTGCGCACCGGCCACGGCGACAGCACCACCGTCGGTGCGGAGGCGCCCCACCTCGAGGAGTGGATCCGGCGCGGCTACTAGGCGCCGATACTAGCCGCAGTTCCTAGCTCTGGACCGTCTTCTTCAGCTCGCTGTTGATGACCTTGCGGAAGTCCTCGATCGGCAGCGCGCCGCCGATGAACTCGTTGTTGACGATGAAGCCCGGTGTCCCCGTGATGCCCAGGCCCTGCGCGTAGTCGAGGGCTTCGTCGAGCGCCTTGTCGTATTTGTCGCTGGTGGCGTCGGCGCGGAATTTCTCGATGTCCGGCACACCCGCCGCTTCGGCGAAGCCCACGAAGTCCTCGATGTCGTAGCCCGGGTGGCCGTCCACCTTGCCCGCTTCGGCGAAGTACGCCTCCTTGTACTCTGCGAATTTGCCCTGTTCGGCGGCCGCACGGCCGGCCCGTGCGGCAGCTTCCGCCGAGTCGCCGTTGATCGGCATGTCGTTCCACTCGATGCGCACGTAGCCCTTATCGACGTACTCCTTCATCAGTTCCGGCTCCGTCTGGACCGTGTGGCGGATGCAGAAAGGGCAGTCCCAGTCCGTGAACTCGGCGATGACCACCGGGGCGTCCACAGCGCCGACTGCGAACGGGTCGTTCGGGTCGCGGCGGGCAGAATTGGAAATATCCTTGCGCGAGGTGACCTCCGCGCCCGGGCCGTGAATCATGGCGGCTTCTTCGTTGGCCTGTGCCTCGGTGAATTCGGTGCCCGGCTTGGCATCCTCCGGGATCTCGGTGACTGGCGCGGACGCGTCATCGGCTAAGTGCTGTCCGGAGGCGATCTCGTTCGTGGCACGCTCGTGGCCCTGGTGGTCGCCGATGATGTAGCCGCCCACACCGGTGCCCAGTGCCAGAACGGCGGTGAAAGCCCACATCACAGGGGGCACCTTCGACCCGCCGCGGCTGTTCTTGTTGTCCTCGCTCGAGTTCGTGCTCATGGGCACCAAGCTTAGTCGGCTGTTGCGTTAATTTTGCTGCGGCCCCTGCGAACGCGCATCCAGGGTACCCTGGGTGTCTTGGGTGCCTTGGGGGCCTTGAGCACCTTGCGCACCCTGTGCCCCCGGAAGCGGTGCCGGGGCGGCCGGCGGCACCGCGTTCTGCAGGGCTACCGCCCGGGCGAGGCGCGCGTAGCGGAGCTCCTGCTCGCGGAATCGCACCCACGTGGACATCGTGGTGAAGAAGAACGCGATGATCAGCGTGTACAGCATCAGGTCGGTGCCGCGGTCGACTCCGAGCCATTGCGCCAGGATGGTCAGGTCGTCGGGTCGCAGAATCGCCCACACCGCGGCGATCACCAGGACGAGGAAGCCGAGTTTCACCCACGCCTTCACGTTGGCCTTTTTGCGGTTGGTGAAGAAGTACAGGACTAATACTGTCGCGGCGATCAGCAAGAGAATCTGGATCATGGGAGCCTCCTGGCGACGAGTCCGTCGGCGAGAATATTCACGCCGTTGACCAGCGACTGCCCCTTGGACATGGAGTAGTCGGTGTAGAGGATGTCCACGGGTTCCTCGGCGACGCGCCAGTTCTGTTTGTCCATCATGGTGACGATCTCGGAGGCGTGGGACATGCCGTTCATGCGGATATTCATCTCGGATGCCACTTTGGAGTTGAAGGCGCGGAGACCGTTGTGGGCGTCGGTGAGCCCGAGCTTGCGGTTGCGCGGGGACAGGAACACGACGGTTTTGAGCACGATGCGCTTGATCCAGGGGACGTTGTCGGTGCCGGAGCCGTCGGCGAAACGCGTGCCGACGATGATGTCCACCGGTTCCGTCCTGAGCCTCTCCACCATGCGCACGACGTCGTGCACCTGGTGCTGCCCGTCGGCGTCGAAGGTGACGAAGTATTTCGCTCCCGGCTGCGCCCGCGCGTACTCGACACCTGTCTGGATCGCCGCGCCCTGGCCGAGGTTGACTGGGTGGTTGACCAGGTGCGCGCCAGCGGCGTGGATGTCGGCGGCGGAGTTGTCGGCGGAGCCGTCGTTGACGGCGACGATATTGGGGAAGGTCTGCAGGGCGTTCCGCAGCACATCCCCGATGACGGGTCCTTCGTTGTAGCAGGGTACGACGAGCCATGTGTCGTCGAAGGGGCGCTGCTGGGTCATGAACGGAACTCTAGTCCCCGCGGTGGAATAAGCGGGAGTAAACGCGCCGCATCGCGCTCAAGGGGAGGGCGCGGTAGAGGTTGCGGGCGAGGTAGTTCGCGGCGGCGCGCGGCTGCGAGATGAGCCCATAGCTGATGAGCGCGCGTTGCATTTCGCGTTCGGCGCGCCGCGTTTCGGGGGTGGTGCGGCGTTTGAGCTGGGCGTCGTTCACGCGGAAGTAGGTGAGGGGTTCAGGTAGGTTGTGGAGTTTCTTGCCGCCGGCGATGAGGCGCGCCCACAGGTCGTAGTCCTCCATGTTGTGCATGGGGCGGTAGCCCCCGACGTCGCGGATGTCGGCGACGCGCATGAGCACCGACGGGTGGTTCATGGGCGAGTTGATTTTCACGTACCGCGCGATCGCGTCGTTGTTTTCGGGGAGGCGGCGCACGCCGCCGAAGGAGTCGCCGTCGAATTCCTGCATGGCGGTTCCGAGCACGGAGATCTCGGGGTGCGCGGCCATGAAGGCCAGTTGCTTTTCCAGCCTCTCGGGGAAGGCGGCGTCGTCCGAGTCGAGCCGGGCGACGTATTCCGTGTCCACGTCCGCCAGTCCCGCGCGCAGCGCGATGCCGAGTCCGCGGTTGTCGGGCAGCGTCACGGTGTCCACGGACGACAGCAGCTTATCGACGTCCCCTTCCACCGGCCCGTCCTTCACCACCAGCACCCTCTCCGGCGGGCGTGTCTGGGCGGCAATGCTGTCCAGGGCGTGGGCGAGCTCCTCGGCCGTGGTGTTGCGGTAGACCGACATGAGGACGGTGACGGCACCGGAGCGGAGCTCACTCCGGTCGTTGTGCTCGGGTTGGTTGTTCACGTTCACTCCCGTGCTGCGTCGATGAGGTAGTGGCCGTAGCCGGATTTGAACATCGGCTCGGCGAGGTCTTCCAGGGCGGCGGCGTCGATGAAGCCTTGGCGGTAGGCGGCGACTTCGGGTGAGCCGATGACGGTGCCGGTGCGCTTCTGGATCACTTCGACGTACGAGCTGGCTTCACTCATGGAGTCGATGGTGCCGGTATCCAACCACACGTCGCCGCGGTGGAGCCGGTGGACCTTGAGGTCGCCGCGGCGCAGGTAGGTCTCGTTGACGCTGGTGATCTCGAGCTCGCCGCGCTCCGACGGGGTGATGGTCTTGGCGATGTCGACCACGTCGTTGTCGTAGAAGTACAGGCCCACCACCGCGAAATTGGATTTCGGTTCGGCAGGTTTTTCCTCGATGGCGGTTGCGGTGCCGTGCTCGTCGAAGCTGACCACACCGTAACGTTCAGGGTCGGAGACTTCGTAGGCGAAGATGGCGCCGCCGTCCGGGTCGTAAGCGTCGCCCATGAGGCGGGACAGTTCAGCACCATCGAAGATGTTGTCGCCGAGCACGAGGGCGACGGAGTCCCCGCCGATGAAGTCCTCCCCGATGATGAAGGCCTGGGCGAGGCCGTCGGGGGAGGGTTGGACGGCGTAGTCGAGCATGAGGCCCCAGGAGGAGCCGTCGCCGAGCAGGCGTTTGAACGCGTCCTGGTCCTCCGGGGTGGTGATGATCAGGATCTCCCGGATCCCCGCGCTGATCAGTGTAGACAGCGGGTAGTAGATCATCGGCTTGTCGTAGATGGGCATGAGCTGCTTCGAGATGCCCTTGGTGATCGGGTACAGCCGAGTGCCCGACCCGCCGGCGAGAATGATGCCCTTCATGGTTGGGATTCTAGCGGGGCCAGCAGCCTAACCGATGTACAAGGCGAGTGCCACGCGCCAGTTCGTCGGGGTGAACCCGGTGGCTTCGATCTTGTCCAGCGTCAGCGTGGACTCGGCCGGCCGCGGTGCTTCGGGGCCGAACTCGGCCTGGTAGTCGGCGGAGCTGACGGGGTGGACGTCGGCCGGGTCGGCACCGGTGGCGACGTACACGGCCATGGCGATCTCGTCGCGCGTGGCGGCATCGCCGGAGGAGGTGATGTTGTAGATGCCGTACTCCGCACCCGTCTCGAGGAGGTGCACGATCCCGCGTGCGAGGTCCTCCGCCCATGTCGGGCGGCCGCGCTGGTCGTTGACCACCTTCGGCGAGACACCCTCGCGCGCGAGCCGAGCCATCGTGGCCATGAAATTGCCGCCGTCGCCGAAGACCCAGCTCGTACGCACAATGTAGTGCTTGCGTGCCGCCGCAGCTGCGGCTTCGCCCGCGCTTTTCGACGCCCCGTACACCCCCAACGGACTCGGCACCTCAGCTTCGGTGTGTTCGGCCGCCGTGCCGTCGAAGACGTAGTCGGTGGAAACATTCACCAATGTCAGGTCGAACCGGTTTGCGACCTGCGCCAGCTTCGCCGGCCCAAGGGCATTGACCTCCCACGCAGCAGTCCTGCCCTCAGCGGTCTCAGCCCCGTTGACATCATTGAAAGCCGCTGCGTTGATGATCGCCGAGTACTGCGACCAATCGCGTGCCTGGAGCATCTTCTCCGCTGGCCAGGTCAGGTCGAAGTCCGTGTGCCCGCAGAAATCCGCGTCGGGCAGCAGCGCCCGCAAAGCGCGGCCCAACTGACCGTCCGCCCCGAGGATGAGGGGACGGCGGGGAGGGACAGGGGAGGCGTCGATAAGCGGCGGATGGGTGAGATCCTTGGGCGAAACTTCTGTGGGCTCGAGCGGCCAGTCGATCTCCTTGTACGAGCAGAACGCGTAACGAGCATCCGGCGACCAGCGCGCATTGCACAGGTAGATGTACGTCGTGGAGTCCTCGAGCGCCTGGAAGCCGTTCGCCACCCCGCGCGGCACGAAGACCGCCGTATCCGGGCCGATCTCGCAACCGAATGTCGCACCGTACGTCTCCGAACCCTCGCGCATGTCCACCCACGCGCCGTACACGCGCCCCGTGGCTACCGACACGTACTTATCCCACGGCTCCGCGTGCATCCCCCGCGTCGCTCCCCGCGACGCGTTGAAGCTCACGTTGTTCTGCTCCACCCGCAGCGTTGGTGTGCCCGCCCAATTCTCCTTGAACCACCCGCGGTTGTCGCTGTGGAGTTCAAGACGGTGGACTGTGAGGCCGTCGATAGGCGTGCTTGTGTCCGGCATGCCCAACACTCTACTGGCCGCGCGCGGCGTAGCCCTGCTCAACAGCATCCTTCGCGCCGCGCCACCACGCCTCGTTGTCGCGGTACCACGCGATCGTCTGCTCCAGGCCCTCGCGCATCGAGCGCGTCCGCGGCCGCCACCCGAGCTCCCGCGTAAGCTTCGACGCGTCCATCGCGTACCGCTGGTCGTGCCCCGGACGGTCGGCTACGTGCTCGTACTCGCCGCCCATCAGCTCGCAGATGAGCTCGATGATCTCCTTGTTCGAATGCTCCCCGTCGGCGCCGATGTTGTACGTCGCCCCTTTGCGGCCGCGGTTCAGGATCGTCAGGACCGCGTCGTTGTGGTCGTCGACGTGGATCCAGTCGCGCACCTGCTCGCCCGTGCCGTACAGCTTCGCCGGACGCCCCGTGAGCAGGTTCGTGATCTGCCGCGGAATGAATTTCTCCACGTGCTGGTACGGCCCGTAGTTATTCGAGCAATTCGAGATCGTCGCGTTGATCCCGAACGAGCGCACCCACGCCCGCACCAGGTGGTCCGACCCTGCTTTCGTCGCGGAATACGGCGACGACGGACGGTACGGGGTCTCCTCTGTGAACCGCGCTGGGTCGTCGACGGAGAGGTCGCCGAAAACTTCGTCCGTGGAGACGTGGTGGAACCGGTTGCCGTGCTTGCGTGCGGCCTCCAGCAGCGTGAATGTGCCCACCAGGTTCGTCTGCACGAACGGGGAGGGGTCGCGCAGCGAGTTGTCGTTGTGCGATTCCGCCGCGAAATGCACGACCGTGTCCGCCTCCGCGCACAGCTTATCGACGAGCCCCCCGTCCTCCACGCGTCCCTCCACCAGCTCCACAGTGCCCGTGTCTGGGCCTGGGCCCGTGCCGGTGCCGGCGAGTCCTGCGAGGTTGTCCGCGTTTCCCGCGTAGGTGAGGGCGTCGAGCACCACGATCTTCGTTTCCGGCTGTCGGTCGGCGACCATGCGCACGAAATTCGCGCCGATGAAGCCGGCGCCGCCGGTGACGAGCATGGTGGAGGACTGCGGATGCTGCGGGCACTTCGGGGGCTGGGTCATAGGGGTCATCGTAGTTGGGGGGGCTCTGTCAGGCATGGCGCGCTGCGCCCGCGAGCCCCGCCAGGTGGACTGCCGCGCCGACGAGAGGCCCGACAGTGAGCGCAAGGATCACAGTGGCGGTCACCCCTGTGCCGAGCGTTGCAGGCAGCGCGAAGAGAAGGCCGAAGGCGGCGGCCGCGCCGGTGACCCAGCCGGCGACGTACCAGGTGTGCTGTTCCAGCGCCAACACCGCTGTGCCCGTGATGATGAGGGCACCCATGATCGCGGAGGCGAAGGTCAGCAGCCCGAGGGGGACACCGGGGACGAACAGCTCGGGCGGGAAGAAGGCCCGCAGGATCCACGGCCCCACCAGCCACGCAGCCACGAAGCCGACCGAGCCGACGCTGAGGATCGCGCCGATGGGGACGGCCAGCGATGAATAGATGCGGCTGCGCTGTTCCACGAAACGCACCACGAGCGCGGACTGGAAGCGCTGCAGCGGGACGAGCACCGGGGCGCGGGTCAGCAGGACGGCCTGGTTGACGGCGGCGACTGCGGCACCAGTGACAGAGCCTGTGCCCGCGTCTGCGCCTACGCCCGAGCCCATGTCTGCCCCGGCACCGGCGGCGAACGCCGCGGTGGTCATGGCGGGGAAACCCGTGATCAGTAGGGCGGAGGCACCGGTGGCCAGGACGGCGGATAGGACGCGGCGGACGAAGACCGCACGGTCGACGTCGAGGGCTGCGCGGATCTGGCCGCGGGCCTGCCCCGACGAAGCCAGGACCGCCACCCACGAAGCCGCGCCGATCACAGTGATGGCCAAGAACGCGGGCAGACCCCAACCGGCGGCCCAGGCGACGCACGCGAGCACGAGACGGATCCCGGAGTCGAGGGCGACGAGGCCGGCGTACTGGTTCCACAGACCTGCGCCGCTCAGGATGCCGGAGAGGACAGCCTGAAAAACATAGCTGCCCAGGCCGAACACCAGCAGGGCGGTGGCCAGGCGGGGAGTCGGCGGAACAAGGTGCCCCATCGCGGCGACGCCGGCAGCCAGAGTCAACGCGGCGACCGCCGCAGCAGCGATCCCGGCGAGGAGCCACGGGCTCGCCGACCCGCGCACCCCGCGTTCGCGTGCGGAAGCGACAGCGCGGGTGGTCTCCTGCGTGATGCCGTCGATGAAGCCGGCCGACGCGAAGAATAAGCTCCAGTACGCCTGGAACAGCGGCATCTGGGTGCCCGCGTCGAGGGACCAGGATGCGACCCAGAGCACCACGAAGCCGGACAGCGCGGCGAACAGGGTCGCGAAGGAAAGCGATTTCATCGAGGGGTAACTCTACCCGCGCGCGCCGAAGAGGTCCTGCCCCCAGTATTCGCCGTCGGCGGTGCCGTGGGGGACGGCGAAGACGGCGGAGCCGATGTGGGTGATCCATTCGTTGAGCCGGTCAGCGCTATCGAGCCTTTGCTGAATGGAGTTGAACTGGGTGCGCGGGTCTTTTTGGAAGCAGATGAACATCTGACCCGCGTTGGACGTGCCGCGGGAATCGGGGCCCGGCGGCATGTCGTAGTTGTACGGGCGGCGGAAGATCCGCTCGGTGGGGTCGGCGGACTTGGCGCGCGCCATGTGCGAGTTGGGGTCGATGACGGGCAAGCCGTACTCGTCGCGCGCCTCCAAGTCGGGCGCGTCGAATTCGTCGGTGCCGCCCAGCGGGGCGCCGTTGTCGAGGCGCCGCCCGGAGACGACCTCGCGGGAGGGGCGGTCGAGGATGTCCCATTCGTCGAGAAGCATTGCTATTCGACGCACCACCATCGCCGTCCCGCCCTTCACCCACGCGGGGCCGTCGTCGATCCAGACGACGTCGTCGAATTCCTCGATGCTCGGGTTGCCGGTTCCGTCGAGTTGGCCGAAGAGGTTGCGCGGCGTTTCGCCTTGCTGGATGGAGCCGCGGGCGTGGAGGAAGCCGTCTTGAACCCATGCGACGTCCGTGTAGCTGCGCGCGCCTTTGACCATGAAGCGTGCAGCGTGGGCGACGGTGAAGCGGTCGTCGGCGCAGATCTGCAGGCAGATATCGCCGCCGGACCATTCATCGCGGAGTTCGTCGCGGCTGTATTCGGGCAGGTCCGCGAGCCATTCGGGCGCATCGCCCGTGAGGCCGAGCTTGTCGAGCAGGCTGCGGCCGTACCCGACGGTGATGGTGAGGTTCGCGGTCGAGCGCAGGTTCTCCGGCTCGAGGTCGGCGAGCCCTGCGCGGCCGCCGCACATGCGTCGTGCGTCGTCGGTCCACAGGCGCATGAGGCGCACCATGTCTTCCCGCGTGTTCTTACCGTCCTTGACGGTGAACGCGATGAGCTTGCAGAACGACTGCTCCGGCGTCGCAATTCCCGCCTGGTGCTCACCGTCGAACGCGACCGTCGCATTGTCGTCCGCGGTTCCTTGTCCGGGCCACGCGTCAGCAGGCTTATCGACGCCACCCTCATCCCCGCAAGCGCTCGCCCCCGCCGCAACCGCGGTCGCTGCGCCGGCGACTCCGACGCCGCGCAGGAACTGGCGGCGGGTGGGAGAGGGCGTGCCGGGGTCGAGGCGGCTAGTTGTGCTGCCCGTGGGAATCGTGCTCACCGCCTGCGTAGTCCTCTTCACCGGACGGCTGCTCGCGCACCGGGAAGTCGGCGGTGAAGTCAGAACCGTCGCCCAGGGAGAGGTTGAACGTCAACGTGTCGCCGGCCTGGATCGGGTCGGCGTAGTTCATGATCATCAGGTGTTCGCCGCCGGGGGCGAGCTCGAAAGAGCCGTTCGCCGGGATGGTGAAGCCACCTTCCTTCTGGCGCATTTTGCCGTCGATGACTTCGTGGAGCTCGGTGCTGGCGCCCTTCAGGTCGGGGGCGGTGAAGTACTCGACGGTGATCTCGGCCGCCGATGAGTTGGTCAGGGTGCCGAAGCAGGCCGTCATGTCGGAGTTATCCTCTTTTGCGCGGCAGTAGCCGTCGGCGAGCGCGATGGAAGAGGACTCGCGTTCGGGCTTCATCGCCTGCCCGGTGCTGGCGGCGCTGTCGGCGCTGCCGGAACCGTTGGCGGCGTCGGAGCTGTCAGAGCTGTCGGCGCTGTCGCTGGAGCAGCCCGCCAATCCGAGAACGCCTGCGCACAGGACTGCAGCGAGGGCCGTGATCTTTTTGTTCATGTTGTGTCCTTTTGTGTCCGTTCCCAGCTAATCCCAGAATTTCTTTTGTTTCAGGGGTAGTCGGAAGTTGGTGGTGATTAGTTCCCTGTGAGCTACCGAGCATCGCCGATGCGTGCGTCGAGCCAGCTGTAAATGAGGGATTCGACGCGGGCGACCTGCTCGTTGTCGGCGGCGCCGGCGTGGCCTCCGGCGGTGTTCTCGAAATAGTCGACCGGCTGGCCTGCCTTCGCCAAAGCGAGCGCGAAAGTTCGGGCATGGGCAGGGTGGACGCGGTCGTCGCGCGTGGAGGTGGTCACCAGCGCCGGCGGGTACTCGACGGCGGAGAAGTCCGCGATGTTGTGCAGAGGCGACCACTTTTCAATGGCAGCGCGCTCCTCAGGCACGTCGGGGTCGCCGTACTCGGCCATCCAGGACGCACCGGCGGAAAGTGTGTGGTAGCGCAGCATGTCGGTGAGGGGCACCTGAATCACCGCGGCACCGAAGAGCTCCGGGTACTGGACGAGGGCACCAGATGTGAGTAGCCCGCCGTTGGATCCGCCGCGAATGCCCAAGTGCTCCGGTGTGCTGTACCCGCGGGCCACGACGTCGTCGAGGACCGCGCGGTGGTCCTCCCACACCTTGTGGCGGTTCGTCTTCACCGCCTGGGAGTGCCACTCAGGCCCGAACTCGCCCCCGCCCCGCAGGTTGGGCTGCACGTAGAAATATCCTCGCTCCAACCACGCGGCGCCGCGGACAGCGGAATACGCGGGAGTCAGGGAGACTTCGAAACCGCCGTACCCGCCGACGAGGGTCGGGCGCGGGCCGCGTGAGAAGTCGCCGGTGATGAAGTACGGGATCGCGGTGCCGTCGGCGGAGGTGGCCCAGTGCTGGCGGGTTTCGAGGCGGGAGGCGTCGAAAAGCGCTGGTGCGCGGCGCACGACCTCGCCGTTGCGCAACAACGTCGCCGGGGTGGTGAACGACGACGCGTTGATCCAGACCTCGTCGCCGTCGAGGGGGCTGGTGCTCACAACGTGGGCGGTGGCGGCATCGGGCAGGTCAAGCTCCGTGCGCTCCCACGTGCCCAGGTCGAAAGAGCTGATGCGCGTCGTGACATCGTCGAGTGTGGTCACGAGCAGCGACGACGCGGTGAATGACAGATCCTCCACCGTCGTGCCGCTCACGAGGGTGCGCACGTCACGGTCGCCGGCGAGGAAACGCTCGAGCTCGATCACGCCGAGTTCACCGCCGGCCAGCCCCGCGAAATCGGTGCGCGGAAGCAGGAAGAGCCACTGGCGGTGGGGGATGGGGGTGCAGTCGGTGGGGACGTCGATAAGCGTGCCGTCGATGTATGTGCGCTGGTTGTAGAAATCGAGCGCGCGCGTGAAGATGGTGCGCTCGAAGCCCGGCGTGGGGTCGAAATGCGCTCCGACCGCGACGTCGCTGCGCTCGCCCCGGAATTGGACATCGGCGTCCCGTAGCTCGGTCCCGCGCCGCCAGAGACGCACCTCCGCCGGGTAGCCGGACGTGGTCAGCGAGTCGCCGCCGAGGTCCGTGCCGACGAAGAGTGTGTCGCGGTCGACCCAGCTGACCTCCGATTTTGCTTCCGCGAGCTCGAAGCCGCCGAATTCACGCGTGGCCAGGTCGAACACGCGCACGACCACAGCATCCGCGCCGCCACGGGAGAGTCGGACGAGCGCGCGGTCGCAGGCGATGGGGCGCACGGACGCACCCTTGAACACCCAGTCCTCGTCCTCGTCGGCGGCGAGCTTATCGACGTCGACAAGCACCTCCCACCCCTTGCCCCCCAAATAATCCTCGGTGGTGGTGCGTCGCCACAACCCGCGCGGATGCTCCCGGTCGCGCCAGAAGTTGTACAGGTAATCGCCGCGGCGCGAAACGTACGGAATGCGGTCGTCCGTGTCCAGAATGTCGCGGATACGCCCCGCGAGAGAAACTGTGCCGTGTTCCACGGCCGTGCGTTCCTCCGTCTCGCGCGACCAGCTCGTGGCCCAGTCGAGGGCCGCGCCGCCAGTGATGTCGTCGAGCAGATGCGGGTCGATAGTGAGGTCAGGCATACCCGAAAGCCTAACCCCGGGGTTTTACATATTGAAGGCGGGCTTCAACGTGCTGAACCAGGAAGTCTCCAGGTCCTTGCGCCACACCGGCCAAGAGTGGGTGCCCACGTTGCGGAACTCGTAGTGCGCCGGGATGTTCAGGCTGTTCAGCTTCGCCTGCAGGTCATGGTTGCAGCCATTGATGGCGGCCTCGATCACGCCACCCTCGGCTTGCAAAGTCAAAGCTGTGCCATATGCCTGACCCTGGGTTGCGCCCTTGCCGACGATGTAGCTGACCATGTCCTCCTTGGCGGCCAGGCCGGTCGCCGTGGAGACGTAGAGCTTGGTGCCGCGCAGCTTATTCGCGTTGACCAGCGCGTCGTTCGAGCGGTTGTACGGGCTGCCCATCGGGCCCCACATCTGCTCCGGGGTGACCGTCTGGAAATTCGCGGCCACGCCGGCGCCGCGGTTCACCGTCAGGCGTGCGAAGTTGTACGGCGCCGGGGTGGAGGTCGCCGCGCAGCCCGAGAAGGACGCGGCCGCGTCGTAGAAGCCCTGCGCCTTTGTCGGCAGCACCAGAGCCGAGGTTCCCGACATGGAAAAGCCGACGATCGCGCGGCGGTTATCCGCGCCGAGACGCTTCTCGATCGGACCCGGCAGCTCCTTCGTCAGGAACGTCTCCCACTTCTGCGGGCCCTTGAAGTAGGCGGCCTTTGGAGTGTTCAGCCAGTCGGTGTAGTAGGAGAACGCGCCCTCCATCGGGATGACCACGTTGACGCCCTTGTCCTTGTAGAAATTCGCCGTCTCCGCGTACGTCAGCCAGTCCGCATTCTGCTCCGCACCGCCAGCGCCGTTGAGGAGGTAGATCGTCGGGGCGTTCTTCACCAGCTCGCCCTTGCCATTGCGCGCCGGGATGACAGCGACCGGGATGTCGCGGCCCATCGAGGGGGAATTCACCCAGAACGCCCACACGTTCTTGTGGTCCACCTGGCCGACCCACTTGGCGGTCTCGCCTGTGGTCACGGCGGTGGGGGCGGGATGCGCGTTCCAGTTCTTCACGGTGCCCACCGGTGCATTGCCCGCGACTTGGGCCGCGGTGACCGGGGCGGCGTCCGCGGTGAGGGCCGGGACAGTGCTGAAAGCGAGTGCCGTTGCGGTGGTGAGTGCGGCGACTGTGCGGACGAGCTTCATGACGACATTCCTTAAGTTTGGTCTGGGAGCAGGGTCGCGCCGTGCGCCCCGGCGTTATGGTTCCATTCCGGTTTTTCGCTGAAAGTCAGCGTTGTGTTACCCGGGTGGGAGGCTGAGAGCAAACTTGACTCTATCGGTGGGAGCGCTGACCCACAACCGTTCATTCTGTTTCGGTTGTGAATCGAGTTAACCATGTTACGATCCGTCCTGCGAGTATTGTCGTCGGAAGTGCCGTGGGCGTCGCTGCCGAACGCCGCGGACGTAACGCGACCGCCCGCACTCCCGAAAAACCCCGTGAACAATTAAACAAGCACGACCAAGCGTCGCTGACCGGCCTTCCCCGCTGGAAAACCGGCAGGGGCATAATTCACAATCAGAAGCGCACGTGCACTAAAAGGAAGGAATATCCCACCATGCCGAACTACGGTCTTCACCCCGTCGAGCAGTTCCAGGTTGCCATCAACGAGTTCCTCGGCGGCATGCTGCACGGCCTGTCTTCGACCTCTTCCAACATCGCTCTCGGCCTGGGCATGTTCTAAACGCCTCTCTCGTTGATCACGAAATGATCAATCGCTGATTGCTCCAAGATGTTTCAAGATGCTTCAAGGTTCTTCCTGAGCTCTTGAGACAGCGATAGCGGGAATTCCACGTCGGCTCGTGCAGCCGGTTTTCGCATTCTTAGGGCATATACTTCCGAAATTCACCAAGGTCAGAGACCGGAAATCGTCAATTCCGGACACACATTTTGACCTTTATCCCGGACATGACGCATCTGGCGCAGACGGGCGCCGTTCGTTAGGCATGCTGAAGTGGGCCATCCCGCGTGGGTTTTGTGCGGGATCGCCTTGGTCAGCTTGTGGCCCTCCGGTCGGTGCAGCTAGAGCCAGTGACGGAACCGAGTTCGGTTTCGGAACCGGGGCCGGGGTGTGGGGGTTATTGGTTGAACAGTTGGTGCATGGCTCCGTAGGGGTGGCGGTCGTTTTTCACTGCTGCCCCGCCTGGGGAGACCCAGGTCGGGGTCGCACCCCTGATTGCTATTCGCCCCCTGTGCCTGTGTTTCGGGTCGTCGTCGTTGGTGCGGTTGTGGTACCTGCACAACACCGACAGGTTGGCCATGTTGGTTTCCCCGCCGTGTGCCCAGGCGGTGATGTGGTGGACCTCGCAGTTATCAGCGCCGTGCCGACACCCCGGTACCGGGCATGTTGTGAGCATCATGCGGGCAAGGTCGCGTTGCTTAGCGTTCGCGAAACGCCGCTCCCGGTACAGGTTGACCGCACCTTCCACCGCGTCGAACAGGCCGACACCGAGTTGTGCGCCGTGGACTTCGTTGAGGTACTGCGCCCCTGTCATCGTCGTGCCATCGGTAAGCCCCAGCACGACATCATCACCGTTACCGGCAAGGATTGTGGTGTAGTCGTCAAGGGCGATCAGCACCATCGGCCGGGCCACAGAGGCCCCCACACCACCACCGCCACTGCCGTCGTTGTCGGTGTCGGCTGTGATCAGGTCGACGAATGCTTCATACATCTGCGGGCCCGCCGGACGATCCGGGCTAAGACCGCGCCGCAGTGCGTACTCGAGGGCGGCCATGGTGTGCTCATCACCAGTAATGGTGCATGTGCGCATGTTTGTGCGTGACCCGGTAAACCGGACTGTGGCAGCCGGGGCGGGCCTGTCGTCACGATCCGGCACGATCTGACGTGCCTTACGCTTCAACGCCTCGTAGTCACCCCGGACCGATAGCAGGGCTAGACGTAGCGTCCATTTCTCGGCCGGGTCGGTGATCTTCTTCGTCCGGTCTTCAATCAGTGCGAGTTGGTCGAAGGTCTTTGCCGTTTCCCGAGCGATTGCCACAGCCTGGCGTTGCTTCTTCGTGAACCGGGTGGGCCCGAAGTAGGTCTTGTAGAGGGTGTCCCATTCGGTGATGGTGGCGGGTTTGATTCCGGCACGCATAGCTGCCTGACGGTCAAAGCCCGCCAGGATCATCAAAGGGTCAGCCAACGTAGAAATGAATGCATCGAAATCGTTCATGGCTTTGAGAGTAAAACCATGAAACGATCCCGGACGCCCCACCACCTCAAACCTGTGGATAAACAAAAGTTATCCACAAGGCAGATACGAGCGCGGGTGCGGGAAAGTGGCGTTGACGTGGGAAAAGGGGCCGGTTCCACGGTGCGCAAAAAAAGTTTTGCCGGGCGGGAAGAAAGCGCGAACACCGCCGCCGAACCAACTCGCGGCGCGCGAAGGGTTGGCAAAACGCCACGGCTAGGCAAAAGAAAAACCGCCCGCTTTCAGTCGTTCAGTGCAGTCGCTGCGTGGACCTAATTGCTAGATCCGTTCCACGTGAGGCGCACGGGGAGATCTTTGCCTCGTTCGGCCGGCACGAAGTTCTCGCCGACAAGGGCCGGGCCGAACGTGGTGTCCCAGGAGCGGTACATGTCGTCAGCCCAGAGTGCCCATGCGTGGGTGCCGGTCTTGCGGAGCTCGTAGTGGGCCGGAATGTTCTCGCTGTTCAGCTTGGCACGCAGGTCGTGGGTGCACGAGTTGGTCGCTGCCTCGATGACGCCGCCTTCGACGGTGGCGGTGAATGCGTCGTAGATGGCCGTGGACGAGCTCTGGCCATTCGCAACGCGGAAGCCGACCATGTCCGTCTGGGAGCTGGTGCCGGATCCATTAGAGATGTAGATGGCTTTGCCGCGCAGCTTCTCGGCGTTGACGGGGGCATCGTTGTAGCGGTTGTACGGGCTGCCCCTCGGGCCCCAGATGTGGGCCGGGGTGATGGATGCGTAGTTGGGCTCCTTCGCGGCGCGATTCACGGTCAATGCGGCGAATGCCCACGGTAACGGGGTGGAAGTGGCGGCGCAGCCGGAGAAGGATCCGACGGCGTCGAACTTGTCGGGGTAGTGCTCCGCGAGCAGGAGTGACGAGGTGCCTGACATGGAGAACCCGAGGGTGCGACGCTTGTCGTTCGCGCCGAGTTCCTTTTCGACGGCCGGAGGAAGTTCTTTGCCCAGGAACGTGGACCACTTCTGCTTGCCCTTGAAGTAGTCGGACTTCTCCTTCATGGTGTCCCCGTCGGTGAGGCAATCGACGTAGTAGGAAAAAGCGCCCTCCATTGGGATGACGATGTTGATGCCCTTGTAGAACTTCTCCGCCTCACCGACGGAAATCCAGTCTCCGCTCTGCTCGGAGCCGCCAGCGCCGTTGAGCATGTGAAGGGTGGGCGCGTTGTCGACCAGATTGCCCTCCTCATCAGTAGCGCGGACGAGAGCGACCGGGATGTCGCGGTCCATGGACTTGGAGTAGACGTACAAGCCCTCGACACTCTTGGTGCCGTACCAGGACTGTGGTGAATTACGGTCGCCCCACCGCTTCTTCGGAGCCTTCTCCCGGGCGGATGATCTTGCTCATCTTCGCGACCGTTTCCGGGGCGGTGCTGGGGTCCGGCACACTTGGGCACGAGCCGCGATCTCAGGATCCACGTCTTCCTGACCCTGTTGGGCGAGGCCGTTTACGAGCGCGTTGATGTCAGAGGCGGCCTGACCGGCGTCCGTTTTGGTGCCGATCTCATCCGCACCCTGAGGCGGGGCTGCAGCATCAGCACCCTCTGCGTCCGCAGCCGTGTCGGCAGCGGGGGTATCAGATGCCTCCGGGGCGGCAACCTCTGCAGGGGCGTCCTCATCGCTGAGGGGGCGGACTCGCCGACGATGGGGTCGTTTGCGCCGTCAATAAGCGTGCTCGGCGCTGTGGCCGTGTCGTTGTCCTGGGCGTTGACGACGGTGAACGACCCGGCGGCGATAGCGATCGCGGCGACGGACGTGAGAGCGGGGCGGGACAGCTTCATGCGTAGGGTTCCTTCGCTGATGAAGGAACGGAGACTGGGCACATCATGCTAAAAGAGCGTCGAACTTTGAAGCGGAAAGCACCCCCGCAGCGAGTTTGCGCAAGCGCACGTATCCTAGGGGTCGTGGCTAATGAACATTTTGACGTTGTAGTACTCGGCGCTGGCCCTGGCGGCTACGTCGCCGCAATTCGCGCAGCCCAGTTGGGCAAGAAGGTCGCGGTTGTAGAGAAGCAGTATTGGGGCGGTGTGTGCCTGAACGTGGGCTGCATCCCCTCGAAGTCGTTGATCAAGAATGCTGAAGTGGCGCACATTTTCAACCACGAGGCGAAGACGTTCGGCATCAAGGGCGATGTCTCCTTCGAGTACGGAGACGCGCACAAGCGCTCCCGCAAGGTCTCGGAGAAGATCGTCGGCGGCGTCCACTACTTGATGAAGAAGAACAAGATCACCGAGATCAATGGTCTCGGCACGTTCAAGGATGCGAAGACCCTGGAGATCACCGAGGGTGATGACAAGGGCAAGACCGTCACGTTCGACGATTGCATCATCGCCACGGGTTCTGTGGTGAAGACCCTGCCGGGCATCGAGCTTTCGGAGAATGTGGTCTCCTTCGAGGAGCAGATCCTCAACCCAGAGGCACCGGAGAAGATGGTCATCGTCGGTGCGGGCGCGATCGGCATGGAGTTCGCGTACGTGCTGTCCAACTATGGCGTGGACGTCACGGTCGTGGAGTTCATGGACCGTGTCCTGCCGAACGAGGACAAGGACGTTTCCAAGGAGATCGCCAAGGCGTACAAGAAGCTCGGCGTGAAGCTCCTGACGGGCCACGCGACGACGGCTGTACGCGACAACGGCAGCTCCGTCGAGGTGGACATCCAGAAGAAGGGCTCCGACGACACGGAGACGCTCACCGTGGACCGTGTCATGGTCGCTGTCGGCTTCCAGCCGCGCACCGAGGGCTACGGCTTGGAGAACACCGGCGTGAAGCTGACGGACCGCGGCGCGATCGACGTGGACGAGCGCATGCGCACCAACGTCGACGGCATCTACGCCATCGGCGACGTCACCGCCAAGCTGCAGCTCGCCCACGTGGCTGAGGCACAGGGCATTGTCGCGGCTGAGACCATCGCGGACGCGGAGACGATGGAGCTGGGCGACTACCAAATGATGCCACGCGCGACGTTCTGCAACCCGCAGGTCGCGTCCATGGGCTACACCGAGGAGCAGGCGCGCGAGAAGTTCGCGGACAAGGACATCAAGGTCGCCACCTTCCCGTTCTCGGCGAACGGCAAGGCGCTGGGTCTGGCGGAGTCGCAGGGCTTCGGCAAACTCGTCGTGGAAGGCGAGTACGGCGAGATCCTCGGTGCCCACCTGGTTGGCGCGAATGTGTCCGAGCTGCTGCCGGAGATCAACCTGGCGCAGCGCTTCGACCTCACCGCGGGTGAGATCGCGCGTAGCGTGCACATCCACCCGACGTTGTCGGAGGTGCTCAAGGAGATCGCGCACGGCGTTGAAGGCCACATGATCAACTTGTAGCCTCCCGCTTATCGACGGATGGGAAACGCCCCGAGCCCCTGCTCGGGGCGTTTTTCTGTGGTCTCCCGGCGGGTGGTTGGGGTATTGATTTTGAGAGGATAGCACGACGAAAGTTCATTTCGTCGTTAAAGTAAAGCGCAGCCAGTCTTTAAGGCGCATAGATCTGATCCGAAGCTCTCTCCAATAAAGGGGAGCCGATAACAAGGACGCTTCAAACGGTTACGGTCAGCAGGGCTACGACCAGCAGGGCTACGGCCAGCAAGGGTTTCAGCAAATGGGGGTGCCGTATGGCCAAGGTGGCCAGCAGAACGGCTCGGGCGGTGGCTCCGGCAAAGTGATCGGCATCATCGCCGGCATCGTCCTTGTTCTCGCGCTGCTCGGCGGTTTGCTCTATTTCCTTCTCAGCGGTGGCGACGAAGAGGGCTCCGGCGGGGGTGGCGGCGAAACCTCGACGGCGCCGACATCGGGCGCGGCCCCTAGTAGCGGCGGCGATACCGGCAACGGCAAAGGCAAGGACAAGGGCAAGGGGCAGGGTTCCTCCCGTGAAAACCCGTTGCCTGTCGGATCGTCGGTGGAGAACAAGGATTGGAAAATCACCCTGAACACCGTCAATCTGAACGCCAATGACGACGTGAAGAAGGCCAACGAGTACAACGATCCGCCGGAAGCGGGCAAGAAGTACATGATGATCAATGTGACGGCCGAGTATTTGGGCGACGACGCGCAGGGAAGTTCTCCGCTGCTCCAGGTTGAGTACATTTCTCCCGACGGGCAGACTGCGCGGGAGTACGACGCTCTCGTGCTGATCGACGATGACTTTGAGAGCGGCAAGACCCTCTATTCGGGTGCTTCGACGACCGGAAACATCGTCATCCCGATTCCGGAAGCAGACGGCGACAAGGGCACGATTTCCATCCAGCCGGCTGTGAGCAAGGAGAAGACGTTCTTCGCGGTTAAATAAGGAATAAGTGCCGCCAGCCATGCGCTGGAAAGCGAACCGTGAAAAGCGCCCCGCACTTTCCCGATTGGGAAGTGGTGCGGGGCGCTTTCGCTATAGGGGGCAGGAGTTCAGTTTCTGGCTCTTAGCCCTTCTGGGTGGGGTTGTCGGTGCCGTCGACAGCTGCGGCGAGCGCGGCGAGGGACTCTTCCATCGCTGCGTCGTCGAAGTTCTCGGACATCTTGCGGACCTCGTCGGACTCGATCTCGCTGCGGTCGTAGGTGAGTGTGACGGAGGTGCGGTCAGCGCCCTCGGAAGACAGCTCGTAGAGCCACTTCGCTCCGACCTCGACGTCGGCAGTGAGGTTCTTCAGGTTCTTCCAGCCGATGACCTTGTTCTCCTGGAAAGCGAAAACCTCGTTACGGGTCTGGTAATCGCCGTCCTCCTTGGTCATGTTCATGACGAAAATGTCGCCGACCTTCTCCAGCTTCGCGTCGGTGTCGGTGGAGACGACCATGCCGGAATTGTCGGTCTCGGCGTGGCGGGAGGGATCGGACAGGAGCGCGAAAATGTCGTTGGCGGATGCGTCGATGATTCGGGTTGCAGAATTCGTATCAGTCATGGGCCCCACTGTAACGAAGACTGCGGAGCTTCACCGCCGCGGAGATAAGGGACAGCTAACAAACCAAAGTTCGACACCCTTCGGGGTATTCAATGTGTAGTAGCCCGCTGAAAACGGGTGTGGGTGCGCTAATTCACATTTCCAGGTGAGGGGTGGGCGTCGAAAAGCTGGTGCTCATGTGAACTGCGATGTTGGCCGCGCGGCTGTGGGCGTGCGTCCAAAGTGGCGTCTGCGCCCCCTGTGGGTGGGGGTGACGGGCGGCTCCGACTAGTGGGGAACCTTCGGTTAATCGTAAAGTTGAATCGACACTGGAGGTGCCATGACTGTTCAACATGTAGATCGTGACGCAATACGTCACGGCAAGATCACTGAGGAGCCGCTGCGCGAGCGGCCCGGGGTGCCTACGTGGGCGCTCAAACTCACAATGGCTGTGACAGGCCTGTTCTTCTTCTTGTTCGTCATCGGCCACATGGTCGGCAACCTGAAGATCTTCATGCCCGACCACGGCCGTACCGCTGCCATCGATGAATACGGCGAGTTCCTGCGCGAGATGGGCCAGCCACTGTTCCCCGGTAGCTCGCTGCTGTGGATTATCCGCATCGTCCTGCTCGTCTGCCTCGTGCTGCACGTCTGGGGCGCACTCGCGCTGAAGGCGCGCTCGAAGCAATCCCGCGGCAAGTTCCGCCGCACCAACCTGATGGGCGGACTGCAGTCCACCGCGGCTCGCGCGATGATCGCTACCGGCATCATCCTGCTGCTCTTCATCATCTTCCACCTGCTCGACCTGACCATTGGTGAGGTCGTCGCATCCGACGCCTTCGTCGCAGGCGCGGTGAAGAACAATCTGCTGGCCACCTTCGCGCCGGCACGCTGGCCGGTGACCCTCTTCTACGTCATCGCGATGATCGCCTTGTTCTTGCACCTCACCCACGGCGTGTACTTGGCGGTGTCCGACCTTGGCTGGCTGGGTAAGCGTGGCAGCGCCATCATGGTCGTGCTCGCGTACTGGATCCCGGCCATCGTAGTGATCGGCAACATCGTGATGCCGCTGGCCATCGCATTCGGAATGGTGTCTTAGGAACGGCTGGAGGAACGTCAATGACTACTGCACACAACGCGGGCAACAACAAGCCCGGGAAGGCACCCGCACAACGCGTCGACGGCAAGGAGCCGACGCGCACCCAGGTCGCCCCGAACAGCGCCGACGCGAAGCCGATGAGCGATCAGGCCACCAAGGACCGTCCGGCCGAGGCTAAGGGTGCGACCAACACCCCGGCGGCCAAGAAGGACGAGAACAAGGACTTCACCAACCCGAAGTCCAAGGCCGCTGGCGTCACCCCGGGCAATATCCTTGAGAGCAACGAGCCCAAGGGTGTCCCGATGCGCGACATGTGGACCTACCAGAAGGACCACATGGAGCTCGTCTCCCCGCTGAACCGCCGCAAGTTCACCGTCATCGTTGTCGGCACCGGCCTCTCTGGCGGCGCGGCCGCAGCCGCCCTCGGCGAGCTGGGCTACAACGTGAAGAACTTCACCTACCACGACGCACCCCGTCGCGCGCACTCCATTGCCGCGCAGGGCGGCGTCAACTCCGCCCGCGGCAAGAAGATGGACAACGACGGCGCGTACCGCCACACCAAGGACACCGTCAAGGGCGGCGACTACCGCTGCCGCGAGTCCGACTGCTGGCGCCTCGCTGTCGAGTCGGTCCGCGTGATCGACCACATGAACGCCATCGGTGCGCCGTTTGCGCGCGAGTACGGAGGCGCACTGGCCACTCGCTCTTTCGGTGGTGTCCAGGTGTCCCGCACCTACTACACCCGCGGCCAGACAGGCCAGCAGCTCCAGCTGTCCACGGCATCGGCGCTGCAGCGCCAGATCCACCTGGGCAACGTGGAGATCTTCACGCACAACGACCTGGTCGACTTCATCATCACCGAGAAGGACGGCAAGAAGCGCTGCGAGGGCATCGTCACCCGCAACCTGATCACCGGCGAGCTCGTGCCGTTCACCGGCCACGCCGTGGTTCTGGCCACCGGCGGGTACGGCAACGTGTACCACAAGACCACCCTGGCGAAGAACTCCAACGCTTCGGCCATGATGCGCGCTTACGAGCACGGCGCATATTTGGCTTCCCCGGCGTTCGTGCAGTTCCACCCGACGGGTCTGCCGGTCAACGCCAAGTGGCAGGCGAAGACGACGCTGATGTCGGAGTCCCTGCGTAACGACGGCCGCATCTGGGTCCCCGAGAAACAGGGCGACGACCGCAACCCGGCCGACATCCCGGAGGAGGAGCGCGACTACTTCCTGGAGCGCCGCTACCCGGCATTCGGCAACCTGGTTCCGCGTGACGTGGCTTCCCGCGCGATCTCCAAGGAGATCAACGCCGGCCGCGGCATCGGCCCGCTCAACAACGCCGCGTACCTGGACTTCTCCGACGCTATCGAGCGCCTGGGCAAGGACACTATCCGCGAGCGCTACTCGAACCTGTTCGAGATGTACGAGGACTCTATCGGAGAGGACCCGTACGAGGTGCCGATGCGCATCGCCCCGACCGTCCACTTCACCATGGGCGGCCTGTGGACCGATTTCAACGAGATGACCTCCATCGACGGCCTGTTCGCCGCCGGCGAGTGCTCCTGGACCTACCACGGCGCTAACCGCCTCGGCGCGAACTCACTGTTGTCCGCTTCGGTCGACGGCTGGTTCACCCTGCCGTTCACCGTCCCGAACTACCTGGCCGGCCACCTCAACGAGGAGGTCCTGAGCCTGGAGTCCGCCGAGGTCAGCGCCGCTGTCAACCGCTCGCAGGAGCTCATCGACCGCTTGATGAACGTCAACGGCACCGACCCGCACGGACCGGACTACTTCCACGAGAAGCTCGGCGCGATTCTCTACGAATGCTGCGGTGTGTCCCGTAACGTCGAGCTCATGGAGAAGGGCCTCAAGGCTGTCCGCGAGCTGCGCCGTGACTTCTGGGCCAACGTGAACATCCCGGGCGAGGCGATGGACATGAACCAGACCCTGGAGAACGCGATCCGCGTCGCGGACTACATCAACCTGGGTGAGCTCATGATCATCGACGCTCTCGACCGCGACGAGTCCTGTGGCGCCCACTACCGCGAGGACCACCTCTCCGAGGACGGCGAGGCGGAGCGCGACGACGAGAACTGGTGCTTCGTCTCCGCATGGGAGCCGGGCGGCGATGACAAATTCATCCGCCACGCCGAGCCCCTGTACTTCGATTCGATCCCGCTGATGACAAGGAACTACAAGTAATGAAACTGACACTTGAGATCTGGCGTCAGGCCGGACCCGACTCCGAGGGCAACTTCGAGACCGTTCAGGTCGACGACGCTGTCGAGCAGATGTCGATCCTGGAGTTGCTGGACCACGTCAACAACAACCGCGTCGAGGCTGGCGAGGAGCCGTTCACGTTCGCGTCCGACTGCCGCGAAGGCATCTGCGGCACCTGTGGCGTGTCCGTCAACGGACGCCCGCACGGCGCCGGCCAGAACACCACGGCCTGCCTGCAGCGCCTGTTCAACTACAAGGACGGCGACACTCTGCGCATCGAGCCGTTCCGCTCCGCGGCGTTCCCGGTGATCAAGGACCTCACCGTGGACCGCTCGGCGCTGGACCGCGTGATGCAGCAGGGCGGCTACGTCTCCATCCAGGCCGGCACGGCTCCGGATGCCGACACCCTGCACGTCAACCACCAGACCGCGGAGAAGGCGCTTGACTTTGCTGCCTGCATCGGCTGCGGCGCGTGCGTCGCTGCCTGCCCGAACGGTGCTGCGCACCTGTTCACCGGCGCGAAGCTGACCCACCTGAAGCTCCTTCCGTTGGGACAGGAGGAGCGCGGTAGGCGCGCACGCCAGATGGTGGACGAGTTGGAGACCAACTTCGGCCACTGCACGCTTTACGGCGAGTGCGCGGATGTCTGCCCGGCGGGAATTCCGCTGGAGGCGGTCGGCGCCATCAACAAGGAGCGCGCACGCGCGGCCTTCCGCGGCAAGGACAATTAGCTCTTAGCCGGAGTCCGCGCGCGCATGAGAGCTCGCGCGACGCTGGGCAGGCTGGGACCGGGTTCGCGCCCGGCCGAGCGTGCCTATAATGAGAGGCGAGTCCGCGAAAGCGGAGGGCCACCACCGCCACGGGCACCCCGGTACAAGGATTAAGGAAAGAGAGACAGTTCCATGAGTGGACATGCAGGACCCGCACCTGTTGCGGATATTTCGGCCGAGAGCTTCCCGGAGTACGGCACGAGCATCCAGGACGGCTACCTCAACGGTTACGACCCGGTGTCGCTGGGTGCGCCGCACTCGTCGCTGGTCAAGAACATCACTTGGGTCGGCATGGCGCTTATCCTGGCGTCACTGGCTGGTATCGGCACCCTGGTGTACGGTGCGGCCACCTCAATCTGGGGTCACGGTGCCAGCGACGACATTACGCAGATCGTCCTCATCATCGGTGCTGTGCTGACCGCGGTGACGCTGATCGGTGGGTTCATCACTATCCGCGTCGGCCGTTCCGGTTACCGCCAGTACCGTAAGGCGACCGGCCGCCGTAACTAACCCCTTGTCCTTGAATTAGGGGCCCGCACTAGCCTCCTGCCCGCGCGCGAGCGTGAGTGGGAGGCTTTTTTGCGCTTTAATCGGCGTATGGGAAAGCACGATTTGGGGGAGAGGGAGGCGTCGGTAAGCGATCGGCTCGCCGTGCCCGGGCCCTCCCCGGAAGTGGAGGCGGAGCGCCGGCGCTCGCTGCGGATGCATAAGACGTGGGTGACGGGCCTGCTGGTGCTTGCGGCGCTCATTTATATCGCATGCGAGTGGTGGATCACGCGCGGCGCGGCTCCTGGCTGGGTGCCGTACGTGCGCGCGGCGTCGGAGGCCGGCATGGTCGGCGGGCTGGCGGACTGGTTCGCGGTGACAGCGCTGTTCCGCTACCCGATGGGTGTTCCGATTCCGCACACGGCGCTGGTGCCCAAGAAGAAGGACCAGATCGGCGGGGCGCTCAGCGAGTTCGTGGGCGAGAACTTCCTCAACGCGGAGCTGATCACGGAGAAGGTCGCGGAGGCGAATCTGCCGGAACGCACGGGCGCGTGGCTGTCGCAGCCGGATAACGCGGAGAAGGTCTCTGAGCAGGTAGGCCGTTTCACCGGCAACGCGATCGCGGCGATCGACCCGGAGGATGCGGAGGCCCTGATCAACCACCAGGTGCTTGACCGTCTCGCGGAGCCGGCGTGGGGGCCGCCTTTGGGGCGCATGTTCGACGGGTTGATCGCGGACGGCAAGGTGGAGCCTGTCGTGGAGGACATCATCTCCTGGGGGCGCGCGAAGGTGGGCACGATGGAGGAGTCGGTGGTCACGATGATCGATGAACGGATGCCCAGCTGGGCACCGCGTTTCGCGAAGGAGCTCGTGGGGGAGCGCGTTTACCGCGAGTTGGTGGAGTTCATGCGCGAGATTGACTCCGACCCGGACCACGAGGCGCGCCAGGCGATCCGCCGCACAATCGCGCAGTTCGCGTCCGATCTGCAGTTCGACCCCGAGATGATCACGCGCGTTGAGTCCATCAAGGGCGACATCATGGGATCCACGGCCGCTAAGTCCGTTGCGGGGGAAATGTGGGGCACCGTCTCGCAATCGGTTATCGACGCCTCCTTCGACCCCTCGTCGCCCCTTCGCCGCCGGGTCGCCGAATTGGCGCAGGAATGGGGCGGGCGCATCGCCACCGATGCTGAACTCCGCGCTTCGCTGGATCGCCGGATCCAGGGCGCGGCCCGTTTCATCGCGGACAACTATGCCTCCGACATCACCGCGATCATCTCCGACACCATCGAGCGGTGGGACGGGCGTGAAGCCGCCGACAAGATCGAGCTCATGGTGGGCAAAGATCTGCAGTACATCCGCGTCAACGGAACGATTGTCGGTGCGCTGGCGGGCCTGCTTATTTACACTGTGACGCAGATACTGTTCTAGATTCCGCCGCGCTTCACACCACCGAGGAGACGACACCGTGACCGATAATTCCGCCGCCGACGACAAGCGGCATGACGACGACAGCCTCATGAACTCCCTCAAGGGGGCAGGTGAAGCGTCCCTGAACGCATGGTCGCGTCTCGGGGACCTGGCTGGCGAGTTCGGCCGCAATTTCCGCGCGGACCGCGACGCAGAGACGACCGGCGGTGCGCACGCCGCCGACACTGAGGACCTGACCGACGACCACGCCGGATTCGGCGACCAGTTCAAGGCCGCTATCGCGAATGCCCGCGAGGCGTACGACGGTGAGGAGAACGACCGTGATTTCCGCGCCGCTTCCGCCTCACTGACCGGCGACGCCGGGTCGATCCTCCGCGACTTCGCTGGCAGTGTGACACGCGCCGCCGACACCGCCCGTGAGTCTGACGAGGCCGACAAGATGAAGTCCGCCCTGCGCGACGCCGCCGACGAGGTCCGCGGGACCTTCAGCGCAGCCGTCAACACGGTCCGCAACCGCGGAGACGAGGCTGACCGCTCGGACGCCTCCGATATCATCGACGGCGAGGTTGTCGGGGACAAGGATTCCGGCAACACCGACACGACCAACGACAAGTAGAACCCGGGCTCGGCGGTGACCGAGCTTTTTGGAAGGCAGGCACGATTCCGCGATGACGCTCATGAATCTGCAAAACATGTCACTGCAGGGCTGGATTATGCTCCTGCCGTCTCTGGTGCAGGCGGTGCTGCTGATGGCGGTGGGCGTTGCGGGGATCGTCGGTGCTGTGATGGCGGGCGTGACCCGGGCCGACGCCTTCGAGGCTGGCGACCGGATGCCGAAGTTGGTGTGGGTGGCCATCCTCCTCGTCAGCTCGATCGCGTGCCTGGTGGGTTTCCAGTTCCTGGCTTTGATCGGGTGCATTTTCATCGGTCTGTACTTCTTTGACGTGCGCCCGCAGCTGAACAATATCCTGCGCGGCAATTACGGCTGGTAACAGCTAGTAACGGGCGGTGACTTGAGCAGTGGCGGACAATCCACACACACCGGCGGGAGGCGGTGACGGCGACCTGTCGTGGCTCACGAGCCGCATCGGCCGAGCGGACTATACATGCCTGGGATGCCGCAGCGGTGGGGCTGAATCGCCTGACGCGGACTTCGCAGCACTCATCGCGGAAGCCGGCGCCGGCACCGTGTGCGAACCGACGCGTGTGGCGGAGGCCAGGCGCGCAGCCGGACCGCACGGGCGGGTCATTGCGCTGATCGGGTGGCCGACGGGGCGGCACCACAGCCTCATCAAGGCCGCCGAGGCGCGCATGGCGGTAGAAGACGGCGCCGATGAAGTGTGGGTGGCTGTCGACGCAGAAGCGCTCGCGGGGGAGCCGGGGCGCGACTCAGAAGCCGCCACCACAACCACCACAGCCGCTGTGAACGCAGCTCTCGCCGACATCATCGCGGTGAACCAGATGGTGGACGAGCCGACCCGATTCGGTGTCACCTGCCCGGACACTGTGGGGGAGCGCGCCCTGCAGGAGCTGGCTGACGCGGCGGTGAAGGTGGGGGTGGATGTGGTGGCGGTGGGCGTCGAAAAGCGGGATGCTGCCGCGCTGCCCGCCGTGGCGGAGAGATGCTCCCTGGCGGTGCACGGGCGGATCGATTCGCTCGACGCGGCGGCCGACGCGCTGCTGGAGGGGGCGGAGCGCGTGTACCCGGCGGGCTAGACCGGCAGCTGCTTCATGTGGACGTTCTCACCGGCAACGGTGATGCGGAAGCCGTTGTCCACGACCTGGAACTGCTGAATCTGCATTGGGCCGACGACGTCCTCGTTGAGGCCGTTCTCGAGGGCACTGCTCACAGCCTCGGAGAAGAAGTCCGGCAGGTCGCGCCCCAGGATCTGGGTGGATTCGGCGGCGAAGGTCATTTTGCCGTCGCTGACCTCCGGGCGCAGCTCCACGCCGAACGCGCCGTTGGAGAAGGTCACGTTGAACGTGCCCACTGCCGGGTTGGTGCGCACATCGGATACGGTGAGGATCCCGTCGTACTCGGCGAAGCGGCCGTTCTGAGCCTCGTCGAGGGAGCGGTGCAGCTCCTGCTGGAGCATGTCGCGCACCAGGGCCTGCGGCAACTCCGTGTGGAGGATGAGGGAGTCGGCGCTGGGGTCGTCCTGGTCGAGGACGAAGCCGGTCGCGTCGATGGTGGCCGGCGGGTTGCCCACGATCTCGTCGCTGTCGGGGACGAGGGTGGAGGGCACGTCGATGTTGATGTGCTGGAGTTTCCCGCGCGCGAGCCCGAGGAGGACGGGGGAGGCGCCGAAGTGGACGGAAGCGTCTTCGCGCATGTCCGCGGACTCAGGTGCGGAGTCGCGCACGCTCGCCCGGATCTGCTGCGCGATGAGGCCGCGAACGGCCACTTCGGCTACGAACAGCAGAATGACCAGGCCTGCGATGATGCCCAGGGCGATTTTCCAGCCCCGGCCAGTGGAAGAGCGCGTCATAAACGCCCATTGTGCGTGACAGCGCTTATGTTTGACAACCTCGACTATAAGCCTGCGCGGTGGAAATTAGCTGGTAGGCGCCACCGCGGTCCAATCCACAGTCAACGTGTTGTCGCGTATGCGGCGGCGCACAGGTTCAAGGGGCCATCCGGAGTCGATGAGTATCTGGTGGGCGTGGCGCCAGCGGACGCGCGGCCCGTGGGGCGCCCAGCCGGAGGAGCGCTCCCACGCGTCATCGGCGGCGGCGAGAAGCTCGTGGATCGGCTCGCCGGGGACGTTGCGGTGGATCAGTGCCTTCGGCAGGCGTTCGGCGACATCGCTCGGCTTGTCGACGTCATCCGGTGCCCACGCCAAGGTGAGGGTGCGGGGGCGGGCGGTGGCGTCGATAAGCAGCCATGCGGCGCGGCGGCCGAGTTCGTCGCAGGTGCCCTCGATGAAAAGCCCGCCGGGGGCGAGGCGCGCGGCGACGGTCTCCCACGCCACGGCGACCTCGGCCACGTCGTACTGGCGCAGGACGTTGAACGCGCGCACGAGGTGCGGCCGGTAGCCGGCGAGCTCGAAACCGCCGAGCTCGAAGGTCACGCCGTCGCGCGGCGGCAGGACACGGTCGGGGTGGATCTCCAGGCCCACCACACGTGTGCGCGGGTTGATCTGCCTCAGCCACCGCGCCCATTCGACGGTGGTGGTGTGGGAGGCGCCGTAGCCGAGGTCGATGGCTAATGGCCTGTCGGCGCCGCGCAGCAGTTCCTGCACATCGGGGTTGTAGCGGGTCCAGCGGTCGGAGCGCCGCAGCCGGTTGTAGCCGGTGGTGCCGCGGGTGATAACGCCGTACGGCCGGCCATTCCCGCCCTGCGAGCGCAGGTTGTGGGCATGATCGGCCATAGCTGAAAGGGGGGGTCGAGTTTAGAAGTTCTCAGTGATCCACTTGTCGGTGAGCTCGCCCTCCTGGGTGAACAGGTCCTCGAGCGCCTCGGCGACCTTCGGCTCGATGGCTGGGCCCATGAACGGGATGTTCACGGAGGTCTCGGTCTCGTAAGCCAGCTTGGTGGTCTCGCCCTCGCCGGTGAGCTTGATGGAGCCGCCGAAGTCGACCGGGGTGCCCTTGACATCCGCGGTGAAGGAGATGTCGGCGTTGCCGCCCTCGAGTGCACCGATCTTGATGACGCGCTTGACCTTCAGCGCCTGGGAGACCATGGCGCGCACGGCCTCGGGCAGGAGAGTCTGCGGGAGGACCTCGTAAAGGGTGACGGAGTTGTCGGTGAATTCGTTGACCTCGCCCGGCTCGGGGGAGAGGTGCGCGGCGATGTACTCCCAGTATTCGCGGGTGGAGTACGCCTTGTGCACCTTGTCGGCGGGCTGGTTGACGGTAACGGTGTTGTCGCTATGAGTAGCCATGCCACACAGACTACCGTTGTTGTCGTGGCTGAAACATCTGCGACTCAACTGGATTTGGAGCCCTTAAAGGGCGTGCGGCTGAAGGATTTGACGACGTTGCGCGTGGGCGGAACACCGCGTGCGGCGTGGCGCGCCCGTACCGCGTCGGAGCTGGCTTCGGCAGTGTCGCTTCTCGACGCCTCCCGCGAGCCCCTCCTCATCCTCGGCGGGGGGTCCAACCTCGTGGTGGCCGACGGCGACCTCGACCTGACGGTCGTGGTGGCGGGCAACGACGATATTTCCGTCCGCCCCGACGGTGTCGTGCGTGCCGGCGCCGGTGCCGTGTGGGACGACGTGGTCGCGGCGGCGGTGGGTGCGGGACTGTCGGGAATTGAGACCCTGTCCGGCATTCCGGGCTCCGCCGGTGCGACGCCGGTGCAGAATGTCGGTGCTTACGGTGCCGAGGTCGCCGATGTGCTCACCCGCGTGCGGCTGCACAACCGCGAGACAGGCGCTGACGAGTGGGTGCCGGCCAGGGACTTGGATCTGGCGTACCGCTACTCCAACCTGAAATTCACCGGCCGGGCCGTGGTGCTGGAGATCGAGCTGCAGCTCACCCCGTCCGAGTTGTCCATCCCTCTCCGGCACCTGGGCGGGAAACAGCTGCCTTTGGCTCAGGCCCGCGAGGAGATCCTGCGAGTGCGTGCCGCCAAGGGCATGGTGCTCGACCCGGAAGACCACGACACCTGGTCGGCGGGATCCTTCTTCACCAATCCCGTCGTCGCGCCCGAGCTGGCCGACCATATCGCCCGCACTGTCGAGGCGGAGCGGCCCGGTGAAGGGGAGACCATGCCCCGCTACCCGCAGGCCGACGGGAAGGTGAAGCTGTCCGCGGCGTGGCTCATTGAGCGCGCCGGGTTCAGCAAGGGATACCCGGACGAAACCGCCCCCGCACGTTTGTCCACCAAGCACACGTTGGCGTTGACGAACCGTGGAGGGGCGGCGGCGGGGGACGTCGTCACGCTTGCGCGCACGGTGCGTGACGGTGTGCGCGAGTGTTTCGACGTCGAGCTCGTGCCCGAACCCGTGTGGATCGGGCTGACTCTCGACTAGTTAGTTCTCCTCGTCGAGGCGGTGGCGGCCGGCATCGCCTTCGGTGGCATCAGCCTCGGCGTTGGCGCCGTCAGCCTCGGCCCCGGCGGAGTCCTCCGGTGCCTTCTCCAGCGACCAGCCGTTCTCCTTCGCGCCCTTTTCGATCTGCTCCTCGGTCGGCTCCTCCGGCGAGCCATCGGCATTCTCGCCGTCGGCAGCCGTGCCCGCGTTGAGGCGGTCGATGAGCGACTGCTGCACCTCGCGGCGGCGGATCTTGCCCGTCATGTCGCGCTGCAGCTCCTCGAAGTGGTAGAAAGTGCGCGGCACCTTGTACGGGGTGAGGCGCTCGCGGGCGAAATCCTGCAAGCCCTGCGGATCCAGCGCTGCACCTTCCTCGAGGGTGACACAGGCGACGACATCCTCGGAACCGTCCTCGCGCGGGCGGCCCACAACTGCGATGTCGGCGATGTCGCGGTGCGCGCGCATCACGTTCTCGACCTCGTCCGGATAGACGTTGAAGCCACCGGTGATGATCATCTCCTTGATGCGCGAGACCAGACGGATCCAGCCGTCTTCCTCCATGACACCCATGTCGCCGGTGCGGAAGTAACCGTCGACGAACGCCTTCTCGTTGGCTTCAGGCTTGTTCAGGTAGCCCTTCATCACCTGCGGGCCCTTGACCACGAGCTCGCCCGGCTCACCGTCCGGCATGAGTTCCGTCGGGTTGTCCGGGTCGACGATGCGCACGAGCGTGTTCGGGAACGGCACGCCGATGTAGCCCGGGCGGCGGCTGCCGTCCATCGGGTTCGCGGTGACGATCGGCGCGGTCTCGGTCAGGCCGTAGCCCTCCACCAGCTTGCCGCCGGTGATCTTCTCCCACGCCTCGACAGTGGAGACCGGAAGCGTCGACGCGCCGGAGAAGGAATTGCGGATCGAAGACAGCTTCTGGCCCTTCTCCGCCGCCGACGCGGCAATGCGCTGGTACAGGGTGGGCACGCCCGGGACGAAGGTGGGCGGATTGCGCTTCAGAGCGTCCTGGATCAGGTCCGGCTCCGGCGCCGGAAGCAGGGTGATCTCCGCGCCGACCAGTAGGCCCAGACCCAAGTTCAGGGCGAGACCGTAGACGTGGAACAGCGGCAAGATCGCCAGGACCTTCTCCTCTTCCTTGCCCAGGTCCTTCATCCAGGCGCGGCCGGCCTTCATCTGGTGGTTGAAGTTGCCGTGGGTGATCTGCGCACCCTTCGGTTCACCGGTGGTGCCTGAGGTGTACAGGATGACCGCGGTGGTGTCCTGCGTGATCTCCGGGGTTTCAAGGTTGTGGCCCTCACCGCCGAATGCGGCGGACAGGAGAGTCTCGAACGGGATGGTGTCCGGAGCCGGTCCGGAGAGCTTCTTGCGGGATTCGCGCAGTTTCTTCAGCGGCACGTACTTCAGCGCCAGCTCCATGTACTTCGGCATGGCCTTGGTCATGTCGACGGAGACGATGGTCTCCAGCGGAGTGTCGTTGCGCAGGGAGGCGAGTGCTTCGACCGACTTGTCCCACATGACGGCGACGCGGGCGCCGTGATCGTTGAACTGGCCGCGCAGCTCGTGCGCGGTGTACAGCGGGTTGTGCGCCACGACGGAAGCGCCGAGGCGCAGCGCCGCCAGGAAGGTGATCGCGAACTGGGGGCAGTTCGGCAGGACAATCGCCACACGGTCGCCCGGGCGGACACCGAATGCTTTCAGGCCGGCGGCGCAGCTGCGGACCTGCTTGTCCAGCTCGGAATATGTGATCGTGCGGCCGAAGAACCACATGGCGTTCTTGTAGGAATGCTTCGAAAGGGTGTCCTCATAGAGGTCCAGCAGGGTGTCGTCGCCCAGTTCGACCTCCGGCGGGGTCCACTCTGCGTAGCTTGACAGCCAGGCCTTTTCTTCGAATGCCGACAATGTTCTGCCCTCCGTTGAAGTGTCTCGTCGGTTGATCGTTCGGTGTTCAGTAAATTCCCCATTGATTTACTTCGACAAAGTATATAAGTGATTTGAGTGGGATGTCAGATAATTTATGATCTCGGTCACGAAATGGGGGTAATGAGGGGCGTTTCGCACCCGCGCGCCATGCAATGCGCACTGAAGTAGACATCGCTGGCCCCACAGGCGGTGCCCGCCCACGTAATGTCACGGAGTGAGTCACTCATCAGCGAGATGCCTTGGGGGAGGAAGACGTGACTGACATTCAATACCGCAGGTACGCCAACACCGGCCTCGGGGAGTGGGTGCCGGAAATGGGGGTGGGCCTGCACCGTGCGCCGGAGCAGGCGCACGCGGCGGTGCAGGCGCAAGCGCCTGGCCTCGAACCCGAGGCAGGGCCGGCACAGTCGGTTCAATCAACACTGCCAGTACCGCCAGCTCAGCCACCCCAGCTAGCGCCGCCGGCGCAACAGGCGCCCTTCCCGTCGCTGGAGCACATCGACATTGTGCGACCGGTCAAGGCGCCGCCGCGGCAGGGGTGGCGCAAGCTCGTGTACGGGGCGACGGGCGGGAAGGTGAACCCTGGGCAGTCGCGCCGGGAGGAGCGGCGGGCGCGGGTGACTGAGGCGATCCGGACGCCGCTGCGCGGGGACTACCGCATTGCGGTGATGTCGCTGAAAGGCGGAGTGGGCAAGACCACGACGACGGTGGCGTTGGGATCGGTGCTGGCGCAAACGCGCGGGGACCGGGTGATCGCGATCGACGCGAACCCGGACTTCGGCACCCTCGCCCAGCGCGTGGCGGCACCGGGGCCGGCGACGATCCGTGACCTGCTCACGGCGGAGGACACGGCGCGGTACGCACAGATCAAGGCGTTCACGACGCAGGGCGCTTCCCGGTTGGAGGTGATCGGCAGCGAGCGAGACCCGGCGGTGTCCGAGGCCTTTAGCGAATCGGACTACCGGCGCGCGGTGGATATCCTGCAGCACCACTACAACCTCATCCTGACTGACTGCGGAACCGGGTTGATGCACTCGGCCATGGCGGGGGTGCTCGACTTGGCCAACACACTGGTGCTGGTCAGCTCGCCGGCACTCGACGGGGCACAGTCGGCGGCGGCGACGCTGGATTGGCTGGAGCTGCACGGCTACGGCCGGTTGGCGGCGCATGCGGTGGTCGTGGTGTCGGCCCCGTCGTCGCCGAAACCGGCGGTCGACATGGATGCCGTAGTCGCGCATTTCGCGGCGCGGACCCGCGCGGTGCACGTGGTGCCGTACGACCCCCACCTGGCGGCGGGGGCGGTGGTGGACATTGACAGGCTGCGTCCCAACACGTTGCGGGCCTACCGGAATTTGGCGGCGACGATCGCGGCGGACTTCGGGGAGTGGCACAAGCACGCGCGCTGACCCCGGGGGAAGGTTCCTAGACTGTGTGTATGCGCGTCGCGATGATCTCCATGCACACCTCTCCGCTCGAGCAACCAGGTTCCGGTGACGCGGGCGGAATGAATGTCTATGTCCTCAATATTGCGCGGGAGCTCGCCGCCGCCGGGGTGGAGGTGGATGTGTTCACGCGCGCCACCCGCCCGAGCCAGGGCGAGGTCGTGCAGGTCACGGACAAGCTGCGGGTGGTCAATATTGTCGCTGGCCCGTACGAGGGGTTGGCGAAGGAGGAGCTGCCCACCCAACTCGCGGCATTCGCGGGCGGCATCGTGCAATTCACGCGCGACGAGGGGTGCAGTTACGACCTGATCCACTCGCATTATTGGCTCTCGGGCCAAGTGGGGTGGCTCTTGCGCGACCTTGTGCGGGTGCCGCTCATCCACACCGGCCACACGTGGGCGGCGGTGAAAAACGCTGCGCAGAAGAAGGTGGGCGGGGAATCGCCGGAAACGGAGGCGCGCCGGATCTGCGAGCAGCAGCTCGTGGACAACGCGGATGTTCTGGTGGTCAACACCGAGGACGAGATCGAGCAGTTGAGCTGGCATTACGACGTCGATCCGTGCCGCATCCGCGTGGTCACCCCGGGTGCGGACACGCGTTTGTACACCCCAGGGACGAACCGCAACACGGAGCGCACCCGCCGCCACCTGGGCATTCCGGTGGATAGCGAGGTCGTTGCGTTCGTGGGCCGACTGCAGGAGTTCAAGGGGCCGCAGGTGCTGCTGCGGGCGGTCGCGGAGATGGTGGAGCGGGACCCGGGGAGGAATCTGCGGGTGATTCTGTGCGGTGGGGCGTCGGGAAGCGATGCGTCGGTGGACTATTACCGTTCGTTCGCGCACAAGCTGGGGTTGAGCCGCACGGTGCGTTTCTTGGGGCCGCGTCCGCCGGAGGAGCTGGTGGCGGTTTATCAGGCGGCGGATATTGTGGCGGTGCCCAGCTACAACGAGTCTTTCGGATTGGTGGCGGTGGAGGCGCAGGCCACGGGCACGCCGGTGGTCGCGGCGCGCGTGGGCGGGTTGCCGCTGGCTGTCGCGGACGGGGAGACGGGGGTGCTGGTCGACGGGCACGATCCGGCGGCGTGGGCGGAGGCGCTCGGAGCTTTGCTTGACGACGACGCCCGCCGCATCTCCATGGCCGAAGCCGCCGTCGAGCGCGCCGCGAAGTTCAGCTGGTCCGAATCCGCGGCTTCGCTGACGCGGGTGTACGAAGAGGCCCGCGACGGGTTCGAACCCGCGACCGAGCGGCGCCACGCCACTGGCGACTAACCGCGCGACTGGCGCGCGGCCCGAGCACGACTAGTCCGCGGCGGGCGGCCGGCGGGCAGGCTAGTTGTAGCCGAATTCGTCCAGGGCCCAATTCAGACCCGCGGCCGCGACATTGTCCGCGTGGGCGGAAGCGTAGGCGCCCACGGCGTTGCCGAAGTGGTTGGCGGCCTCGCCGACTTCCTCTGGGCTGGCGGCACCCGTGGCCACTGCGACTGCGGCGCTGGCGGCGAAAGTCTGGGTGTCGCCGGCGATGGCCGCGGCGTCTCGCTGGGCCGCGCCGACCGCCGTGTCGAACTGCTGCTTCGGGGTGGGCGGAGTGAGCTGTTCTGCGGGGATGGAAGGGTTGTTGTCCACCAGGTACTGCTGGACTTCCTGCGTCTCCTCGTCGGAGGTGACAAAGTCGGCGCGCTTTTCTGCCGGTGCAGCCGGGGTGAATTTCTCGTTGACCTGGCCGTCGGCGATGCCGTAGCCCTCTTCGAGGGCGCGGTCGGCGCGCTGCGCGGTCCCCAACGGGCCGAGAGCCATTGACGTCATGCCGACGATCTCGCCCGACTTCGGGTCGTAGTTGACACCGCCAGAATCGCCCGGCGCGTAGTCGAGACCCCAGCTCCACACCGAGTCGGAGGTGTAGAGGATCTGGAAACCGCACTTACGCGCCCCCACGTCACCGTCTTTGCACAGCGGCTGACCGAAGTTGTCTAGGCGGAACTGGCCGGGCACCAGGGTGGGGTAGTCGCGCACACCGGTCAGAGGAACGGGGCTGCTGGCGTTGCCGCCGAAGCGGTCGCGGGAGGCGGAAGCGCCGTCAGCTTCGGCGGCGGGATCCAGCACCACGATGCCCCAGTCGGTGGAGTTGCGGGCCTTGCGGGCGGCCGTCGATAAGCTGTCGTACCCGCTGGGAACGTTGACAGTGCGCACCATTCCGGTCGTGCCCACGCGCTCGTACCCGCCGCGGACCGGGGCGTAGACGTCCTGGCCCATGATCACGCCGAAGTCGGACTCGCCCGAGACGCAGTGCCCCGCCGTGAGCATGACGCGCTGCTTCCCGCCGTTGTCGAGCGCGACCTCGCCGACCGGCCCCTGCGAGCACGACCGCGTGTACATCTCCGGGTGGGTGTGCACTCCCGTGAGCTCGTAGGTGTCCGGCTGATCCGGCCCGTACGGGTGCTCCACGTCGAACGGGCGCACACGCATGGGTGCACCCGGAGCTGCGATTGCGGCGGCAACCTGCTCAGCACCTCTCTCCGGAGCCGCCTGGGCGATCGGAGTGAGGCTCAGCGCGAGGCCGAGAATGGCAAATGGAGCAATAGTACGACGCGAAATCACACAAGTGAATGTAGAACACTTTCGTCCCTTCCGTGGCGCATCTCGTCTGTGAGTTCTGTTGCTCCTGTTGAACGCGTTCCACAGCGGACCAGAGACGAAACTGGCATGCTGGAACCATGAGCAACGGAAAGCTAATCCTTGTCCGCCACGGACAGAGCCAGTGGAACGAATCCAACCAATTCACCGGCTGGGTCGACGTCGACCTGACCGAAAAAGGCGAAGCTGAAGCCGTCAACGCCGGCAAGCTGATGAAGGAGAAGGGGATCCTCCCCGACGTCGTCTTCACCTCGCTTCTGCGCCGCGCCATCCGCACCGCCAATATCGCGCTGAACGAGGCGGACCGGCACTGGATCCCCGTCGAGCGCAACTGGCGCCTCAACGAGCGCCACTACGGCAAGCTGCAGGGCCTGAACAAGACTGAGATCCGCGAGGAATTCGGTGAGGAGCAGTTCATGGAGTGGCGCCGCTCCTACGACACTCCGCCGCCGGAGATCGACCCGGACAACGAGTACGCGCAGACCGACGACCCGCGCTACTCCTTCCTGCCCGAGGTGCCACGCACCGAGTGCCTGAAGGACGTCGTCGAGCGCTTCACGCCGTACTACATCGACTCTGTGCTGCCGGAGGTGCTCGCCGGCAAGTACGTCATGCTCGCCGCGCACGGCAACTCCCTGCGCGCGCTGGTGAAGTACCTCGACAACATCTCCGACGAGGAGATCGCCGGCCTGAACATCCCGACGGGCATGCCGCTGGTCTACGAGTTCGACGCCGACGGCAACGTCACCAACCCGGGCGGCACCTACCTCGACCCCGAGGCCGCCGCGGCCGGCGCAGCCGCCGTCGCCAACCAGGGGAATAAGTAGACCACTCCGTGAGTGCTGTCTACGCCTTCCTCGCGGGAGCGTTGGTGGCCGGCTTCGCCGCCGCCGGAACCGCCAAGTTCCGGCGGCAGCGGGGGCGCAGCCGTGCGCAGGCCGGCCCTGAAGAAACGAAGGTCCGCACGGTCAGCCAAATCCTGCACTTGGTCATCCAGGGTTCGCCGACGGGCATCACCGTCGTCGGGCGCAAGGGTGAAGTGATCCTGTCGAACGCCGCGGCGCACCACATGTCCATCGTCCACGACCGCACCTTGAACCCGGAGGTGCGGGGTGTGGGCAAGAAGGTCTTCGAGGACAAAGAAGCCCGCGTGCTGGAGATGGACCTGAAGCACCGGTCGACCGGTAGCCGCGTCAACAACGTCAGCGCTGTGGTGCAGCCGTTGACGTTGTCGGAGACCGACTACATCATTGTCTACTCCACGGACGAGTCGGAAAACGTGCGCATGGAATCGGCGCGCCGCGATTTCGTCGCTAACGTCTCCCACGAGTTGAAGACCCCGGTGGGCGGCATGTCGCTGCTCGCCGAGGCGCTGCTCGAGGACCCTGACGATCCGGAGCTGGTCACCTACTTCGGTGAGAAGCTGCTGGGGGAAGCGCACCGCATGGGCGCGATGATCGCGGATCTGATCAACCTGTCCAAGCTGCAGGGGGCCGAAGCACTCCCAGAGATGGCGCCGGTGCGCGTCGACGACATCATCGACGAGGCAGTGGAGCGCAACCAGCTCGCCGCCGAGGGGCAGGAGATCGAGCTCACCCGCGGGGAGCGCCACGACACCCACGTCATGGGCGACAAGTCCATGTTGGTCACCGCGCTGTCCAATCTGATTTCCAACGCGGTGAACTATTCGCCGAAGGGCAAGCCGGTCACCGTGACCCAGAAAGTCGTCCGCGATTCGGTGGTGCTGATCCGCGTCACCGACCGCGGCATCGGCATTGCCCCGGAAGACCAGAAGCGGGTCTTCGAGCGTTTCTTCCGCGTCGATAAGGCGCGTTCGCGGCAAACCGGGGGCACGGGGCTCGGATTGGCCATCGTGAAGCATGTGGTGGCAAACCATGGCGGTAATATCAAACTATGGTCGCGGCTCGGAACAGGCTCGACGTTCACGATCGAACTGCCGGTCTTCGCCCCAGAGAAGCTAGCTTCTGCGGTGGTACCGGCGGAGATCGCCGATCTCGGCAACCCCTCGAGCGGGGACGGTTCCGAAACGCAGCCGAACAAGTCGTTCCCGGTGGGACGCGTCGTGGCGCGCATCAGGGATAAAGAAGGCTAGAGAAGGTTAAGGACACGAACATGACATCGACCATCCTGATCGTCGAGGATGAGGAATCGCTGGCAGATCCGCTTGCTTACCTCCTACAGAAAGAGGGCTTCGAGGCGCTCATCGCCGCCGATGGCCAGGCCGCACTTTCTGAATTCGCCGCGAACGACATCGACCTCGTCCTTCTTGACCTGATGCTGCCCGGCATGTCCGGAACCGACGTGTGCAAGAAGCTGCGCGCGACATCCGACGTCCCGATCATCATGGTCACGGCGCGCGACTCGGAGATCGACAAGGTCGTTGGCCTCGAACTTGGCGCGGACGACTACGTGACCAAGCCGTACTCCACGCGCGAACTCATCGCCCGTATCCGCGCGGTGCTGCGCCGCCGCTCCGACGTGTCCGAGCCGGAGGCCGAGGCACAGTCGGAGAATGTTCTGGAGGGCGGCCGCGTCCGCCTCGATGCCGAGCGCCACACCGTCTTCGTCGACGGCACGCCCGTGCCGATGCCGCTCAAGGAATTCGACCTGCTCGAGTACCTGATGCGCAACGCGGGGCGCGTGCTCACCCGCAGCCAGCTCATCGACCGCGTCTGGGGCTCCGACTATGTCGGCGACACCAAGACGCTCGATGTGCACGTCAAGCGCCTGCGCACCAAGATCGAGCAGGAGCCGTCGCGCCCAGAGCAGCTGATTACCGTCCGCGGCCTGGGCTACAAATTCGAGGCCTAAACCCCGTCTGCGGCATCTTTTGCCGCAGTCGCGGGATGCACGGACTTTGCTTCCGTCGGCACCGCCGCGCGCGCTTCGCAATGCTTTGCGACGATCGCGTATGGTTTCTCGCCGATCAGCTGAACCAGCTCGTCCCGCATTGATTGCCACACCGGTGTGCTGTTGCCGGAATGGCAGGCGGGGTCGTTGGTGCACCACCAGTCGAAGTCCTCGCCACCGTCGCCCCACTGCCGGCGGTCGTATTCGCCGATGGTGGTGCGCAGGATCTCTTGGCCGTCGCTACGCTCCTGCCATTCGTCCTCGCGGGAGAACGGCACCTGCCAGCACACCTCCGGCTTCGAGCCGATAATGTTGCGCCCCTCCGCCATCGCCCACTGGTGCAGCGCGCACCCGGGTCCGGTGGAGTGGCCGTGGCGGTTGGCGAAGATGCATGCTCCGTCGACCACCGCGGTCTTCAGCGAGGGTTCCTCTTCATCGTCGTCCCACTCCAGCCACGGCTCGAGTTCCACTGGGTCGGCGGCGGCGATGTAGCTGTCGACGTCGTCGGGGCGCAGCTGCCAGAACTTCGCCGGCATTTCAGCCACAGCGTTGTAGAGGTCGTCGCGGTCGTGCTCGTCGGAAAGATAGGCACCGTGGATGCAGCAGCCGACGACAGGAAGGTCCTCGGAGATGCCGTGGCACTGCGCGGTGCCGAAGCGGCATGACCAGGTCGATTCCAGCCACGTCAGATCGATGCTGAAATAGTGGTGCGGGTCGTCGGGGTGGATGAATTCGAACCATTCGCGCGGAAAATCCGGCGGCAATTCACGTCCGGCGCGGATCGATTTTCCGGCGGGAGAATTCTTCGGAAACCCCAGAAACACAGGTTGATTCACACTGCACCACGGTAGACGGTCTAGGGTTGAGCCTGTGCGACTAGGTGTATTGGACGTGGGCAGCAATACTGTCCACCTCGTGGCAGTTGATGCCCGCAGCGGTGGACGTCCGACCCCCATGAGCGACTGGAAACAGCCCCTGCGGCTCGTCGAGATGCTGGACAAGAACGGAGCGATCGACGACAAAGGTGTCAAGAAACTGACCGACGCCGTGCAGGAGGCGGCCGATCTGGCCGACAACCTGAAGTGCGAGGAGTTCCTCGCCTTCGCAACTTCCGCAGTGCGCTCAGCCGCGAATTCGGACGACGTGCTCGACCATGTGGAGAAGAAGACGGGTGTCCGCCTGAAGGTGCTGTCCGGCAAGGACGAGGCGCACCTGACGTTCCTCGCTGCGCGCCGCTGGTACGGCTGGTCCGCGGGCCGCATCACGAACCTGGATATCGGCGGCGGCTCGCTGGAAATGTCCACGGGCACCGACGAGGTCCCCGACGTGGCAGTCTCGCTCGATCTGGGTGCGGGACGCCTCACCCACGAGTGGTTCGACACCGATCCTCCCGAAAAGAAGAAGGTCAACGCTCTGCGCGATTACATTGATGCCGAGCTCTCCACCGCCGCGGACGATTTCCTCGCCCAGGGCGAAGCCGGCCTCGCCGTGGGCACCTCGAAGACGTTCCGCACGTTGGCGCGCCTGACCGGTTCGGCGCCGTCGTCGGCTGGCCCGCACGTGAAGCGCACGCTGACCGCACCGGGTCTGCGCCAGCTGATCGCATTCATCACCCGCATGACCGCGTCGGACCGCGCCGAGCTTGAAGGCGTCAGCTCGGACCGCTCCCACCAGATCGTGGCGGGTGCCCTCGTTGCGGAAGCAGCGATGCGTGCACTTAATCTTGATAAGTTAGAAATCTGTCCGTGGGCTTTGCGCGAGGGCGTAATTCTCAGGCAGATCGATAAAGGGCAGAACTAAGGAGACGACGAGATGGCCGATAAGCAGCTGACTGTGGCCGAGTTGATGGCCCGGGCTCAGAAGGAGAACCCGGAACCCCAACCCCGGCGCCGTCGCCGCCGCAGCCTCGACGAGGGCGGCATCTCCGTCGCCGAGCTCACCGGCTCGCTCAAGGCTGTCGACGCCCGCCCCGCCGAGGTGAAGCACTCCTCCGTCCCGATCGATGAGGAGCCGGAGAAATCCGACACGCCCAAGACGCCTGCCCAGCCTAAGCCTGCCGAAACGGCCAAGAAGCCTGCTGTCACACCCGCAAAGCCTGCTGCAGCGGCCAAGCCCACCGAGGCCACCGCGAAGCCCGAGTCTGAACCCGAGGCGAAGCAGTCCACCTCCGTGAAGGTGGAGCCCGCCGCGCCCAAGCCCGCGACCACCTCCGCACCGAAGTCCGAGCCGAAGACTGAGTCGAAGCCGAAGGCACCGGTAAAGCCGGAGATGCCGGTGCAGAAAAAGCAGCCGAAGCCACAGGCCGAGGCCGCGACCCGCAGCAGCTTCACGGCGGTTGCCCCGCAGCCGAAGAAGACGGAGCAGACCGGCCCGATCACCCGTGTGGTCGACTTCGGTGACCGCCCGGACCGTGAAGTGAAGGAGGAGCGGGAGGACATCGATAAGCGTGCCGCCGCTGAGCCTTCCGACATCGAAGCGACGCAGGAAACCCCTGTCGTGCGCGACGAACACCTGCTGGAGGAAACCGTTCGCGCAGACGACGTGCACGAGGAGTACGAGGAAGACAACAGCGTCAACCCGATCATGCTGGTGCTGCTCGTCTTTGCCGGCCTGGTTGTCGGTGTGCTGGTGTTCCTGGGCTTCCAGTACCTGTGGACGTCGCTGAACCCGCTGCTTGTGGGTGTTCTGGCGCTCGCCGTGACGGGTGGCGTGGTGCTGCTCGTGCGCGCGATGAAGACCGGCCGTGACGCGCTGACGATGACGCTCGCTGCGCTCGCCGGCGCTGCCATGACCTTCGGGCCCGCACTCGTCTCGGTCGTCTAAACCTCTCCGCCCCAGTGGCCCGCTGCGGGGCTGCTGTGGCACTCTTGGGTGCATGAGCACCTCAATCGCAGTAATCGGTGCCGGAAACATCGGGGAAGCCCTGATTTCCGGCCTTGTTTCTTCTGGCGTCAACCCGGAGACCATCACGGCGACGAACCGCACGGAGGCCCGCCGTGAGGAGCTCGCGCAGCGCTACGGCATCATCACCACCGACGATAACGTCGAGGCGGTCACGGACGCGGAGGTTTGCTTCCTGTGCGTCAAGCCGTACGCGATCGCGGAGATGATCGAGGAATTGTCGGAGGCCATCGCGGCGAACGACACCTCGACGGTGCTCGTGTCCATGGCGGCGGGTGTGACGCTCGCGGCCATGTCGGACGCGGTGCACAGCGCGGGCACTCCGCTCGCGCGCGTCATGCCGAACACCCCGATGCAGGTGGGTAAGGGCGTGTGCGTGGTCTCTTTCGGCCGCTTCGTGGAGGAGGACCAGCAGGAGCTGGTCACGGATCTGCTGGGAGCGACCGGAGAGGTCGTCGTCGTGCCCGAGAAGCTTATCGACGCCGCCTCCGCCATCTCCGGCTCCGGCCCCGCCTATTTCTTCCTCATAGCTGAGGCCCTGGTTGACTCCGCGGTGAGTCTGGGCCTGCCGCGCGAGACCGCGACGGTGCTGGCATCCGCGACCGCGGAAGGTGCCGGAGCAATGCTGGCCCACTCCGGCAAGATGCCGGTGGAGCTGCGTGCCGGGGTGAGCTCCCCGGCCGGAACGACGGTCAAGGCGATCCGCGAACTCGAAGAGTCCGGTGTGCGCGGCGCGTTCTACCGGGCGACAGAGGCGGCGGCGAACCGCGCAGCGGAGATGGGCAAGTAGGCAGCGGCCCGAACGCGCCCACTCGCTAGAGCCGGGGCCGCAGCACCTTGTTGCGGCGTTGCGGCGGGCAATGAAATTTTTCTTCCCCACGGCCTCCTACGAGGTGTGTGGGGACATTTTTGCTGGCAGCGGAACTAGCGACACTAGGGGACCGAGAAAGACCTGTGAACAAAGTTAAAGTTTTCCAGCTTTTGAGTCGCATGTGGCACGGGTTTCACGCTAGGCTGTTCAAGGCACGTGCGTGTTCGTCCTGTGGGAGGGGAAGCCTACAGCGCGCCACAGTGCTGGAGGTAGATAAAACACATGGCAAATGAAGATAAAGGCAAGTTCCTGACCGTGGCCGAAGTTGCGGAAATCATGCGTGTTTCCAAGATGACGGTCTACCGCCTCGTCCACTCCGGTGAGCTGCCGGCAGTGCGCGTGGGCCGTTCGTTCCGCGTGAACGAGTCGGCTGTCAGCGAGTACCTGGAGTCCTCCGTCTACGACGTGGGATAACTTCACGGCCGTCCGGCCGAAAGGCGGCGGTCCGCGCCGACTCCTGAAGAAGTCGCTCAGCCCTTGCGGTAGCACTTTGCGCAAGTGCAGGTTGCGGGGTTTCCCGGATAAGACCGCGGGGAGTGCGACCGATTTTTTCAAGGCATCTGGTGCGGACCGCCGCTTGTGCATGTTCTGGGGCCGTGCCGGCGGGGTGGGAAGGGGCCGCTTTTTGGTTTCGCCTAGCCAGGCCGGTAGAATTTTCCAGGTATTCGTGCCGCGCACCGAGTGTTCCGCTCGGTCCTGCCCCGGGAGTGCACCCCAGGGCGCGCCCCTGAACAACATGTTGCAGGTGGCGGATGCGGTAGGGAACTGTACGTACGACAGACGAAAAGTGAGGAAACCTGATGGGTTCTGTGATCAAGAAGCGCCGTAAGCGCATGTCCAAGAAGAAGCACCGCAAGATGCTGCGTCGCACCCGCGTTCAGCGTCGCAAGCTGGGCAAGTAAAGCACGCCCACAGCTTCACTCAGCGCCCGCTCCGCCCAAGCCCCCGATACGGGAGATGGGGGTGAGAGCGGGCGCTTTGCGTTGTTCCGGTGTCAGCCGCGGCGCTTTTTGCGGCGCCACACGAAGGCTCCCGCGCCGGCCGCCGCGATGCCGGCGGGCGCGAGCCAGCTGAACAGCAGGCGGCGGACTGGGCGGTAGTCGCGGATCAGCCAGCCGTGCTCTTCAGCGTGCTTGCGCAGCTTGCGGTCGGGGTTGATCGCCACGGGCGTGCCCACCATCGACAGCATGGGGATGTCGTTGGCGGAATCGGAGTAGGCGGTGCACTCGGACAGGTCGAGCGCTTGGACCGCGGCGAGGGCGGCGACAGCGTGGGCTTTGCCGGGGCCGTGGAGAATGTCGCCGACTAGGCGGCCGGTGAATTTTCCGTCGGCTTCCTCGGCGACGGTGCCCAGGGCACCGGTGAAACCTAGGCGCACGGCGAGGAACTGGCCGATCTGCACTGGAGTGGCGGAGACGAGCCAGACTTGCTCGCCGGCGGCGATGTGCATCGCGGCGAGCTCCCGGGTGCCGGCGTAGGTGCGGTCGATCAGCCGGTCGTCGACGATATCGCTGCACATTTCCTTGAGCGCGTCGACCTGTTGGCCCTTGACGAAGTTGAGGGCCATTTCGCGCCCCGAGCCCATGGCGTCGGGCAGCTCCGAGCCGAAGACGCGGTAACGAATCTGCGCCACGAGGTACGGGAAAATCTCGCCCAGGGTCAGGAATTTCCGGCGGAAGAGCTCGTAGCCCAGCAGGATCAGGGAAGAACCTTGGATGAGCGTGTTGTCGACATCGAAGAATGCGGCGGCGCTCGTGTGTTGGGGGATGTTGGGATCGGGCTGGGTGAGGCGAATTCCGCCGGCGTTCTCGGCGGCGCCGGAGACGGAGTCGACTCCGGTGGCGAACTGCTCGATCCCGATCCCGAATGTCTCTTCGATGGCGGCTTCGGCGGCAGCTTCACCGGCGGCGCGCTGGTGGTCGTCGTCGATAGGCGGGAGTGCGGTCTCCTCGATGAAGCGGCGCAGATTGCCTCTGGAAATGGACCATTGCGCGAGGTAGTCGCGGCCGGGGAGGGAACCGTTGTCGGGGCTCACGGCGGGGTGGTCTCCTTGTCCAGGGGGTGGGCGGGTGCGCTTGGCAGAGTAGCCTGATTAACCATCGTAAGCCCTCGTGTCCGCCCTCCGAACGAAAGGAACCCCCTAAGATGACGCGCCTAGTCGAAGTGATGGTCCGGAAGACCTGCGGTTCGTGCTCGCGGGTGGTGGAGCAGATCACCCCCGTGGTGTCCGGTGCCGGGGCCCGGTTGGAGAAGGTCGACGTGGACACGGACACCGAGCTCGCCCTCGAATACGGGGACCGGGTGCCCGTGATCGTCATCGACGGAGAGGAATTCGCCTGCTGGGAAGTGGATAACGGTGAGCTTGCCGCGGAGCTGGGGGCGCATGCTGGGTGACCCCGCGGCGGCGGGGTGGTTGCGGCGTCTCCGGATGCCGGGGGTAGTCTTTGGGATGATTTGTGGCACGGCCGTTGCGCCGGATGCCCGGTGAACTGGTCTGGAGGAAGTATTCGTGAGTGTTCTCCTGGTGGGCATGTCCCACCGCTCGGCGCCTGTCGCGCTGCTGGAGCGGCTGAGCATGGACGACGCCGTGCAGAACGAGGCGGGCGAAGCCTTCACGCGGCAGCCGAGCCTGTCGGAGGCGATGATCATCTCCACGTGCAACCGCCTTGAGGTGTACGCGGTCACGAACGCTTTCCACACCGGCGTGAACGACGTTCTGCGCGTGCTTGAGCAGTTCTCCGGCGTTGATGTCGCTGAACTGCGTGGATACCTCTACGTCCGGTATGCCGACGCCGCCGCCGAGCACCTGATGAGGGTCGCCTCCGGCCTGGATTCGATGGTGGTGGGCGAGCAGCAGATCATCGGCCAGGTCCGCTCCGCCTACCAGTCGGCCACGGAGCGAGGCACGATCGGGCCCGCCCTGCACGCCTTGGTGCAATCCGCGCTGCACACCGGGAAGCGCATCCACACCGAGACGGCTATCGACGACGCCGGCGCGTCCATGGTCACCTTCGCCCTCGACGAGGCGATGAAAGAGATGGGCGTGGACACCCTCGAGGGACGCACAGCGCTGGTGCTCGGTGCGGGTGCGATGTCGTCGCTGGCGGCGACCAACTTGGGCAAGCGCGGTGTGGACAAGCTCATCCTGGCCAACCGCACGCGTTCTCGCGCCGAGCGTCTCGCCGAGCACTCCCGCGAGGCGGGAGTGGCGGCCGAGGTGGTGGATTTCTCCGCGCGCGCCGGGGCCCTGTCGCGGGTGGACATCGCTGTGTCCGCAACGGCGAGCGACGGGTTCACGCTCACACCGGAGGACATTTCGGGTGCGGCGACACTGGTAGATCTGTCGCTGCCGCGCGACATCGACGACGCGGTCGGGGAGATCGACGGGGTCACCCTGATCAATATTGAGGCTCTGCACGCGAAACTCGGGGATGACGAGGTCAACCCTGGTTCGACGGAGGAAGGCAGTCTCGCGCGCCGCCGCGCCGAGGAGATAGTCGCCCAAGAAATCGCGAATTTCACCAGCGAGCAGCGCGTCCGCGATGCCGCACCGATGGTCAAGCAGTTGCGCGTCAACGCGTCCGCGACGGCGAAGGCCGAGCTGGATCGTCTGCGCACGCGGCTTCCGCAGCTGGGCGACGACGAGTTCGAGGAGGTCTCCCGCACCGTCAAGCGCGTGGTGGACAAGCTCCTGCACCAGCCGACCGTGAAAATCAAGGAGCTCGCGGCGTCGTCCGACGAGGTCAGCTACGAGATCGCCATCGAGGAATTGTTCGGGCTCACCGGTGGCAGGGACACCACGACGGGCCTGGCGGCGGGGGACAGTACGGTGGGAATCAAATCCGCGGGCAGCTTCGAGAAGAACTCGCTTTCAGGGTTCTGCGAGAAAGGACACGAGCAGTGACAGACGCGACCGAGACCAACAGCCAGCGGACGTTGCGTGTGGCCACGCGCGGTTCGAAGCTGGCGCGTACACAGGCGGGGCACATCCGCGACGCGCTTATCGACGCCGGCTATCCCGCGGAGCTGACCATCGTCACCACTGCGGGCGACCTGAGCCAGGCACCGGTGGAGCGCATCGGTGTGGGGGTGTTCACGACGGCGATCCGCCAGTCCGTTTTCAACAACGAGGCGGATATCGCCGTGCATTCCTTCAAGGATCTCCCCACGGCGGCAGAGCCCCGCACCCACCTCGTGATCCCGGTGCGCGAGGACCGTCGGGAGGCACTGATCGCCCGCGACGGGATGACGCTGGCGGAACTGCCGGTGGGCGCGCGCGTGGGCACGTCGGCTCCGCGCCGCATCTCCCAGCTCAAGGCGATCCGCCCGGATCTGGATATCCGCCCGCTGCGCGGCAACATCGATTCGCGCATGGGGCGCGTCACCGACGGCGAGCTCGACGCAGTGGTCCTGGCCTTCGCGGGCTTGACGCGCGTGGGCCTGGGAGCCAAGGCGACGCAGGTCTTCGATCCGAACGAGTTCATGCCGGCACCCGCGCAGGGCGCTTTGGCTGTGGAGTGTAGGGCGGATGACGGGTACGCGCGGCAGGCCGTCGATAAGCTCGTGAGCGCCGACGACACGACATGCGCGATGGCGGAACGCACGGTGCTCGCTGTGTTGGAGGCGGGCTGCACCGCGCCCGTGGCCTCGACCGCGACAATCGACGGTGGCCGGATCACCCTGCGCGGCGGCGTGTTCGCACCCGACGGCTCCGCGCAGCTCGTCGAGGAGGCGGCCGGCACGGATCCCGTTGAACTGGGGAACGAAGTGGCGGAGAAGCTTTTCGCCGGCGGTGCCGCCCGCTTCCTCTGATCCGCCGCCGGCAGCTTTCCGCGACGGTAATTTCTGGAATTCGGCCTACTAAATTAAGGTGTAGTTACCATACGCCGTCGGCGCCGCTTCCCATCTGGTCCCCCTCGCGTGTTTCGGGGGTCCTCAGCAGGCGCGATGAGCACCTTTTGGAAATTATTACTGTCGCGATCTGGCTAGAAAAGATTTGAGTCAATGACGAGTGCCGCCATGCCGCTTCCCGCGGATGAAAACGCGTCTGCCGCATCTGTGCCCACGGGCAAGGTGATTTTTGTTGGCGCGGGTCCGGGCAACCCGGATTTGCTCACCATCCGTGCCCGCGAAGTCCTCGAGCGCAATGCTGTCGCCGTGGTCGACCCAGATGTCTCCGCTGGCGTGCGCGCTGTCGTGGGGTCCGCGCTTCCGGTGCCGGAGGACAAGCTGAAAGCCGCGGAAGAGGCCTACGAAGAAATGTGCGCCAAGGCCAAGGAGGCCGGAGCACGCCGCAAACCCCCGCGCCCCGCCGGCCCGACGGCCGCGGAGCTCAGCGAATCCGCCCCGCAGGGTGAGGGCATTGTGGCCCCGTTGGAGTCTGCCCTGGACGAGGCTGCCGCAGCCATCGGACGCGGAGAAGCGGGTGACGGCGATGTGATCCGTCTCGTGGCGGGCAACCCGCTGACCCGCAACGCGATCATGGAGGAGATTTCCGCCGTGGCGGCCGCCGGGCTTGAATTCCAGGTCGTGCCGGGCATGTCCCTGCCGTCGACTGTGCCGTCTTTCGCCGGCATCGGGCTGGGCTCCACCTACACCGAGGCCGATCTGGCCAACGAGCCGGTGGATTGGGATGGTCTCGCCGCCGCCCCGCAGCCCCTGGTGCTGCAGGGCGAGGCGCGCCACCTGCCCGTCATCGCGGAGGAGCTCACCGCCCGCGGCTACAGTCCGTCGACTCCGCTGACGGTCACCGTCAACGGCACAACCCGTCTGCAGCGGACTTTCGATGCGACCCTGGGGACCGTCGGCAAGCTCGATGCTGATTTGGACGGCACCCTCGTGGTCACGATCGGCACGGCTGTCGACGACCGTTCGAAATACTCCTGGTGGGAAAACCGCCCCCTGTACGGCTGGCGCGTGCTCGTCCCGCGCGCGAAGGGGCAGGCAGGCCCGATGAACGCCCGCCTGACGTCCTACGGCGCGATCCCGCAGTCGGTGCCGACGATCTCGATGGAGCCGCCGCGCAACCCGGCGCAGATGGACCGCGCGATCAAGGGCATCGTCGAGGGCCGCTACCAGTGGATCGTGTTCACCTCCGTCAACGGCGTCAACGCCGTGTGGGATAAATTCGAGGAGCTCGGGCTGGACGCGCGCTCCTTCGCCGGCGTGCACCTCGCCGCCGTGGGCGGCAAGACCGCCGAGGCGATCCGCGCGCGCGGCATGTTCCCGGAGCTGCTGCCGCACCGCACGAAGCAGAATGCGCAGGGCCTCGTGGACGTTTTCCCGGAGTATGTCGAGGAGATCGACCCGGTGGGCCGCGTGCTGCTGCCCCGCGCCGATATCGGCACCGACGTGCTGGTCGACGGCCTGGTGGAGAAGGGCTGGGAGGTCGACGACGTGGTGGCCTACCGCACTGTCCGCGCCGCCCCGCCAGCCCCGGAAGTGCGCGACATGATCAAGACCGGTGGTTTCGACGCGGTCTGCTTCACCTCCGCGTCCACGGTGAAGAACCTCGTGGGCATCGCGGGCAAACCGCACGCGCGCACCATCATCGCCTGCATCGGCCCGATGGCAGCCGCGGAGGCGAAGGAGCAGGGCCTGCGTGTCGACGTCGTGCCCGAGGCCGCCGACGTGCCCTCGCTTGTCGACGCTCTGGCTGAGCATGTCGCCGGCCTGCGCGCCGCCGGCCAGCTGCCGCCGCCGCGCAAGAAGCGCCGCTCCCGCCGTTCCTAGTCCCGCATAGGGCGGCTGGCGGGCGCTGTTTTTGCGTGCACCGCGAACTTCCTAAGATGGGGTGCGTGTCTGATTCAGCTCTAACCCCGCACAATGCTGGTCCCGTACGCCGTCCGCGCCGTCTGCGCCGCAGCCCCGTGATGCGCGCGATGGTCGCCGAGACCCAGCTCCACCCGACGGATTTCATTCTCCCGCTGTTCGTCGCCGACGACCTCGGCGAGAGCGGGCAGAGGCGCGAGATCCCCTCTATGCCCGGCGTGTACCAGCACAGTATGGACTCGCTGGTGGAGATCTGCCGTGAGGCAGTCGAGCTGGGGGTGCCGTGCGTGGACCTGTTCGGTGTGCCGCGCGACGAGGACAAGGACGCGCAGGGCTCCCAGGCTTGGGCCGCCGATGGCATCCTGAACCGCGCGCTTGCGCGCCTGCGCCGTGAATTCGGCGATGATCTGCTGATCATGGCTGACACCTGCTTAGACGAGTTCACCGATCACGGCCACTGCGGCGTGGTAGCCACGGACGCCCACGGCAACGACGTGGTGGACAACGATGCGACGCTGCCGCTCTACGCCAAGATGGCGGTCTCTCAGGCGGAGGCGGGCGCGCACATTGTCAGCCCGTCGGGAATGATGGACGGCCAGATCGAGGTCATCCGCGCCGCGCTCGACGAAGCGGGGTGGGAGGACGTGTCCATCATGGCGTACTCCGCGAAGTACGCCTCGGCCTTCTTCGGCCCCTTCCGCGATGCGGTCGGTTCCTCGCTGACCGGCGACCGCCGTACCTACCAGCAGGACCCGGCGAATATCCGCGAGTCTCTCCTCGAGGTGGAACTCGACCTCGCCGAAGGCGCGGATTTCGTCATGGTGAAGCCCGCGCTGCCGTACCTCGATGTCCTGGCCAAGATCGCCGAGATGTCCCCGGTGCCGGTGGCGGCCTATCAGGTTTCCGGCGAGTACGCGATGATTCAGGCGGCAGGCGCCAACGGCTGGACCGACCGCGACGCCACGATGATGGAGTCGCTGATGTCCATCAAGCGCGCCGGCGCCGACCAGATCTTCACCTACTTCGCCCTCGATGCCGCCCGCATCCTCGCCGGTAATGCCGCCGGCAGCAGTGAAACCGGGAAAGCGGGTCAGCGATGACGGCATTCGGGCCGGGCACTGGGCCGGTGAGGCCGGTGGAACAGGTGAACTCTGAGAAACCAGAGAAACCGGGGAAGCCCGGCAACGGCGACGGCGAGCGCCCGGAAGCGCTGCGGTACCTGCTGTTCGCGTGGGCGATCATGATCGGCGGGGAATTGGTCCACCAGCTCTTCGGTGTGGCAGTGGCGCTGTTCGACCCGTCGGCACTGATGGAGTCCGCCCGCGAGGCCAATAAGTCCATCGGCGGTGAGGCGGTCACGGAGGATCAGGTGAAGCTGATCGTGTATGTCTCCATTGTGCTGATGGGGCTGTTCGCACTTGCTGTGGTCCTGCTTTTGGCGTTGGCGCTGAAGGCGGTCGGGGAGCGGAAGACCTGGGTCCGCAACGCCGCGATGCTGCTGGTGGTCTTCTCTGTTTTCTTCGTGCTGCGCATGGTCACGGTGTTCCTGGTCGTCGGCGCGAACACCGAGGGGATCCCCACAGCCGTGGTGGCGCTCGACGGGGTGATCCAGATCATCGCCGGTGTGGCCGCCGTCTGCGGGTTGATCTTCGCCTACCAGGACGACGTGAAGCGGTGGACTGCCAAGCGAGATGCTAAAGACGGGCGGGGCAACCATAATGATTCACATCCTGTTGCCTAGCAACACAACCCACTGAGCGATCGGGAGTCCCACACCACCATGGCCGGAATGTTCCCCACGATGATCAGCCACCCAGACGATGCCAACCGCCGTTCGTCTGTCGAGGCTGGCGACGAGTGGCCGCGCACGCTGCAGATCGGTTTCTACCTTGTCTGCGCCGCGGCCGTGGTCATGCTGCTTCTCGCGATGCTGCTGCTCAGCCGGGGCTTCCCGGCGGGTCTGGACGAGTCGGTGCGCCAGCCTTTCATGGCTAACCTCCGGGTGACCGCCTTCGGCAACATCATCTTGGCGGTGGCGGTGGTCTCCGCTGCGTCGTATTTCCGGCAGGGCAGCCGCAAGGCCCGCCGGTGGGCGGCGGGGGCGACGGCCCTAGCGCTGTTCATCAACTTGGCGGCGTTCTTCACCCACGTTCTCTCGGTGTGGGCGGCGATGGCTGTCGTGATTCCGCTCGCTTTCGCGATGCTGTTCACCTTCCGGCCGGACTCCAACGCTTTCGTGGATAAGATGAGCCCGCGATTCTAAATCTTCAACCGCGGGGGCTGCAGTTGCCAGCCCGCGCAAATTTTCACGACTACGCGATGAACACGACTACGTGGAGAACACGGCGACCGCACGGAAAGGGGTGAGACTGTGGCCCAGGAACATGACGCAACGAATGTCAAGGATGACGAACGCGAAGAAGTAGACGCGGCTGAGGCATCCGGCACCGCCGACGACCCGGCTGACGGTGCCGCGACCCCGGCACCCCCGGAAGAGTCCACGGTCGATCCCGACGTGGCGGATGCGGTGGATTCAGAGGATGCGGCTGACAGCGCCGCGGGCTCGCTGGGCCGCTCCATCGAGGACGCGCATGAGGCCGCGCGCGAGGCTGGCTTCGGTATCGGCGAGGACGCGGACGATACGGACCACTCCGGGTGGGCCGCTGTCGGCGACCTTCCGGACCGCCCGCACGTGTCCTATTCTTTCCTGCTGGAGGAGCTTCCGGCGGTACCGGACGTGGACAAAGTCGAGGAAGCGGTGGAGGAGCTCGACGGTGTGCAGTGCCGCATCGTCTACCCGAGCTCCACGGCGTGGGTCACCGCGCCGGACACGACGAGCCCGGCGGTGATTCTGCAGGCTTTCACCGATTGCGGGATCACGGCGACGATGTCGGAGACATCCCTGCTGCGCTACGCGGCGCGGGCGCAGACAGCCGAGCACCATGCCCGCCGCAAGCCGGTCAAAGACTTGCCCAGCCGTATGCGCCGGCGGCAGCGCCTGGCGGCCCGCTCCCTGGATAAGGCCCGCCGAGCGGGTTACGGCCAGCCGCGCCAGCAACAGAAGCACGAGGACGTGCTCTACACCGCACGCGACATGGTCACCCCGGCCCGCATGTGGTTGGCGCTGGTGCTCACCATCCCGGTCTTGGTGATGGCGTATTTCGAACCCGCCCAGTTCGACGGCTGGCAGTGGGTGTCGCTGGCGTTGGCCACGCCCGTCGTCACGTGGTGCGCGTTCCCGTTCCACCGCGCGATGCTGGGCGGAGTGCGGCGGGGAATCGCGGCGCTCGACGGGGCGAGCTCGATTGCGGCGATCATCGCGTACGTGTGGTCAGCGGCGGTCATCGCGTTCGCGCCGACGGGTCACCGCGGTTGGCATTCAGCGTTCTCTTGGTTTGCCTCGACGCAGGGCACGGCCGACGGCCCGGAGCTCTTCCTCGATGTCGCATGCGGCATCACCTCGCTGCTGCTGATCGGCAGGAGGTACTCGATCCGTGCACGGACATTGCTTATCGACGAGCTCGACACCGAGGCCCTCGACCCCGACACCGAGTACGTCCGCGTCAGTAAGAAGCGCGGCGGGGCGGACTGCGACGAAGAGAGCATTCCTGTCTCCGAGATCAACCGCGGCGACGACATTGTCGTGCACCCCGGGGAGGTCATCCCCGTGGACGGCAAGATCATGGGCGGCCGTGCACTGCTCGAGCCGGGGCTGATCGACTTCCACGAACAGGTGGATGTGAAGGTCGGCTCCATCGTCCACGCTGGATCGGTGATTCGCGAAGGCGAGATCAAGGTCCGCGCCCAGCGCACCGGCCACGCCACGCGTTGGCAGGCAGTGCACCACTGGTTGACGGATGTGGACCGCCGCCAGCGCCATGCGTCGGTGCAGTACGCCCGTGGCGCTGCGTTGCTGTTGCCGATCGCGATGGCGGTTGCTTTCGCCAGTTTCATTCTGTGGGGCCTGATCGCCCGCGACTACAATGCTGCGCTGCGCACTGCCTTGGCGGTGCTGTCCGGTGTGGCCCCGGCGGCGTTGGCGCTGTCTCCCTCGCTCGCTTTGCGCTTGGGGGTGGAATCCGCGGCGCGCCACGGGATGCTCGTCCGCGACGGCGTGGTTCTGCGCAACTTGGAGGACATCGACACCGTCGTGTTCAACCGGGTGGGCACCTTGGCCGAGTCGAAGATGTTCGTCGAGTCCGTCACGGCGCTCGACGGGGAGAGCGAGGAGATGGTCCTGCGCATCGCCGGCGCGCTGTCAATGGAGTCCTCCCACCCGGCGACCCGTGCGCTGGTCCAGGGTGCGCGCGAGGCCCGTGCGCAGTCGGGCGGCGGCGACCCTTCTTCGCCGGTCCGCTACGAACTGGTCAGCATAGAAGAAGAGCCCTCCGGCGACGTGACGGGCCGGATTTCGCTGACCTACGTTGACGAGGAAGGCCACGAGACCGCCACACAGGTCGATGCCCGCCTGTGGCGGCCCGTGAACCTGTCGAACCTGCATGGCGCCCTTGCCGTGGCCGCCACTTCAGGCGGCACTCCCGTCGTCGTGGGGTGGAAGGGCAAGGACCGCGGCGTGATCACCTTGTTCGACCCGTACAAGGATGACGCGGACGAGGCGGTGATGGCGCTGGAGTCCAGGGGCTTGGAAACCGTGATGCTCACCCGCGACACCTACCCGGTGGCGCGCCGCATGGCCGACTACCTGGGCATCTCCACTGTGCTCGCCGGCATCACCAACGACCGCAAGCCGGGCGCGATCCGCAATTTGCGTGCTGGTGGCGCGCACGTGGCGGTGGTCGGCGACAACACCGTTGCCGACGCGCTCCGCGCGGGAAATGTCAGCATGATGTACGCCACCACCGAGGACATCGAGTCCGGTCAGCAGCGCCGCCGCAGGCTGTCCGCTGTCCTGCTGCGCAGCGACGTGATGGCGGTTCCGCAGCTGATCGTGCACGCGCAGCGGGTCGGGGCGATCATCGACAGGAACCAGTTCCTGGCCTGGGGGTACAACATTGCGGTTCTCGCTGGGGCGGCGGCAGGGGCGATCCCGCCGATCGCGGCGACGGTGCTGATGCTCGGAGCGTCGTTGCTCATCGAGTTTCTCTCCATGCGGGCACGCCGCTTCCCGCGGGTCGACCGGTTGTGACACCTGCGGGCCCGATGGGCCACAATGGACTGCATGACCCGACGTGAGCTGACTCAAGCCCCCATTGTGGAGGCCGCTTACGGCCGCACGCCGTCGCGAACCCCAGTGTGGTTCATGCGGCAAGCTGGCCGCTCCCTGCCGGAATACCGCGCCGCGCGCGAAGGCATCGCCATGCTGGATTCGTGCTTCATGCCGGAGTTGCTCGCGGAGATCACGTTGCAGCCGGTCCGCCGCCATGATGTGGATGCCGCGATCTTGTTCTCCGACATCGTCGTGCCGCTCAAGGCTGCGGGAGTGGACGTGGAGATCGTCCCGGGCCGCGGCCCGGTGCTGGCGCAGCCGGTGCGCACCAAGGAGGACGTGGCCAATCTGGCGGTCCTCGACCACGAGGTCGAGGAAGTCGCGCAGGGGATCAGCCACATCCTGGACGAGCTGAGCGACACCCAGGCGCTGATCGGCTTCGTCGGCGCACCTTTCACGTTGGCGAGCTACCTGGTCGAGGGCGGGCCGAGCAAGAACCACGAGAAAACCAAGGCCATGATGCACGGCGACCCGGACACGTGGCACGAGCTAATGCGCCGCCTGATTCCCACCATCACGGCGTTCCTGCGCACACAGGTGGAGGCGGGCATCGACGCGATGCAGCTTTTCGATTCCTGGGCGGGCTTTCTCACCGAGGCGGATTACCGCCGTCACGTGCTTCCGTACTCCACGGAGATCCTGGAGACGGTCCAAGGGGAGATCCCGCGCATCCACTTCGGTGTGGCCACGGGTGAGCTGCTCGGCGCTATGTCGGAGGCGGGCAGTGAGGTGATGGGCGTCGATTGGAGAGTTCCGCTCGACCGCGCCGCGGAGCGTTTCGCATCCCCGCGTGTGCTGCAGGGCAACCTTGACCCGGCGCTGTTGTTCGCCGGCGAGGGTGTCGTCCGCGAGGAGGTCGCCCGGATCAAGGCGGAGGCGGCCCGCGCGATCGATGCCGGCACAGCCACCGGACACATTTTCAACCTCGGCCACGGCGTGATGCCGGAGACCGACGCGGAAGCGATCACCGAAGCCGTCCACATCATCCACGAGGAGGCGTAACGGCGTGAAAATTGCGATCATCGGGGCTGGTCTTGCCGGGCTCACCGTGGCCTACGAGCTGCGTGGCACGGACGCAGAAGTCGACGTGTACGAGGCCACCGACAGGATCGGCGGCAAGTTGCACACCGTCGCCTTCGAGGGCGGCCCGACGGACATGGGCGCTGAGGCGTTCATGGCGCGGCGCCAAGATGCCGTGGACTTCTTCACAGAACTCGGCCTGGAAGATTCGCTCGTGGAGCCGTCCGGTCTGCGCTCGCTCGTGTGGGTCGACGCCGAGGCACGCCAGCTGCCCACCGGCGGCATCATGGGCATCCCCGGCTCATCGGAGACCGTCGCGCATTTGGTCTCGGAAGAAACAGCGAAGCGTATCGACGACGAATCCACCCGCCCCGGCTTCACCTGGCCCGCGGAAGGGGACCTGAATGTCGGCGCGCTGGTGCGTGAGCGCTACGGCGACGAGGTCGTGGACAATATCGTGTCTGCCTTGCTCGGCGGCGTGTATTCCTGCACGGCTGACGATCTCGGTGTGCGCGCGACAATTCCGCAGCTGGCGGCGGAATTCGACCGGTTGGCCGCCGAATCGGAGGGCCGGACGGTCCACCTGTCCACCGCAGTGAAGAATTTGGAGGAGCAGCAGGCCGCGAAGCGCAAGGAGCTGCCCACCGGCCACGGCGCCGTCTTCAACGCCTTCCGTGAGGGCTACCAGGAGGTCTACGAGACCCTCGCGGAGAAATCCGGCGCGGACATCTACATCGACGCGTTCATCTCCGGAATTGAACGGGTCGACACCGAGAGCGGGGAGAACAACAGCACAAACAGCGAGAACAGCACCGGCAGCACCGGCAGCTTCCGTCTCAAGGGCGGGGAAGACACTGGCTACGACCACGTCGTGCTCGCGGTTCCTGCGCCGACGGCGGCGTTGCTGCTGAAACAGATCGCGCCGGAGGCTTCCCAGTCGTTGTCGACGGTGAAGCTGGCCAACTCGGCCGTGGTAGGCATGCGGTTCGCCACCGATAAAGGACTACCGGAGAACTCCGGTGTGCTGGTGGCCACCGGCGCCGAAGACGTGCGGACGAAGGCGTTCACCTTCTCCTCCCGCAAATGGCCTCACCTGGCGGAACGCGGCGGGGCGCTGGTCCGCGCCAGCTTCGGTCGCTTCGGTGACGACATCGCCATCCGCGCCAGCGAAGACGATCTCGTGGACTGGGCGCTCGACGACCTGCAGACCATCACCGGTTTCGACGGCCGCGGGGCAGGTCTGGAGGAAATCTACGTGCAGCGCTGGTTCGGCGGTCTCCCGCGTTTCGACGAGAAGCATGTGGCGACGGTGGGGGACGTCGATAAGCGACTTGCCGCTGTCGACGGAATCTCCGTGACCGGTGCCTGGGCTGGCGGTGTCGGTGTGCCCGCGGTGATCGCGCACGCGCGCGGGGTGGCGCGGAAGCTCGCGCACTGAGACTCTGAGGCACTGAGACGCTGAGACTCTGTGGCGTCGACGCGGTAGGTTTATGAACCATGTCGCACGACAGCCGAGATGAAACCCAGCCGTTGCCCGGACACGAACCTGACGCCGGCCCCGAAACGGTGACGGACACGCCCTCCGCGAACGAAGCCGAACGCGAATGGTGGGAAGAGCCCGGCATGCCGTGGAACACCAAGCCCACCAAAGAGGACTACTGGTGCCTCGGCTGGTTCGGCTTCGTAGGCATCTTCGGCATGGCCCTCATCCCGTTCCGCGCGTGGTTGCTCGGCCTGGAACCGCCGATCCTGCTGGCGCTGACCGGCTCGCGCGTCGGTGCCGCCTCCACGGGCGCGCTTGTCTCGGAGGGGGAGGCCTCCGGCTGGATCTGGTACGTGCTCCTGGGCACCCTGATGGCCATCAAATTCGACTGGGTCTACTGGTGGGGCGGCAAACTCTGGGGCCGCGGCATGCTCGACGTGCAGGCGGAGAACTCCAAACGCATGGGCAAGAACATCGCGCGCGTGGAGGGCTGGTTCCACAAACTCGGCTGGCTGGCCGTCTTTCTGGCGTATCTGCCCATTCCGCTGCCGATCAAATTCGTGGTGCTCGTGCTCACCGGTGCCACGGGCATGTCGGTGAAGAAGATGCTCGTGCTGGACTTCCTGGCCAAACTGGCGTGGACGCTGTTGTACTTCTGGCTCGGCTGGATGATCGGCCACCCCGTCGTGTACGTGCTCGAGCAGTACGCGAAGGTGGCCAACTGGATCGCGATCGGCCTGCTCGTGGTCGTCTTCGTGGGAATCTTCCGCCGCCAGTCGAAGAACGCGCCGGCGGCGTAGGCGGGCGCCGCGTCAGGCACGCTTGCCGGGCTTCTCGCGCTTCCGCAGCATGCGCTGCCGGCTCGCGTAGCTCTGTGCCGGTGTCCGCATGAACTGAACGGCATGGACTGGACCACATGAATCGAGTGTGTTTCGGGTTTTCGAGTCGAGGCGGCGCGCGTCACCGCGTTGATGCAGGAATATCCATGCGGTTCAGTTCGTGCAGTTCAGTTCATGCGCGCGCCGCCGACTACTCCCGCCGACCGCTCCTGCCGACCGCTCCCGCCGACCGCCCGCACCGACCACCCCACCTCGAGCTCCCCGCCGGGGTCGAGGACGGCGAGGTCCTCGCCGGTGTTCAGCGCATCCGGGGGATCAGTCATCGGTTCCACTGCCAGGTGCCGCTGCGGCGAGGTGAACAGCTGGGTCCACGGCATATTCGGTGTGGCGGTCAGTTCGACGCCGGTGCCGGAGGCGTCGACAAGCCGGGCGAGGCGGGGGCGGTTGAGGGGGTCGTAGCCGGTGTCGTCGAGCTGCGTTCCGCGCATGGGGATGGGGCTGTGTGACCAGGGCTCGCGGGCCCCGGCGGGAACGAGGCGCTCGTTCACCGGCTGGCGCTCGGCGATGGTGTGGTGCAGAACGCACTCGTCCAGCGGTGCCCCTTGCGCGTCGAGGTAGGTGTGCACGCCGAGGGCGCACGGCGCCGGTTCATCGGCGAGGTTCACGGCGGTCATTGTCGATTCCAAGCCGGAATCGGTGAGGGCGTAGCGCACGGTCAGTTCAATCGGCCACGGCCATCCGGGTTCTGGGCCGAGCACTGTGCGCAAGACAGCGGCGGCGGCGGAGTGCCCGACGATGTCGAAGAGGCGCCAGTGCGTGAATCCGTGGATCGCATGCCCGCGGTCAGGCTCACTGACGGCGAGCTCATGGCGTTTGCCGCGGAAGGTGAACACGGCGTCGGCGACGCGGTTCGGCCACGGAGCCATCACGATGTTGGCGGCTTGCGGCGGGTGGGTGCCCTGCGCGAAGCTGCGCAGCAGGGGCCGGCCGTGAAAGGTCAGTTCACGGACCGCGGCGCTGGAGGCTGAGACGACGGCGCGCACGGCGCCGCGCGACAGAACGACTTCGGGGACTGGGTGGCCAACGCTCATGCAAGGATTATCGGTCGCCGGGCAGTCCCGCGGGAAATCCACCCGGCACCGCCGCGCTGCCCTCGGATGCGGAAAGGGCGGCGGCGGAACAGGGGCGATTCGTCACCGTGGGGCGCTGGCCTAGAATCGGGTCCATGACTTCTTCCGCATCGAGCTCGCCGTCCACCCCGACTTCGCAGAACACGGCCCGGTCTGCCGCGCTGTTCGAGCGCGCGAAGGCTGTCACGCCCGGCGGTGTGAATTCGCCGGTGCGGGCTTTCGGTTCGGTGGGCGGGCAGACGCGCTTCATCAAGGAAGCGCACGGTTCCACGCTTATCGACGTCGACGGGAACTCCTACGTCGACCTTGTCGGCTCCTGGGGTCCGATGATCCACGGCAACACCCACCCCCAGATCGTGGAGGCGGTGGAAAAGGCCCTGAAGGACGGCCTGTCCTTCGGTGCGCCGACGGAGGCTGAGGTGCGCCTGGCGGAGATGATCGTGGAGCGCACCAGCGTCGAGCAGGTCCGCATGGTCAATTCCGGCACCGAGGCCACCATGTCCGCGGTGCGGCTGGCGCGCGGCTACACCGGCCGGTCGAAGATCCTGAAATTCGAGGGCTGCTACCACGGCCACGTGGACGCGCTGCTGGCATCCGCCGGCTCCGGCGTTGCCACCTTCGCGCTGCCGGAGACTCCTGGAGTGACCGGCGCGCAGGCCGGCGACACGATCGTCGTGCCCTACAACGATCTGGACGCGGTGCGCGAAGCATTTGCCGCCCACCCGGGCGAGATCGCCGCGGTCATCACTGAGGCCGCCGCCGGAAACATGGGCACCGTCGCCCCGGAAGAGGGCTTCAACCAGGCGCTGAAGGACATCGCGCACGCCGATGGCGCGCTTTTGATCATCGACGAGGTCATGACCGGTTTCCGTACCTCCTACCGCGGCTGGTTCGGCGTTGACGGAGTGGCCGGCGACTTGACCACCTTCGGCAAGGTCGTCTCCGGCGGCCTTCCCGCGGCGGCTTTCGGCGGCCGCAAGGAGATCATGGAGAAGCTGGCCCCGACCGGCCCCGTCTACCAGGCCGGCACGCTTTCGGGTAACCCGGTGGCGATGGCGGCGGGGGAGGCGTCGTTAAGCATTGCGTCGGAGGAGATCTACCCGCAGCTGGGCGCCAACGCCGACCGCCTGGCGGACATGCTGCACGCAGCGCTCGACCGCGCGGGCGTTGCTCACAACCTGCAGCGCGCCGCGACGATGCTGTCGGTCCGTTTCGCCGAGGGGCAAGGCCGCAATTTCGCCGACATGAAGGCCGCGGACACGTTCCGTTACGCCCCGTTCTTCCACGCGCTTCTCGACGCCGGGGTGTACGCCGCCCCCAGCGCCTTCGAGACCTGGTTTGTGTCCACCGCCTTGACCGATGCAGACTTTGAGAAGATCGAAAAGGCACTGGACCCCGCTGCCGAAGCGGCTGCGGCGGCCACGCCGGACGCTTAAGGCGAGGGGAGCACATGGCTGAAACCGGGCAACGCACTGTCGTGCACCTTGTGCGCCACGGGGAAGTCCACAACCCGGGCAAGATCCTCTACGGACGCCTGCCGGATTTCCACCTGAGCGCGCGCGGACGCTCCATGGCGGCGCGCACCGCCACCAGCTTCACGGGCCGCGACATGACGTACCTGGCTGCCTCCCCACTGGAGCGCGTCCAGGAGACAGCCGCGCCGATCGCCGAGGTGACGGGCCTGGACATCCGCACCGACCCGGACTTGATCGAGGCCGGCAACATCTTCGAGGGGTTGCGCACCAAAGGCTTTCCATCCCAACTGATGAACCCGATCCGCTGGCGGCACATGACCAACCCGCTGCAGCCGAGCTGGGGTGAGCCGTACACGGAGATTCTCGAGCGGATGCAGCGCGCTATTGCCACAGCACGCACCGAGGCCAGAGGCCACGAGGCTGTCCTGGTGTCCCACCAGCTGCCCATCGTCATGGTGCAGCGCTGGGCCGACGACAAGCGGCTGGCGCACATGTCGCGGAACTGCGATTTGGCCAGTGTCACCTCGCTGACCTTCGACGGGGACACATTGACCGGCTGGACCTACGACGAACCGGCAAGGGATATCTAATGCGTTTGACCATGAGGACGACCACACGGAAAGCACTGGCCATTCTCACGGCGGGTGCGCTGTCCACGACGGCGCTGACCGCGTGCGTGACGACGAATTCTGGCGAGACTTTCTCCTTCCACTCACCGGGCGGGCAAGTGGAGATCTTCTACGAGGAGGACGAACGTGCCCCGCTGCAGGACTTCTCCGGTGAATCCCTGACGGAACCGGGAACGCAGATCTCCCTGTCGGATTTCGATGGGCAGATCGTCGTGCTCAACGCGTGGGGGCAGTGGTGCGCGCCGTGCCGCGCAGAAGTCGACGACCTTGAGGAAGTGCAGCAGCACTTCGCTGAAACCGCGGACGGCGGGGCACCTGCCGGTACGGTGCTGGGCATCAACGTGCGCGACCACCAGCCGGATATCGCCCGCGACTTTCTGAAGGACAACGGTGCGACCTACCCGTCGATCTACGACCCGCCATTCCGCACCGCGGGTGCTCTCGGCGGCATTCCCACCTCGGTGATCCCCACGACCGTGATCCTGGATAAGCAGCACCGCCCCGCAGCAGTCTTCCTGCGCGAGATCTCCGCCGATGACATCATCACGGTCACCGACCGCCTGGCGGCCGAGGCAGAGGCGTAGATGGGACAGACATTCGCTGACCTCGCCGCCTCCGGCCCGCTGCTGCTGGGAATTCTCGCGGCGGCGCTCGCCGGACTGGTCTCCTTCGCCTCACCGTGCGTGGTCCCGCTGGTGCCGGGGTATATGTCGTATCTCACCGGCATCGTGGGCGGGGAGGTGACACTGGACCGCGGCGAGCTGGCTGTGGGCCGCAAACGCAAATGGGCAGTAGTCGGCGCTGCAGGCCTGTTCATTCTCGGTTTCACCGTGGTCTTCCTGCTGGCCACCGTCACTGTCTTCGGCGCGATCAGCCTGATCAGGCTCAATGAGGAGACGCTCATGCGCGCCGGCGGTGTCATCACCATCCTCATGGGGCTGGTGTTCATGGGTAGTGTGCCCATGCTGCAGCGCGACACCCGCATGCAGCCGAAGAAATGGGCGACCTGGCTGGGCGCCCCCCTGCTCGGCGGGGTCTTCGCGCTCGGCTGGACCCCGTGTTTGGGGCCTACGCTCGGCGCGGTGATCTCCGTGTCAGTGGGCACCGAGGGCTTCACCGCAGTGCGCGGCATCATCCTGGTCGTCGCGTACTGCCTCGGCCTGGGAATTCCGTTCCTGCTCATGGCGCTCGGCTCCGCGCATGCGGTGGAGGCCATCGGTTTCCTGCGCAAGCACTCGCGTACTATCCAGATCATCGGCGGAGTGGCCATGATCGTGGTGGGCGTGCTGCTGCTCACCGGAGCATGGAACGTGTTCATCGGTTGGACCCTCCAATGGGTGGACGGCTACGGCACCACCCTGCTGTAGTTGTAACGGACGCGAATATGATTCGGAAACGACATGCTTAACACCGCGACGACGTGGGCGAAGAAACTCTGGCACTGGTTGACCAGCATGCGCACCGCGCTGATGCTGCTGTTCCTGCTCGCGCTCATCGCTGTTCCGGGAGCCCTGCTCCCGCAGCGCGAGATCAGTGAGAGCCAGGTCAACGAGTACCTCGACGCCAATCCAGTCATGGGCAATATCTACGACAAGCTCATGCTTTTCGACGTCTTCTCGTCCCCCGTCTTCGTCGCCCTGCTGACCTTGCTGGTCATCTCCCTGGTCGGCTGCATCATTCCGCGCTCCGTCGACCACTACAAGGCCTACAACGCCAAACCGACGCGTGCGCCGAAGTACCTGCACCGCATGCCGCACCACGCCTCCGCGACCACGGGGATGAGCGTGGAGGAAGCAACCGCCCGCACCGAGCGCACCCTGCGCAAATGGCGTGTTGCCCACTACAAGCCGGAAGAGGACCGCGCCGGGGTGCTGTCGATCTCCGCTGAGCGCGGCTACGCACGCGAGCTGGCGAACCTGCTGTTCCACATCTCCATCGTGGCCCTCATCGCGATCTTCGCCTACGGCCGCATGGTCTTCTACGAAGGCCAGGTCATCGTGGTCACCAACTCGGAGTCGGAATATGCCGTGCCGGTCGAGCAGTCGCGCGAATTCTGCAACACCTCGCCCGCGAACTTCGACACCTTCCGCGCCGGCCCGCTTTTCGACGGCACCGGGCTCACCCCCTTCTGCTTCATCTCCGAGAATTTCACCGCCAACTACCTGCAGAACGGCCAAGCGGACTCCTTCTCCTCAAAGGTCGCCTATGCGGACGAGAAGAAAATGACCTCCGACCCGGCCAGCTGGGACGAGTACACGCTGCGGGTCAACCACCCGCTGCGTATCGGCGGCGACCGTGTCTACCTGCAAGGCCACGGCTTTGCGCCGCAGATCACCGTCACGTGGCCGAACGGGGAGACCCGCACCCAGATGGTGCAGTACCGCCCGACGGACCTGACTTTCTTCCTGTCCAACGGCGTGATGCGCTTCGACCCGCCGGCGGGCATGTACCCGGACCTCGGTGAGCGCCGCAAGCACCAGCTGGCCCTCGAGGGTGTCTTCGCCCCGACAGCGCAGTGGACTGGCCCGAACGGCGACATGCTGCAGTCGGCGTTCCCGTCGATGAATGACCCGGCGGTCTCCCTCGATGTTTATGTCGGCGACGCGGGTCTTGACACGGGCCGCCCGCAGAATTTCTTCGCGCTCGACCAGACACTCATCGCCAACGGCCAGCTGGAGCGCGCTGACCGCGTGCACTTGGCCGCCGGGGAAGAAGTGGAAGTGCCTACCGGGGTGAAGGGTCTTGACGGTCAGGACGAGGTGGTCAAGGTGCGTTTCGACGGCGCCGCCGAGTACGCCAACTACCAGATCTCCCGCGACCCGACGCAGCTCTGGGCCCTGGTGGCCACCGTGGCCATGCTCGGTTCCCTCGTCGGATCACTGCTGATTAAGCGCCGCCGCATCTGGGTCCGCTTCACACCGGACACCGAGACCGGCGGGACGACCCTGGAGATCGCCGGCCTGGCCCGCACCGACCGGGCCGGGTGGGGCAGCGAATTCGACGACGTGGTCGACGAAATCCTCCACGGCCGTTCCGGCTCCAGCGTGGATTCCGGCGCCGAAGGGGCCGGCATCGATGTCGGAGGGGACAACTACGAAGAAGACGATGACGACGAAGAGGAATGGCACTAGCCGCAACCTCCCGCCCTTAGCGGATGAGCTGGGTTTTCACCCCCGTTAGAGCTTGCTGACCAGCGAAATCCTTGGTCGTGTAGGCGACGTGGAGTACCGTAACCTCCATGGATGTCAATACCTCCCTGGCCCAAGTGTCGGACCTGTCTCTGCGCACCGCCTTCGCGGTCTACATCGTGGCGCTGGTTCTCTCCTGCGTCCACTACATGCGCACGCAGGCCGTGATCGATTTGCGCCGCGAACAGAAGGCGGCGGCCAAGGACCGCGAGCTCGTCGCCGTGGGCGACGGTGGGCCGGAGGCGGTGTCGGATGTCGATAAGCCTGGCGTCGACACCGCTGAGCTCGACGCCGCCCGCGAACGCTCCCGCAAAATGGCGGGTGCCGCGCAGGGCCTGATCTGGGTCGCGATCGCGTTCCACGTGGTGGCCACGGTGACCCGAGGTATGGCCGTCAGCCGTTTCCCGTACGGCAACATGTATGAGTTCGTGCTCACCACCACCGCCATCGCGATGGTGGTGGCCGCCGTGATCATCCAGACCAAGCGCTGGCACACGATGTGGCCGTGGCTGCTCGCCCCGGTGATTGTGCTGATCTTCCTTGACGCGACCGTGCTGTACGCGGAAGCCGCCCCGCTCGTGCCGGCGCTGCGTTCCTTCTGGTACCCATTCCACGTCTCCACCGTGTCTATTGGCGCGTCCCTAGGCCTGATCTCCGGTATGTTCTCCCTGCTGTACCTGCTGCGCCTGCGCCATCCGCGCGGTCAGGAGAAGGGCTTCTTCGGTGCCATCGCGAAGCCGCTGCCGACCGCGAAGAAGCTCGATTCCTACGCCTACAAGACCGCGATTATCACCCTGCCGGTCTTCGGCATCGGCATCATGCTCGGCGCGATCTGGGGCGAGGTGGCCTGGGGCCGCCCCTGGGGCTGGGACCCGAAGGAGACCGTCGCCCTGATCACCTGGATCCTGTACGCCGCCTACCTGCACGCCCGCGCGACGGCGGGCTGGCGCAACGCGTTGGCTGCGTGGATCAACGTGGCTGCCTTCGCCACCGGTGCGTTCAACCTGTTCTTCATTAACCTGGTGGCCTCCGGTCTGCACTCCTACGCCGGCCTGAACTAATTCCCAGCACTTTCAATAGTGCATTGACGGGGTTGAACAACACACGTGTGTTGTAGTAACAATTATTGACACTCACGTTCAATAAGAAGGAGTCTGTGCGGTGCCTTCACCCCGGAAAAAGCTCGGCAAACCGGCAAGCGACATCCCCGTCCTGATCAAGCTCGGCGAGGCCCTAGCGCAGCGCCGCCGCGAGGCGGGCCGCCTCCAGCAGGAAGTCGCCGCCACGGCCGGTGTGTCCCGCTCCACCCTGCACACCATCGAGCACGGCGGTGCCGGTGTGCGCTGGGAGAAAGTCGCGGCTGTCGCTGAGGCGCTCGGCCTGAGCATTGAGTGGGTGGAAACCCTCGACACGCAAGACTGACCCCTCGGCCTCAGCGGGGGCTACGGGGGTAGGTGCCCGGTGTTTCTAGGTGCTGGGGGTACCTGGTGCGTCCGGTCCGGCACTGCCGTCGCCGTTACCGGGCCGGTTTCCGCGCTCGCGCCGCAAACGGCGCTCTTCCTCCTCGCGCGCTTTGCGTTCGGCCTCTTCCTTCGCGCGTCGCTCCTTGAAGCGGTTTTTCTCGATATTCCAGAGGAATTCCTCGTCATCGTCCGGTCCCTTGATCACCGGGGTCTGCTGCTGGCTCTTGTCGGGGCGGAGTGAGCCGTAGCGCTCGCTGCTTCCCGGCCCGAACGCGCGCCACAGCAACCACACTGCGACGATGATGAGAACAAGAAGGATAAGGCGTCCCATACCTTCACGATACTGGTTCGCCTGCGGCCCTTTGAGCCGGGTACGCTCTACAACCGTGACGGACCCAGCAGCACCCCAGACAAGCCGTGAGCCCGGCCGGACGCCGGGAGACAACAGCGCCCCCGCACTGGACGCGGGCGCGCGCAAGCGGGCCAACCGCGCCGCGCTGGTATACGGCGGGCTGCGCCTTGGCCTCTTTATCGTTCTCACGGTCGTGATTCAAGCAATCGCCGTGCTTATCGGCGCACCCGTCCCCCTCGTCATGTCCGCCCTCCTGGCCTTGATCGTGGCGTTCCCTCTGTCCATGCTGATCTTCTCGAAGCACCGTGTGGCCGCCACGGAGGCCATGGCGACGTGGAACGAGCAGCGCCGGGCCCGGAAGCAGTGGGTCAACGACGAGCTCGCCGACCGGTGAGCCCTAGAACCCTTTGCCGAACAGCAGCGCGATGGCGATCATCGCGGGCAGGGACGCGAATGTGGTGATGAAGACGGTGTCGCGGGCCACCGTCTCGCCCGCGCGGTAGTTCGCCGTGTAGTTGTACACGTTCTGCGCCGTGGGCAGAGCCGACAGGATCACCGCCGCGTAGAGAGCCGTACCGTCGAGCCCCGCGAGCAGCCCCAGCACCCACGCTGCAGCGGGCATGAAGGTCAGCTTCAGTGCGGATGCCGTGATCGTCGCGGGACGGTCGGGCCCTTCAGCGAGCACCCCGCCGCCGCGCAGACTGGCACCGAAGCTCATGAGGATCATCGGGATGGATGCCCCGCCGAGGATCTCCAGCGGCTCCATCACCGGGGCAGGCACCGTCCATCCCGCCGCGGAGATGACCAGGCCGATCAGCGGGGCGACGACCACCGGTGCCGTCAGTCCCGATTTCACCGCCTTGAGCGCGTTCTGGGCGCGTGATTCGCGGGAATCCGGGTTGACGTCCAAGCCGCCGATGACGATGGGGGAGACGATCACCATCTGCATCAGCAGCACCGGCGCCACATACGTCGCGTCGCCGATGACGTATACCGCGATCGGAAGGCCGATATTCACCGAGTTGAAATAGCTTGCCGACGCCGCCCCCGCCATCCGCGTCGGCACATCCGCTCTGAAGAACACCGCGGAGATGATCCAGAACACCGCCATCGTCACCGCAGTGGCTGCAAAGACCACGCCGACGACGGGGGAGAGGAATGTCGACGTGTCGGACTCCGCCACCGTGGTGAACAGCAGGGACGGCGACGCCACCCAATAGGCGACGCGGTTGAACATCAGGCGTTGCTCGCCTTCACCGATCACACCGCGGTGGGCGAGCACATAGCCCGCGCCGATGACGACGAAGATGATGGCGAAGCCGGTCAGGACATCAAGCACAGGACTAGCTCTACATCATCGCGTCGGGGACGTACATGGTCCAGCCGAAATCGCTGTACGGCACCGCATCGCCCAGAGTGAGGAACGGTGAACCCGCGATCAGGGCCCCGGCCATGATGACAGCCCAGATCAGCAATGCCCGGCCGTTGGAGCCCAGCACGGGAATGAGATCGGCGCCAGCCGCGCCGCGCCGCACCTTCAGCACCGAGCTGAGCGCCAGCGGCAACGCGGCGAGCGCCAACAGCGTGGGTGCGTAGGCGGCACCGATGAACACCGTGATCACGAACGGCGTGAGGGTGAGCACGGTGAAGAGGCGGCGGGCGCGTTCGTCGCCAAGCATCACGGCGAGCGTGCGTTTACCGGCCTCGGCATCGGTGGGAATATCGCGGATATTGTTCGCTAGATTGATCGCCGCGGAGATCGCGCCAACCGATACAGCGCAGCCGAGGCCCACCCACGAAATAGTGCCTGCCTGTGTGTACTGGGTGCCCAAGACAGCGACGAGACCGAAGAACACGAAAACGGACAACTCCCCGAAACCCCGGTAGCCGTACGGGTTCTTCCCGCCCGTGTAGAACCACGCGGCGAGAATGCACGCCGCACCCACAAGGATCAGCCACGGTGCACTCACCGCGGCCAGCAGCAACCCGGCCAAGGCGGCGACCCCGAAGGAGAGGAACGCCGCCAGCTTCACCTGCTCCGGGCGGGCCAGACCGGAGGCCGTCAGACGGGTCGGACCGGTGCGCTCGTCGTCGGTGCCGCGGATACCGTCGGAATAGTCATTGGCGTAGTTGACGCCGATGATCATGCCCATGGCCACGATCAACGCGAGGACAGCCAGCGGGATACTGCACCAGAATTCGAAGGCGGCCGCACCCGTGCCCACGATCACCGGGGCAGCGGCATTGAACCATGTGTGGGGGCGGGCGGCCTCCCACCAGTCCTTCGCGGTAGCCCCGCCGGGAGCAGTTTCCGCGCGGGTGTCGGCGCTGTTCACGCCGTCGTTGTCGCTGGATTCTCCGGGGGTCGGGGTCGATTCGTCACTCGCGCTCATACACACCATGATGCACTCAAAGCTTCGAAAACGTGAAGCTCGACTAAAGTAACGCTTCATGTGGATCGACTATGCCGTCCGCCAGGTGTTGCATACTGCCGGAACGCTCGCCCGCCAGCCGGCCTTGCTTTTGGCTACCCGCGCACGGCGGCTGTCGTTTCCTGAACTGGGCCAAGCCGGTGAGGACGGCGGCCACAACACAGTCATCTCCTTGACCACCCACGGCAAGCGCCTGTCCACCTCCGTCTACTGCATCGCTTCCCTCCTCGTCGGCAGCCGCCGCCTGCCGGTGATCCTGTGGCTCGACGAGGAGGACTACCACGGCACATGGCCGAAGGGGCTGCACCGCCTGCAGGAACGCGGCCTGACCATCCGCTGCTCCGACGGCAAATACGGACCGCACACGAAGTACTACGGCACATTCCAGGAATTCGCCGGGACGGGCACCCGCGTCATCACCGTCGACGACGACATGATGTACCCGCGCTGGTTCGCCGAGAAACTAGTGAATTCCGCCGATGCGGACCCCGACTGCGTGGTCGCGTACCGGGCCCACACGATCACCCTCGACGCTGGCGGCATGCGCCCTTACAAGGAGTGGAAGGCGACGCGTTCAACGGCACCGTCGCCACGCCACTTCGCCACAGGAGTGTCTGGTGTGGCGTACCCGGCGTCGATGGTCGATTACGTCGCCGGTCTGGGCACCAGCTTCCAAGACAAAGCCCCGCGCGCCGACGACGTATGGCTCAACCACTGCGCGCTGCGCTCCGGCCACCTCGTGCGCCAGGTCTACCCGCACCCGCGCGAGTTCTCCGTCATCCCGGCCAGCCAGCGCGAGGCGCTCGTGCACCACAACCACTGGCGCGGCGGCAACGACGTGCAGATCTCGGCGACCTACGCCCAAGAGGATGTGGAGACTCTCCAGGCTTCCGTTCCTGTGGAGTAGAGCTCGACGAACCGCCCCGCCGACTGGGGTCTCAGATCGCTCGGACCGCCCACCGACCGCCCGGACCGCCAACAAACCGGGGCCCGGATTACTTGGTTCGGACCAACCGGTGAATCTGTTTGCATTTTCCGTATGCCTGAAGCTTTATAAGCACTGGTAGGGCAGTTTTGGGTATCGGCGTGAAAGGCACCGAACACAAACAGATTCACCTGTGGGTGAGCACCAACGAATCGGTGGCGCGGTCAACGTGATGCTCAGGGCCAACTTGATGTTCAGAACAACTCGCGCACCGCGATTCGGTCCACCTTGCCGGGACCGGTGACGGGCATCTCCCTGACATGGCGCACGTCCTTCGGAATCTGCCAGCGGGGCAGGTCGTCGAAGGCTTCCATGAGGTCGCTGACGGCGGCGGACCCGGAGTAGGCGGCGCAGATCCGCTGGCCGAGGCGCTCGTCGGGAACGCCCACCACGCAGGCGGCGGTGATGCCACCGAGAGAGAGCATGAACTCTTCGAGGACTTCCGGCTGGAGCTTCAGGCCACCGGTTTCGATGATGTTGTCGAGGCGGCCGGTGACGCGTAAAACACCGTTGTCCAGCTCACCAGCATCGGAGGTGGCGTACCACCCTTCTTCGGCGAAGGCGGGATGGTCCGGAATATTGCGGTAGCCCCGGGCGACCATGGGGCCGCTGAGGTGGATCCGGCCCTCGTCGCCCACCACGCGCACCTTCGCGCCAGCCAGGGGAGTGCCGTTGTAGACGCAGCCGCCGGAGGTCTCGGAGGAGCCGTATGTGGTCACTACGTTGATCCGGAGTTTCGATGCGGAGTCGAGCATTTTCGGGTTGATACGCCCGCCACCGACGAGCACTGCGCTGAAAAGGCGAAGCGCTTCAATTCCGGCGAGTGTGCTCATTGCCTTGTTGAGCTGCATCGGAGTCAGGGCCGTGTACATGCGTTCGTCTGTGGCGGCGAGCTCGTCGGCGCGTGTCGCGAATTCACCGGTGCTGAAGCCTCTGGTGAGGTCGACGAAGGCGGGTTCGACACCGGCGACCATGCTGCGCACCAACACTTGCAGGCCCGCGATGTGGTGCGCCGGCATCGCCAGCAGCCACTGGCCCGGCCCACCGAGGAACTGGTGCGTGGCGTCGGCGCTGGCCACAAGGTTCAACGGGGTGAGCTCCGCGCCCTTTGGCGTGCCGGTGGAGCCCGAGGTGGCAACAACGACCGCGACGGAATCATCGATGGGCTGCCCGGCCCGCATCGTGGTGCGCAGCGTTTCCGCACGGTGTCTGTCGGCCTTCGGCACCGGAAGCACCGCGCACTGGCCGGCGATCGCGGCTTCCAAGTCCGGCATGATTGCCAGCGGGTCGGCAAGGTCGACGGGGAGCAGTTCGAGCATGTTCGGCACGCGCGTCATATTAGCGCGGGCCAGTCTCCTCCCGTGGGAGGAGGAGCGGACGGACACGGGCGGTTAGGCTCGATCGCGTGCGTATGAGATCCGGTGAGGTTGTGGTGTCCCTGCTGGGTGCCGTTCTCGCGACGGCGTACACGGCGATGCTGTTCACTGGGCGCGTCGGTGCGACAGATTGGATTCAAGCGGCGTTGTCGTGGGCGTTCGTGGGGGCGTTGGCGCAGTGGCAGCGGCGGCCAGCGTTGGTATCCGCGCTCATGGTGGGGCTGAACATTGCGTGGTCGGTTCTCTGGGTCATCGCGCCGACGAATATCGGATACACGCTGTGGGTCGTGCTCGTGCCGTTGGCGGTGTACCTCGCACGGCGGAAGGTGGGCGGCAGATTCGCCTGGACCATCGCGGGTGCGGCTGCGGCGTGGTCGGTCGCTTCTCCGTTCATGTGGACGTGGGATGACCGGCTTGTGCTTTTCTACCGTAGGCCGGTCGATGCGGCTCTCATGCTGGCGTTGCACTGGGCGGTTCTTGCGGTCGCGTACCTCATGGCGGCGAACGGGGCGGCCGAAGAAGCGGCGAAGGCGAACGAGGCGCGTAGGCGGGAAGAGAAGATCGCCGCTGCGCGGGAGGAGGAGCGGCTGGACACCGCACGTGAGATTCATGATGTGCTCGGGCATTCCCTGACGTTGATCAAGGTGCAGGCGAATGCTGGGCTCGCCGCGGGCACCGAGCGGGAGTCGCTGGAGCTCATCCGTAATGTTGCGGCTGAGTCGCTCAGGGACATCCGGTTGCTGGTCAAGGGCCTGCGCGACGAGGGGCCGGGGTTAGCTCCGGCCGGTGGTGCGGACAGTATTCCGGCCGTCGTCGACCGGTTCCGTTCCACCGGCATGGAGGTTGCGCTGGACATGCCGGACTCGTTGAAGATGCCGGCAATCACGGAGCAAGCGGCGAACCGCATCATCGGTGAGTCGTTGAACAACGCTGTGAAGCACCAGGACAAGCCCGCAGCCCGCGTCACCATCGCGCAGGAAAAGGGCAATATCGTCGTGAAGATCGCGTCGACGGGGCGGCCGTCACCTAACCCGGGCGCGGGTACGGGCATTGTCGGCATGCAGGAGCGCGCACGAGCCACAGGGGGCCATCTGGATTTCACGCAGGACAGCAACACAGTCACCGTGACCGCGACGTTGGGGGTGTGAGATGCGCATTTTGCTTGCCGACGATCAACCCATGCTCCTGTCCGCCCTCACCACCATCTTGAACACGCAGCCGGACATCGAAGTGGTGGCCACCGCCCGAAACGGCGCGGAGGCGGTGACCCAAGCGGAGGCAAGCTGCATTGGTTCTGCCCCCGGCACCGGCAGCGATATCGATGTGGCAGTTCTGGATATCCGGATGCCGGTGCTCGATGGGATCTCCGCAGCACGCCAGATCATGCCTTTGGGTCCGAAGGTGATCATGCTGACCACCTTCGACGACGACGCTCTCGTGCAGGAGGCGATCGAGGCCGGAGTCCACGGATTTCTGCTCAAAGACGCTGAACCGGACGCGCTTGCCGACGCCGTCCGCACCGTTGCTCGAGGCGATTCCGTCCTGGCAAGTGGTGTGACGGGGAGGGTGCTGGAATGGGTGCGGGGCGGCGTCGATAAGCGAAATGCGCTGAATGATTTTGAGCGCCAGGCGATGTCGCTGCTCACCGGCAGGGAGCTGGAGGTGCTCGCGGAAATCGCGGATGGGGCGACGAACGCGGAGATCGCGCAGCGGCTGTTCATCGCGGAAACCACAGTGAAAACGCATGTGAAGAATTTGCTGCACAAGCTCGGCGCGCGCGACCGCGTGGCACTGGTGCTGATCGCGCAACGGGCGGGAATCGCTGAGTAGAAATTCCTCCCGCAGGAGGATCACAGCGCTGACCTGGCGCTGAACAATGGTGCGCATGATCAACTCGCACCTTGCCTGCAAAGACGTTTCCGTCGCTTTCGGCGACCACCGTGTACTGGACGGAGTGTCGCTGACGACCGTTCCCGGGCGCGTACATGCGCTGCTCGGGCCGAATGGCGCCGGCAAGTCGACGCTGATGTCCGTGCTGCTGGGACTCGTTGAGCCGGACAGCGGCGCGGTGACGCTGATGGGGCAGCCGTTTGAGCGTTCGCGGCTGCGCTTTGTCGGTGCGTCGATCAACGACCCGGCGTTCTACGGGCACCTCAGCGCTCGCGACAACCTGCGGGTGCACACCACGCTGCTCGGGTTGCCGGATTCGGAGGCGGACCGGGTCATTGAGCTCGTCGGGCTGGGCACCGCGGGCAAGAAGAAGGCGTCGAATTTCTCCACCGGCATGAAGGGGCGCCTCGCACTGGCGCAGGCGCTGCTCGGCGAGCCGCCAGTGCTGGTGCTCGACGAACCGCAGAACGGCCTCGACCCGGAGGGGATCGCGCACCTGCGTGGGTATTTGCGGGACTATGCCCGCGCCGGGCGCACGGTGCTGGTCAGCTCGCACCAGCTCGGTGAGGTGCTGCACCTGGCCGACGATGCGACCGTGATCGCCGACGGCACTGTGCGCTTCGCTGGTGAGCTGCGCGAACTCGGGCCGAATCTGGAGGAGTCCTTCTTCCAGCTCACCCGCGGCACCGCCGCGGCGGGGGAGGTGCGCTAGCCACGATGCGGGAATTGCGTGCTGAATGGATCCGCGCGAAAGGATCCGTTGTGTGGTGGCTCGCCGTCGGCGGGCTGGTGCTGGGTGTCGTCCTATCGGGGATGTCGCTGGTGGGCAGCATTGACGACGCCACCGACCTGCTCAACTGGCAGGCATTGCTGGTCACGGGCATGCTCGCGCCGATCGCCGCGCTGTACGCCGGGCTGGCGGAACAACGGGAGAAACAATCCCGCTCCGGCGGGACGTTGTGGCGCCCGGCATCACGGCATGCGACGCGTACCGCACGCTTGCTGGTCGTGTGGGCCGCGCTCGGGCTGTTCTTCCTGCTGGATTTCGGTGCGACGTGGGCGTTTGCCGCGCTCTTCGGCCTGGATCATGCTCCACGCGTTTTGCTGATCGCGTTTTTCACGTGGGTCGGCTCACTCGGCGCGGCCGGTCTCGCCGCCGGGATCAGCCGCCGCTATGGTCTGCTCGCGGCGCTTGGCTTCGCAGTCGTGTGGCAGTTCGGCCTCGGCTTCCTCGCTGAGCGCGAATGGTGGTGGCTCAACCCCGGCGCCTGGCCGATGCGTCTGGTCGTGCCGGCGATGGGGCTCCACATCAACGCAACCCCGCTGGAACCGGACTCGCCGTTGCTAAACGAGTCGCCGTGGCCGGCTTTCGCCCTGTGCGGGTTGCTCGCCGCGGCGGGCATGGCGTGCGCAGTGGCAGTGCCGCCGCGCACGACTCCTCTACGCCTGCCCCGCCGGACCGTCCATGCGGTGACCGCGCCTGTGACCGACAATCCCGCATTTCCCGCGGTGAACCGCCCGGCTGCCGTGCCGCGCCTGGCTGCGCTACGCGGCATCCACCGCGCCGCGCTGAACCCGGCTGTGACCGCGTGCGTGATCCTGTCCGTTCTGGTCATGCTCTTCGCCCTGCGCTACGACCCGTCCGTGCGCACTGGCCTGTTCACCTACGCGATCCTGCCTGTCGGCGCGGGCCTCTTACCGGTGCTCGTGTGGCCGCAGTTGCGCCACGCCTGGCCGCTCATGCAGATTGAGCACCCCCGCGTCCGCGCAGCACTGCTCGGATGGCTGCTCATTGTGGTCACGCTTGTTGCGCTCGTCGCGGCAGTCACCAGCGGGGCCACGCTTATCGACGCCGCCCGTCGCCTCCTTCTCGCCGTCCTCATCGGCGGCGCGATGGCATTCTTTTCGCTGGCTGTCACTGTCCGCTGGGGCGTGGGCTGGGCGCTTGCATGGACGCTGTTCGTGACCATTTTCTCCGTCACCATTGGCGGTGACGTCCTCGCTCAGAGCGCACTTTGGATCATCGCGCCGACCGCCTGGCCGGAGACTGCCACGACTGCGACGCGGTTCGTCGTCGCTGCGGTTATTGGTGCGTTGCTATTCGCTGGCAGCGCAGTGCTAGCTCATCGGCTGCTGCGCGGGCCGCAGGTGCGGGGATAAGAGCCACTAGCAACAGTTAGTAATAGAACGGAAACTCGTCCCAGTTCGGCGGGCGCTTCTCCAGGAAGGAGTCGCGGCCTTCCACAGCTTCGTCGGTCATGTACGCCAGTCGGGTGGCTTCGCCGGCGAAGACTTGCTGGCCCATGAGGCCGTCGTCAAGCAAATTGAATGCGAATTTGAGCATGCGCTGGGCGGTGGGGGACTTGCCGTTGATTTCGCGGGCGACCTGGATGGCTTCTTCTTCGAGCTCGGCGTGGTCGGCGACGATATTCACGGCGCCCATGCGGTGCATGTCCTCAGCGGAGTAGGTGCGGCCGAGGAAGAAGATTTCGCGGGCGAATTTCTGGCCGACTTGTTTGGCCAGGTAGGCCGAGCCGTAGCCGCCGTCGAAGGAGCCGACATCGGCGTCGGTCTGCTTGAAGCGGGCTTCTTCGCGGGAGGCGATGGTCATGTCGCACACGACGTGGAGGGAGTGCCCGCCGCCGGCGGCCCAGCCGCCCACCACGGCGATGACCACCTTGGGCATGGTGCGGATGAGGCGCTGGACTTCGAGAATGTGCAGTCGGCCGCCCTCGGCTTTGACGCGGGCTTCGTCGACATGGTCGGCGGTGGCGGCTTCGACATCGCCGTCGTGGCTGGTCGCGTACTGGTAGCCGGAGCGGCCGCGGATGCGCTGGTCGCCCCCGGAGCAGAACGCCCAGCCGCCGTCTTTCGGCGACGGACCGTTGCCGGTGAGCAGCACGACGCCCACGGACGGATCGCGGCGCGCGTGGTCGAGCGCGCGGTAGAGCTCGTCGACGGTATGCGGGCGGAACGCGTTGCGCACCTCTGGCCGGTCGAATGCGATGCGCACGATGCCGTCGGCGCGGCTTTCGCCGACGTGGCGGTGGTAAGTGATGTCGGTGAAGTCGAAGCCGTCGACGGGTTTCCATTGGGAGGCATCGAATGGCTGGGCGGTGGAATAAGTCATGCCTACACTTTGCCCCATGAGCCTGACCGCCGACGACATTCTCGACCGCGCCCACGTTGTCGCCTTGCCGATGGTGGTGCCGTTCCGCGGCATCACCACGCGGGAGGCGTTGCTGATCGAGGGGCCGGCGGGCTGGGGCGAGTTCGCCCCGTTTGTCGAGTACGGCGACGCGGAGGCGGCGACGTGGTTGAAGGCGGGCCTAGAGGCGGCGTTCACCGGGTACGCGGACGTGGACACCGGCGACGGCTGGGTCGAGGTCAACGGCACGGTGCCCGCTGTGTCGCCGGATGAGGTGCCGGGCGTGCTCGCGCGCTACCCGTCGGCGCGCACGTTCAAGATCAAGGTCGCGGAGAAAGGGCAGACGCTTATCGACGACGCGGCCCGCGTCGCCGCCGTCCGCGCCGCGCGGCCGGATGCGGTGCTGCGTGTGGATGCCAACGGCGGCTGGAGCGTCGACGAGGCGGTCCGCGCGGCGGAGACGCTGGGGGAGCTGGAGTACATCGAGCAGCCCTGCGCCACGGTGGAGGAGTTGGCTCAGGTGCGTCGGCGGGTGGCAACCCCGATCGCGGCGGATGAGTCGATCAGGAAAGCCGCTGATCCGTACCGCGTGGCGGAGCTGGCGGCCGCGGATGTGGCGGTGGCGAAGGTGGCGCCGCTCGGTGGGGTGCGGCGGTTGATGCAGATCAGCTCCGATCTGGGGTTGAGGTTGACCGTCGCTTCAGCGCTCGACACCGCGGTTGGGATTCGCGCCGGTTTGATCGCGGCGAAGGCGACGCACTCCCAAGCTGCAGGGCTAGCCACGCAGCGCCTGTTCGCCGAGGACGTGGCTGGCCCGTTCGAGTTCGTCGGCGGACGCATGCGCATCGCCGATGCCGTGCCCGATCCGGACCGGCTGGTCGGGTTGGCTGCGCCGGGGGAGCGGAAAGACTGGTGGTTCGAGCGGCTTCGCCGTTGCCTGACGTATCTGGGGGATTGAAACGGGCATTGCGAGCGTCCGGTTGGGGTGATTCGGGGGTGATTTTTTCGTTGCCCCCGGAGGTGTGTCTTATGTTGTTGATAGGAAACTTATAGCCCGTATACAGGAAGTAAGGTCCCTCTCTCATGACCACAAGCTATTCCACTGCCGTGACACAGGACACGGCGGAATTGTCCGACGGCGATCTCGGCACCGCACCCGAAAAGGGTGTGTGGCGCCGTCAGCTCATCGGCTTGGTTCTCGGCATTGTCGCCGCGGCTGTCGTCTACTTCATCTTCCCGTCCGGCGCAGCCGACGTCGTCCGCGAGTCCTCCGGCGCCGACCCTGATACGGAGTACAGCGCGCAGACCATGCGTGTTGTCGCCGCCGTTGCGGTGTGGATGGCTGTGTGGTGGATGACCGAGGCGATCCCGCTCGCCGCGACAGCACTGATTCCGCTGGCTGTTTTCCCGTTGGCGAACGTGGCCAAGTTCAAGGAAGTCAGTGCGCCGTACGCGTCGTCCACGATCTTCCTGTTCATGGGCGGCTTCCTCTTGGCCCTGGGCATCCAGCGCTGGAACCTGCACCGCCGCATGGCGTTGTGGGTGGTCAAACTCATCGGCACCAGCCCCCGCCGGATCATCCTCGGTTTCATGCTGGCCACCGGCTTTTTGTCCATGTGGGTCTCCAACACGGCGACCGCGGTGGTCATGTTGCCGATCGGTGTGTCAGTCCTGACTTTGACTGCCGACCATGTCGGGGGCATGGACAAGCAGAAGAGGTTCGCCACTGCGCTTATGCTCGCTATCGCGTACGCGGCGTCCATCGGTTCGCTGGGCACGCTCATCGGTACCCCGCCGAACGCGCTTCTGGACGGCTACATGAAGGAAGCCCACGACATTGAGATCGGCTTCGGCAAATGGATGCTCGTCGGTGTCCCGGTCGCCGTGCTGTTCCTGCTCATCGCGTGGATTGTGCTGATCAACGTGTTCAAGCCGGAGATCGACCAGATCCCGGGCGGCCGCGAGCTCATCCGTGAGGAGCTGGACAAGCTCGGCGGGTGGACCTCCGGCCAGATCCTGTCGGCGATCATCTTCGTCGCCGCGGCGCTGTCCTGGGTCTTTATCCCGCTGGGTATCGACTACTTCGGCTGGGAAATCGGCTACGACGATGCTGCTGTGGGCATCATCGCCGGCCTGCTCATGTTCACCATTCCGGCGAAATCCAACGGCACCCGAATCCTGGATTGGGAGACCGCCAAGGACATTCCGTGGGATGTCCTGCTGCTGTTCGGCGGCGGTCTGTCCCTGTCCGCGATGTTCTCCCAGTCGGGTCTGTCCCTGTGGATCGGTGAGGCATCCAAGAACCTCGCTGGCCTGCCAGTGATCCTGCTGATCGGGGCTGTGGGCGCGCTCATCCTGCTGCTGACGGAGCTGACCTCCAACACCGCCACCGCGGCGACCTTCCTGCCGATCATGGGCGGTGTCGCCGTGGGCATCCGGCTTACCGCGGCCGGCGACATCAACGTGCTGCTGCTGACCATTCCGGTGGCACTGTCCGCGACATGCGCGTTCATGCTGCCGGTGGCGACCCCGCCGAACGCGATCGCCTACAGTTCCGGTTATGTGACCATGGGCGAGATGATCAAGGGCGGAATCTGGCTCAACGTCATCGGCCTGGTCCTGGTCACCGCCGCCACCTACCTCATCGCTGTCCCGGTCTTCGGCCTCACGCTTCCTTAATGGGCGTGGTTTCCTGCGGGGACTAGACTGACCCCCATGGATAACGAGACCCGACAGTTTGGGCGCCACGGTGACGACATCTCCGACGCGAGCACCCGTTACCTGTCCCCGTCCCAGTCCCCTTCGTCCGCGGGTGGCAGCGGCCAGTCCGCCCCGCACCAGTACATGCCGGGGGAGGGGGATTCGCGCTATGCGCAGTCGAGCTACCCCGAAACCCAGTACGGCGGCAGCTACGATTCGGGCGGCTACGAGCCCTACGAGGAGCCGTACCGTCCTGAGCCGCAGAATTCCGGCTCTTCTCGCGGCGGGTCGGGCTCGATCGTGCTGGCGGTGCTGGCCCTCTTGCTGGGTCTGGCCGCTATTGGAATGTTCTTCTTGTGGCGTGGCGCCGAGTCCCGCGCGAATAAGCCCGAACCGGCCCCGGTGACCATCACCCAGACAGAAACGGTGACCACCACGCCGTCCGGCATTCTGGACGACCTGCTGGGGCGCGACCGCAAGAAGGACGACAACGGCGGCGAGTCGGGCGAGCAGGGCCAGCAGGGCGGCGGCGAAGATGCGCCACCGTCGCTGCCGGAGGATCTACCCACTGAGCTCCCGGACGATCTTCCGGATGAGTACCGCCAGGGTGCCGAGGACCTTTTGAACCAGCTCGACGGAATCCTCAATGCCGGATAGCCGCATGGAGAGCCCAGAGAACCCGGCGAGCGATTCAATGCAGCTGGCCGCCCATGTGGCCGAGGTGGTCGCGGAGCACGTCACGGATGTCGTGCTGTGCCCGGGTTCGCGCAATTCGCCGCTGGCGTACGCGCTGCTCGCCCGCCGCGACATCACGGTGCACGTGCGTATCGACGAACGCGCGGCCGCCTTCACCGCCCTCGGCATCGCACGCGTGCAGCGCCGCCATGTCGGCGTGGTCATGACGTCCGGGACTGCTGTGGCGAACACGTTCCCGGCTGTGATCGAGGCACACATGTCCCACACGCCGCTGGCAGTGATCAGCGCGGACCGGCCCGAGCGTCTCGTGGGCACCGGGGCCTCCCAGACGATCTGGCAGCAGGGCATCTTCGGCCGCTACGCCGCCACCCAGCAGGTCACGCAGGTCGGCGACGCGGTGAGCTTCGATGCCGACCAGGTGCACATCAATGTCGCCTTCGACACACCGCTCGTGCCCGAGGCGCTCCCGGAACCCGTGGGCAGCCCGCGCCGAGTGGGGCCGGGCCGCCTGCGTCTGGCAGAGGGGCGGGGGCATCGTGCCACCGACACTGGTCCGGCAGGTGCTGTCGACCATGGCGTGGTGGATGTGGACTTGACTAGGAACACCCTCGTCATCGCCGGCGACGAGGCGTGGGAGGTGCCCGGACTCGAGCATGTGCCCACCATCGCCGAGCCGACAGCGCCGACGCCGTTCCACCAGGTCCACCCGCTGGCCGCCCGCTTCTTCGCCCAGGACGAGGTGGCGGTCAGCCACGACGGCGGCGACTTCGCAGCGTCCACGAAGCCGGAGCAGGTGATAGTGGTCGGCCACCCGACTCTTCACCGCGACGTGATGGCGTTGATGGCTGACAGCACGATCGAGGTCATCGGCATCACCCGCACCGGGACGGTCACGGGCCACCCGGACCGCGTGGGCAGCCGCGTCAACGCCACCGGGCAGCCCACCGACACGTGGTTGAAGATCTGCGAGGCCGCCGGGGATGTCGGCGCGGAAACTGTCCGTAAGGCGCTCGAGGACGACACGTTCGGCTTCACCGGCCTGCACGCCGCTGCGGCGGTGTGCGATTCGCTTGGGATGGGGGACACTCTGGTCCTCGGTTCGTCGAACCCGGTGCGCGACGCGAGCCTGGTGGGCATGCCTTTCGACGGTGTGAGCACCTACTCGGCCCGCGGCGTCGCCGGCATTGACGGCACGTTGTCGCAGGCCACAGGCATCGCCTTGGCGACGCAGGCGCTGCACCCGGACGAGATCCGTGCCCCGCGCACCGTGGCGCTCGTGGGCGACCTGACCTTCCTGCACGACGCGGGCGGGCTGCTCATCGGTCCGGACCAGCCGACCCCCGGCAACCTCACCATCGTGGTGGCCAACGACAACGGCGGCGGTATCTTCGAAACACTCGAAGTCGGGGCGCCAGAGCTCCGCGGCAGTTTCGAGCGGGCCTTCGGCACGCCGCACGACGCGGATATCGAGGCCCTCGCCGCAGGCTACGGTGCTGCCTACCGCAGGGGCACTGGGATCGGTGAGTTGACGGAGGCGCTGTACGAGGGCGTCGATAAGCCTGCTCCCGTCACCGTGATTGAGGCCGTGACCACGCGCACTACCCGCCGGGCGCTGTCCGAGCGGCTGAAGAAGTAGAAGCGGCGGGGGAAACAGTGGCTCCGACTGTCCGCCGACGCCTCCACCAGCTCATCATCGTGCTTTACGCGTGCGCGATACTGGGCAGCGTGGCCATGGTCGCGGGGCCGGCGTACAACGACTTCACCATCTCGCGCGACCCCGGACGCGGCATCGCCACCGTCACCGGTGTGGGGTTGACGCGCACCTCCGTCGATTACCAGGACGAGTCCGGCGAATTCCACTCCCCGCAGCGCGGCCTGCTCTACCCCTCGGGACTCGGCGACGGGCAGCAGGTGTGGGTGACCTACGCGAAGAGCAACCCGGAGATCGTCAAAGTGGAGGGGCGCGGCTGGACGCTCGCTATCGTTCCCGCGCTGTCCGTCGGCGCGGTGGCCACCCTCATCGCGGCGGCCGCCTGGCTGGGGGTCAGCGCTTTAGGTAAGAAGTCCCGGACACCGGGCGGAAAGTTCACCTCTCGTTCCCGTGAAAGCAAGGACTAATTAGCGCTGGTCCTGAATAATGCTCGCATGCGTGTTGCCATTGTCGCCGAGTCTTTCCTGCCCAACGTCAACGGAGTGACCAACTCGATCCTCCGGGTTCTGGAGCATCTCCAGCGGACAGGCCACGAAGCGATCGTGATCGCGCCGGGTGCGCGCGCCAACCAGGAGGAGATCGCCGAGTACGCGGGCTTTCCCGTTGTGCGCGTGCCCACGGTCATGGTGCCGCTGGTGGACTCTTTGCCCATCGGTGTGCCCAACGGCACGATCACGCGCGTGCTGCGCGAATTCAAGCCCGATGTGGTGCACTTGGCCAGCCCTTTCGTCCTCGGCGGTGCGGGCGCCGTGGCGGCGAAGCGCCTCAAGCTTCCAGCGGTCGCGCTGTTCCAGACGGATGTGGCCGGCTACACCGCCCGCTACCACGTCGGCTTCCTCGAGTCCGCGGCGTGGGTGTGGGCGCGGAACCTGCACAACATGACCCAGATGACGTTGGCGCCGTCGTCGGTGACAATCGGGGAGCTCGAGGCCCACGGAATCAAGAACATCCGCCGCTGGGGCCGAGGCGTCGACTCTGAGCTGTTCCGCCCGGACCGCCGCTCGCAGAAGCTGCGCAAGAAGTGGGACCCGACGGGGCAGAAGAAGATCGTCGGCTTCGTCGGCCGCCTCGCGTCGGAGAAGGGTGTGGAGCGGCTCACGGTCCTCCACGGCGACCCGGATATCCAGCTCGTCATCGTCGGTGACGGACCGCTGCGCCGCACCCTGGGCAAGCGCATGCCTACCGCTGTGTTCACCGGGCAGTTGAGCGGCAAAAAGCTCGCCGCCGCCTACGCCAGCTTGGACCTGTTCGTGCACACGGGCGAATTCGAGACCTTCGGGCAGACCATCCAGGAGGCGCAGGCTTCCGGCACCCCCACCATCGGCCCGCGTGCCGGTGGCCCGATCGACCTGATCGAGCCCGGCTACAACGGCGACCTGATCGACGTGGACACCTTCGAGCGCGATCTGCCCGCCTCCGTCGCCGCTATTCTGCAGCCCGGGACGCTGGAGCAGATGCGGGTCAACGCCCGCGCGTCTGTCGCCGACAAGACCTGGCCTGCCCTGTGCGACCAGCTGCTCGGCTACTACGGCGAGGTCATCGACGGCTACCCGAAGAAGCGCCGTCGCCCGCTCCGGCGATAGCGGGGGACGTCGGGGCTTCAATGTGGTCGAGGTATCGCGGTGGCCTAGACTCGGGTGCTATGGCCAAGGCGAACCTGGAGAAGAACCCGCTGGATGTCGCGGGAATGTTCGATGAAGTAGGGAAGAACTACGACATCACCAACACAGTCATGACGGGTGGCCTGGACCGCTACTGGCGCAAGCGCACCCGTCAGCGCCTGGACCTGAAGCCAGGGGAGAAGGTCCTCGACCTTGCGGCCGGCACGGCGGTGTCCACGGTGGAGCTGACCAAGTCCGGCGCATGGTGCGTGGCGTGCGATTTCTCCCAGGGCATGCTGGCCGCCGGCAAGCACCGTGACGTGCCCAAAGTCGTGGGCGACGCGATGCACCTGCCGTTCGCCGACGAGACCTTCGATGCCGTGACCATCTCCTACGGCCTGCGCAATGTCCACGATTTCGAAGCCGGCCTGCGCGAGATGGCTCGCGTGACCAAACCGGGCGGCCGCTTGGTGGTCAACGAATTCTCCACCCCCGTGGTCCCGGTGTTCTCCACCATCTACCGCGAGTACCTGCCCCGGGTGATTCCTCTCCTGGGCAAGGTGTTCTCCTCCAACGCGGAGGCCTACGAGTACCTGGCGGAGTCGATCCGCGCCTGGCCCGACCAGGAGGACCTCGCTGCGGCGGTCAACGCCAACGGGTGGGAGGACTGCGGCTGGCAGAACCTCGCCTTCGGCATTGTCGCCCTGCACGGGGCGGTCAAGCGCTAGAGCCTCCTCCGGGGCCTAGTCCACGGACCACAGCGGGCTGTCCGCGCGCGTGCGGGAGGCTCGGGAGACTCGAGAGGCCATGGAACCGGCCAGGCGCCACACGCGTGCGACGAGGTCCCGGTCTTCCTCGGTGACGAGGTTGCCCATCAGGCGTGCCGCCGCGGGCATGAGGTGGCGTCCGCCGGGGCCGCGCAGGGCCAGCGGGCCCGCTGCGGGCAGGAACTGCGGGTACGTGAGCACACGGGCGAGTGTGCGGGCCAGCACGAACGCTTCGCCGTACGCGCGGCGCAGTTCATGTGGCCAGACCAACGTCAGATCGGGGTGGGTTCCGGCGGCATCCGCGATCAGGTCCACCGCCATGATGGCGGTCTCCAGCCCGTAGTCGATGCCCTCGCCGTTGAGGGGGTTCACGCAGGCTGCCGCGTCGCCGATGAGCATCCAGTTCGGCCCGGCGACGTTGGACACCGCGCCGCCCATCGGCAACAGGGCGGAGGTGATGTTCTCCGGCTGGCCCAGCTGCCACTCGTCTCGGACCTGGTCAGCGTACTGGAGCAGCAGCTTCTTCGTGTTCACCTTCGCAGGGCGGGCGTCGGTGGACAGGGCACCGCAGCCCAGGTTCACTGTGCCGTCGCCGAGCGGGAAGATCCACCCGTAGCCGGGCTGGATCGCACCCGCCCCGTCGCGCAGCTCCACGTGGGAGTGCATCCACGGTTCACCGCTGAACGGAGTGGCGCAGTAGGAGCGCGCCGCGATGCCGTAGACCTGACCGCGGTGCCATTTCCGGCCGAGCTGCTTGCCGAAGGGGGAGCGCACCCCATCGGCCACGATCACCCACTTCGCGCGCAGCGTCCCCTGAGAGGTGACCACGCCGGTGATCGCGCCGCTGTCATCGAATTCGGCGCCGATGGCGGGGCAGCTGTAGAACATCTCGGCGCCGAGGGAGGAGGCAAGGTCGGCCAAGGCGGCGTCGAAAAGCGAGCGCGGCGAGGCGGAACCTTCCGTGCCGTAGTGGCCCTCCGGCCACGGCGCGGTCACGGAACCGCCGTAACCATGCAGCTTGAGCCCCCTGTTGCGGTAGGTGGGGAGCGCGGCGGACAGCCCCAACTCCCGCAGGGCGTGCACCGCGCGGGGAGTCAGCCCGTCGCCGCATGTCTTGTCGCGGCCGGCGGGGGCGGCATCCACAACCGCGACCTCGAAACCGGCGCGCCGGGCGGCAATGGCGGCGGCAGAACCTGCGGGTCCCGCACCGACAACGACGCACTCGAACGATTTCACCGAACTTATTGTGCCAGATGGCTCAGGGGTGGACTACGGTTAAGGGGACGCAGACCCCGCACGACCCCGCAAGGACGATAGATGACCAACGGCACTCCCACGTCGCCCGCCGTCGACAACAAGCTCGATCTCGGCGACGAGGACTTGGCGCAACGCGTCACGGACGGGTTGAACCGGGTGGAAGAGCTCATGTTCGAGCGGCTTTCCGGCGGCGAGGATTTCCTCAGCGAACAGGTCACCCACCTGGCCAAGGCTGGCGGCAAGCGCTTCCGTCCGTTGATGGCGGTGCTGGCGAGTGAGTTCGGGCCGACCCCGCAGGCGGACAATGTGATCCGCGGCGCGGCGATCGTGGAGCTGGTCCACCTGGCCACGCTGTACCACGACGACGTGATGGACGAGGCCGCGAAGCGCCGCGGTGTGGAGTCCGCGAATTCCCGCTGGTCCAACACGGTCGCGATCCTCTCCGGCGACTACCTGCTGGCGGAGGCCTCGCGGTTGATGAGCGAGATCGACACCGCCACCGTCCGCCACTTCGCGGAGACGTTCAGCGACTTGGTCACCGGCCAGATGCGCGAGACCGTCGGCGCGCGCGGCGGCGACCCCGTCGAGCATTATCTCGAAGTCATCCGGGAAAAGACCGGTGTGCTCATCGCGTCCGCCGCCTACCTGGGTGCCACGCACTCCGGCGCGGACGAGGCCACGGTGCGCACCATCAAGGAGCTCGGCGAGGCGATCGGTATGGTCTTCCAGATCGTCGACGACATCATCGACATTTTCTCCGACTCCGATCAGTCCGGGAAGACCCCGGGCACGGATCTGCGCGAGGGCGTGTTCACCCTCCCGGTCCTCTACGCGCTGCAGGACGAAGGGGACGCGGGCGAGGAGCTCCGCGGCCTTCTCACTGGCCCGCTCACCGAGGACGCCGACGTGGAGCGCGCCCTCACGCTCATCGCCGAGACGGACGGCCGTGCACGCGCGCTTGACGACGTCCACCGCTACCTCTCCATCGTCGACGCTCGCCTGGACGAGCTGCCTGACATCCCGGCGAACGGTGCGATGCGCCAAATCGCGCGCTACACAGTCGAGCGCGTCGGCTGAAAACCAACCTTCAGCAGCTGATTTGTTGTTTCTGTGACCCGCTGCTGTAGAGTAGTCCAAGCACGCCAGGTTGCCCGAGCGGCCAAAGGGAGCGGACTGTAAATCCGCCGGCATTGCCTTCAGAAGTTCGAATCTTCTACCTGGCACCACTGACAACGCGTACCGCGGACAATTTCCCGCGGTGCGCGTTTTTGCATTTCCCCTTTTCATTTTCCGGTCACGCGGACGTCACTTTCAGGCCAGTGCCCGTTAAAAGAGCGGGGCTAGCGTCTCACGGGTACGTCACTGTTTCCAACGCATGAAGGGTTTTCCTGTGTCCCGTTCCCGCTTCCGCGCCGCGCTCGCTCTGCCGGCCGCCGCATCCCTGGCTCTGTCTGCTTTCGCCGTTCCGGTGGCCACCGCCGCCGAGACGGTCTCCTCCCCGGTGGTCCTCAACGAGATCGAGTCCAACGGTGACTCGGTCGGCGACTGGGTCGAGCTGGCTAACACGGACAACAACCAGAGCATCGACATTTCCGGCTGGAAGATTCTTGACGACGATGACAAGCACGCCCCGATCGTCATTCCGGACGGCACGAAGATCGAGTCTGGCGGCTACAAGGCGTTCTACACCGATACGCAGACGATTGACGGCTCCAAGGGCTTCGGTCTGGGCGGCAAGGACACCGTCCGCATTTTCGATGCCGAGGGCAACCTCGTCGCCGAGCAGTCCTGGACCGAGCACTCGCCGACCACTCTTGGCCGCGTCCCGGACATGACCGGCGACTTCACCGACACTGCCGAGCCGACGATGGGGCTCAAGAACAAGGGTGCCGGCGACGCGGGGGAGACGACCCCTGCGGGGGCGGTTGAGCCGTGGCCGTACGACAACGTCTACAACGTCGACCTGGGTGGCGATTTCGCGGGCGAGGACATGTCCGGTGTCGACTTCGACGACAAGGGCCGCGCATGGGTGGTCAACAACGGCACCGGCAAGCTCTACGCCCTCGACTACGACGAGGCCGCCAAGAAGTACTCCGTGGCCGGCACGTGGACCCTGAAGTACGCCGACGGCACCGGAAAGCTCGACACCGAGGGCGTCACCGTCGGCCCGGACGGCGCCATCTACGTCGCCACCGAGCGCAACAACGAGGACAAGAAGGTCTCCCGCCCGTCCGTGCTGCGCTTTGAGGTGAAGGAAGGGGAGGAGGAGCTCAAAGCCACCCACGAATGGAACCTGAAGGATGTCGCCGGCGAGATCGGCGCCAACGCGGGCCTGGAAGCGATCTCCTACATCCCGGAGCAGAAGCTCTACGCGGTCGGCGTCGAGGCTGACGGCAAGGTCCACTTCCTCGACCTGAAGGACGACGGCACCTACGAGCTCAAGCAGACCTACCAGTCGCCGTTCTCCGGCGTCATGGCGCTCGACTACCGCCAGCAGGACAAGCAGCTTCGCGTGCTTTGCGACGAAGCGTGCGACGGCCAGTCCATCCTCCTCGCCCACAACGGCACCGAATTCGCCCCGGCATCCGAGATCCAGGCCCGCCCGGCTCACTTCGCCAACCTGGCCAATGAGGGCTTCGGCTCCTATACCTCCACCAGCGAGTGCGTGGGAGGCAAGGCCACTGAGGTCACCCGTTTCCTGTGGGCTGACGACGGCGTGAGCGAGGGCATCTCCCTGCGTGGCGCGAACCACGAGCAGACCGTCGACTGCACGGACAGCAACGGCGATGCCGGCAGCGGCAAGGGCGGATCCAGCGATCAGGCAGGCCAGACCAGCGGGCAGTCCAGCACCGGCGGCGTCGTCGCCGCAGTCCTCGGCGCACTGCTGGCCTTCATCGCCGGCGTGATTTCCGCGGGCCCGATCATGCAGTGGGTCAAGGACAACAGCAACCTGGACATCAAGCTGCCGTTCTAGCAGGTCCGGAATAATTCCATAGCGGTGTTCCACCGCGTACGCCGTAGCCACCCTCCGCGCCCTGCCCAACGTGCTGCGGTACGGGTGGTGAAACGGTGGCGTCGATAAGCTATAAAGCTCTCAAAAAAGTATTCTAGCCTGGCGATTTGTACGTTATGCATGTGCCGGGTTAATCTTTTCAAGGCTTCAAACGAGCGGGTAACGCTTAAGAGGCTTAAGCCCCCTTAGCTCAGTCGGCAGAGCGTCTCCATGGTAAGGAGAAGGTCAGCAGTTCGATTCTGCTAGGGGGCTCTGTTGTTTGCTAGCGGCGGACATGATTGGTTTACTCTTCTCATGTGCACTCGTTAGTGAGCACATGGCGGTGTAGCTCAGTGGTAGAGCAAGCGACTCATAATCGCTGTGTCGAGAGTTCAATTCTCTCCATCGCTACTCATCGATCCGACCCCGGTCGGGGAGATGTGCTCGCCCTCTCCGGGACTGTGAAGGTGCCGTGGTAGGGTTGGCGTACTGTCAGCCGGAACACCGAGAAATCGGTCGCCCGGCAGTGGAAAACAGTGCACCTAGGGGCGTGGCGCAATTGGTAGCGCAACGGTCTCCAAAACCGTAGGTTGCAGGTTCGAGTCCTGTCGCCCCTGCCATATAGACCAACTCGAGGAGAGCTGTGACTGATAACCAGCCTGGACGGAATGCCGCAAAGCCGACCGGTAAGCGCCAGCGCAGCGGCGCTAGCTCCGTCACCTCTGAGTCCTACCAGGAGAAGCGCGTAGAGAAGACCTCCCCGGAGGACCAAGGCAACGCCGGTAACGGCGTCGCCGCATTCCCCGGTGAAGTTGTCGGCGAAATGCGCAAGGTCGTGTGGCCGACCAGTTCGCAGATGGTCAACTACACGCTCATCGTCTTCGGCTTCCTCATCGTCCTGACCGCGCTGGTGTGGGGTGTCGACCACCTCGCGGCTTGGGGAGTTGAAAAGATCCTCGTCCCTTAAGCTATACTCGCGCAGTAGAGAAAATATCCCGCCTCCCAGCACACTGGGTAAGGCGGGATAAGTTTTTCGCCTAGCTGAGTAAGCTGGGCACTGATCAAAGACGTTAAAACACCAATAGCCATCGCGCCCCACCACAGTGCGGCGCGTGCCAACTGCAAGGAGCGGACATGGCCGAGGACAACGAATACAGCGTAGAAGCCAACGAAGCCGAGATGGTCGGCGAGGGCGGTGCCGTGCAGGAATCCACCGACCCGGCAGTGCCTGAAACGGATGACGCGGATGCCACCGCGTCTTCTGACGAGAATGCCGAGGATAACGCCGAGCTGCAGAATGAAAAGATGGTCGCTGAAGGCGGTGCTGTGCAGGAGGCGACAGATCCGGAAATTCGCGACGCGGAGGAAACGGACGGCACCTCAGCTCCCGCTGCGATGACTGAGTCCGAAAACTCGGACTCGGATAGGGACGCTGCCGACGACACCACCGAGCAGCAGAGCGAAGAGATGGTCGCTGAGGGCGACGTCCCGGAGCAGCCGGTGCAGGAAGCCGACGCTGAGGGCGTGACTGACCCGGAGGCCGCTCTGGCCGCTGAGCCGGAGGAATCCGCCGACGCCGAGTACAAGGCGCGCCTGCGCAAGTACACCCGCGAGCTGAAGAAGCTGCCAGGCCAGTGGTACATCATCCAGTCCTACTCCGGCTACGAGAACAAGGTGAAGACCAACCTGGACATGCGCATTCAGACCCTCGAGGTGGAGGACTCCATCTACGACGTGGTCGTGCCCATCGAGCAGGCCATCGAGCTCAAGGACGGCAAAAAGAAGTTGGTCAAGCGCAAGCTCCTGCCGGGCTACGTGCTCGTCCGCATGGACATCAACGACGCCGCCTGGTCCGTGGTCCGCGAGACCCCGGGCGTGACCTCCTTCGTGGGCAACGAGGGCAACGCCACCCCGGTCAAGCACCGCGACGTGGCCAAATTCCTCATGCCGAAGGAGCCGAAGGTCGACGAGGACGCCGCCAAGACCGAGGCGAACGCTGAGGGCGAGACCGTCATTGCCATGCCGGAGCAGGAGGAGAAGCCGAAGGTCGCGCACGACTTCGAGGTCGGCGAAGCGGTAACCATCCTCTCCGGTGCCCTGGCCAGCGTCTCCGCCACGATCAACGAGATCGACCCGGAGACCGGCAAGATCCAGGCGCTCGTGTCCATCTTCGGTCGCGAGACCCCGGTCGAGCTCACCGCCGACCAGATCGAGCGCATCATGTAGCGCTCGACTCCCCTTTGCGCACCAAGACCCGGCTCCGGCCGGGTCTTTCGCGATTTGGGGCAGGGCAGCGTGGTGGCATACACTTGTCGGTCGTGCCTGCGGCATCGCGGGCACGTGAACACGTTCGTCCCCGGTGGCTGCGTCGATAAGCGAAAAGTGTCGATGCGGCATCCGGAAGGCCCAGTTAAACATCGTGGCTGGGGCCTGTACCTAGGAAAGAGGTAATCCGATGGCTAAGAAGAAGGTCACCGGCCTGATCAAACTGCAGATCGAGGCTGGTATGGCTAACCCGGCACCGCCGGTCGGTCCGGCTCTCGGTGCGCACGGCGTCAACATCGTCGAGTTCACCAAGGCCTACAACGCTGCGACCGAGTCCATGCGCGGCAACATCGTCCCGGTGGAGATCACGGTCTACGAAGACCGCTCCTTCGACTTCATCCTGAAGTCCCCGCCGGCCGCGAAGCTTCTCCTCAAGGCTGCTGGTCTGCAGAAGGGGTCCGGCGTTCCGCACACTGACAAGGTCGGTTCCGTGACCTGGGAACAGTGCAAGGAAATCGCTGAGACCAAGAAGAAGGACCTCAACGCCCGCGACATCGAGGCAGGCGCCGCCATCATCGCCGGCACCGCCCGTTCCATGGGCATCGACGTGAAGAAATAAAACTCCTTCATGTCCTCGGCTACGTCCCGCCCGGGACCTAGCCAGTGGGAGGGTCTGGTCTGACCCGCACCACACTTCCACATACTGACACGTCATTATCTGACAAGTAAGGAAACCAACATGGCCAAGAAGCACTCCAAGGCATACACGGAGAAGCTGGCAAAGGTTGACCGCAACAGCGTGTACTCCCCGCTCGAGGCAGTCAAACTCGCCAAGGAAACTGCATCCGACAAGTACGACGCAACCATCGACGTGGCTATGCGTCTCTCCGTCGACCCGCGCAAGGCTGACCAGCTGGTCCGCGGCACCGTCAACCTGCCGAACGGCACCGGTAAGACCGTCCGCGTGGCTGTCTTCGCCGAGGGCGAGAACGCCACCAAGGCTCAGGAAGCCGGCGCCGACATCGTCGGTTCCGACGAGCTGATCGAGCAGATCAACGCCGGCAACATCGACTTCGACGTCGCTATCGCCACCCCGGACCAGATGGCCAAGGTCGGCCGCGTCGCCCGCGTCCTCGGCCCGCGTGGCTTGATGCCGAACCCGAAGACCGGCACCGTCACCCCCAACGTGGCTAAGGCCGTCTCCGAGTCCAAGGGCGGCAAGATCGCCTTCCGCGTGGACAAGGCCTCCAACCTCCACGCCCTCATCGGTAAGGCATCCTTCACCCCGGAGCAGCTCGCCGAGAACTACGGCGCTCTCCTGGACGAGGTGCTGCGTCTCAAGCCGGCATCCGCGAAGGGCATCTACCTGAAGAAGATCACCATCTCTGCAACCCAGGGCCCCGGCATCCCGGTGGACACCAACGTGCAGAAGAACTACACCGAGGCTTAAATGGTGTGAGGCGTAAGCCTCCCCACCGTCTCGTGCATCTGACCCCGCTCCGGCGGGGTCTTTTGCGTTGGTCGGACAGGCTTTTGTGCCGTGCGGGAGCGGGAAAGATTGCCGTGCATGAACCGCTGCTCATGATCCCACCTTCGATCCGCCGGTCTTAAACCCGATCCATGCAGGAACGTTCATCGCATAACAGATACAACCCGCGCATCCCCGCTACCCCACCACCGCCCGAACCTCCTAGGGCGCGATTTGGTGCGGAACGGCACCCTGCACTAAGGTTCATCATCGAAGTTTGAACGGCCCACACAAAGGGCCGAGCTCAAGTTTCACCGAAGACCGTCGGTCACTCGACCGGAGAAGTTCCGGAAGAGTCGAAGGAATCCCCCAGGGATCGGCCCACGCAGGAGAAACGTGGCATTCCTCCGCGCTTTGCGCGCTTGTGCCTCGTGCTTCTGCACGGGGCAATTTTCATTGCTCCGGGCGGACAAGACATGAAGTAATGGGAAGGAGGCGTGTGTCATGGCAAACCCGAAGAACACGGCTGAGCTTGCTGCCTTGAAGGAGAAATTCGAGGGCGCTAGCTCTGTCTTCCTCACCGAGTACCGCGGCCTGACCGTGGGTCAGCTGCAGGAGCTGCGCGGTGAGCTCGGTTTTGACGTTGAACTGCACGTCGCCAAGAACACCCTCGTTAAGATCGCTGCCAACGAGCACGGCATCGAGGGTCTCGATGATCTTCTGACCGGCCCGACCGCAGTCGCCTTCATCAAGGGCGATGCAACGGTCGATGCTGCGAAGGTCATGAAGAAGTTCGCCAAGGGTAACGAGGCTTTCGTTATCAAGGGCGGCTACATGGACGGTAACCCTCTCGACGCAGCCCAGGTGGATGCTGTCGCAGAGATGGACAACCGCGAGACCACTCTTTCCAAGCTCGCCGGCGCATTCCAGGGTTCTCTGGCGAAGGCTGCTGGCCTCTTCGAGGCTCCGGCATCCAAGACGGCACGACTCGTTGCCGCACTGCAGGACAAGCAGGAAGCCGCGTAAGGCGACTTCCACCACTAGTACGCACACCAAACATCTGGCCGCATAAGGCCACAACAGAAAGGAAGCCACCATGGCTAAGCTCTCCAAGGATGAGCTCATTGAGCAGTTCAAGGAAATGACCCTTATTGAACTTTCCGAGTTCCTGAAGGAATTCGAGGAGGTCTTCGACGTGACCGCTGCCGCTCCGGTCGCTGCTGTTGCAGCTGCTCCGGGCGCTGCTGGCGATGCCCCAGCTGAGGAGGAGAAGGACGAGTTCGATGTCGTTCTCGAGGCTGCTGGCGACAAGAAGATCGGCGTCATTAAGGCTGTCCGCGAGATCGTCTCCGGCCTGGGCCTGAAGGACGCCAAGGAGATGGTTGAGGGCGCACCGAAGGCCATCCTCGAGGGCGCTAACAAGGACGACGCTGAGGCTGCTAAGGCCAAGCTCGAAGAGGCTGGCGCTACCGTCACCCTCAAGTAAGCACTTTTCGCTTATCGACGGCACCCCCTTCAGTCGCATCCGCGACCGAAGGGGGTGTTTCGCGTTTCCGGAAGACCCCTGCCCTGCGTGAAGAGCCGGCGCTATCTTGTGGAGATGAGTTCGCAATTCGGGTTTCAGATGGATGTAAGGAGGTTGTCTTAGTGGGTGGTTTGACTCGTAGGCAGTTGGTGGAGCGGTGGGAGGATTCGTGTTCTCCGGAGATGTTGGTTGGTCCGTCTCCTTTTGGTCTGGTGGATGGTCGCGAGGATTTTCGTGGTTTTCATTGGACGTGTCCGTTGGATAAGTGGGGGTTTCCGAAGCGGGTTTTCTCGGTTAGTGGTCAGAGGGTTGAGAATGTTGATCTCAGTTATGCGGAGATCAGTCCGTTGACTGCGCGGGAATTCACGCTGACTAATAGTTACGCTAAGCGGGCGAAGATCTTCGTGGCCGACTGGACGTATGGCAGTGTGACTGATTGCGAGTTTGATCGGTGCGCGATCAAAGGTTCTATGCCGTGGCGCCTAGTTGCTGTGGAACGGTGCGTGTTTCGTGGGTGCACGTTTCCAAAGCTTTTTGCCTTCGGGGCGCGTTATGAGGACTGTCAGGCGATTGATATGCGTTTTAATGGGCCGTTGGGTGGATCAAAAGATTATCCGTTGTTGAGGAATGTGACGGTGAGCGGCAAGTGGAAAGAGTTTTGCGTCGAGGAGACCGTTGAGGGGGATCAGCTTGTTGGTTGTGATTTCAGTGGTGTCGAGTTCGAGACTTTTGCGTTTTTGTATGGCGATGTCAGGAAGGTGAAGCTTCCTGAGGGGATGCAGCGTTTTGTTGTTGTGAATTGGGGGGATGTTCGTGACAGCATCGCGCAGAAGTTGGAGGCGTTGTATGAATCGAGCTCGCGGGGGGAGTCGGCGTTTCGGCAAGCGAGTTATGCGCGGATCCTTTTGGAGCGGGATTTGAAGGGGCGGCATGATTCGGCGCCGAGGGCTCGTGGTGCCCGTTATTGTGATGAGCTGAAGGTCGTGGTCGATTGGGGGTACAGTCGCAATTATCTTCTGGAAATTTATGAGGACGCGGGGGCTGAGTTCATGGTTGATCCTCGTGTGAACGAAAGGCATGTAGATGAGTCTTAACGCTGGTTTTGAGTACCTTGACGGCGACTGGGTGGTCGGGGATCCGGGGATTGGTCCGGAGAAGGACTGGTTGATCAGTGTTGCTGATGGGGATATGTGTTTTATCACTGTCAGTACTGATGAGGGGGGACGAGAGTTCTTCTTCGGTGCTAATCCCACGATTGTGTTCGATGTTGATCCGGAGTTGGTTCCGGATTATGACGGTGAGGTTTTCCGTTCCTTTTTCGCCGGTCGTTATCCGGAGGCGGAAGAAAAAATTGTGGAGTTTGCGGAGACGTACCGGATCATGGCTGGTGATACGGAGCCGACTTATGATGCTGAGGTGCGTGAGGGCGGCGATCTCGTCATTAAGTGGTGTTCTGTTTTGGGGATCCCGAGCCCGCTGGAACCGATCGAATAACCGGTGCGAGTCAAGACGGGTTTCAGGAATGACTGTGCGCTGAATCCGTCGTTAGCCTGGTCCACCTAGGGGTAACTAGTGGCAGGCTGAAGAATCGTTTGTCGGTGGTGAAAGTGAGGGAGTACCTGAATGGCTATTGAGGGTGCGTCTGCTAAAGGGGAAGGAAAGCTTATCCCCTGGCCCTTTGACGCCGATTCTGATGTGTTGTCGTTGGGTTTGGCGTGTGTGCCTGAGTGGGTTCCGTCGGAGTACCGGGAGTTTTTCGATAGTTATGCCGCGTTTGGAGTTGAGGGTGCGGTGTGGTTCTCTCCGTTCTATGCGCCGAGCGATACCTTTAGTGTCCAGTCCGGTTATGCCAGCATGCGTCAGGCCGCTGAGGCGTTTGGTGGGGACCCAGATGCGTGGTTTCCGGTCGCTGATCGGGACGATTTCGAGTATGTGGTGTATCACCGCAAGGACGATGATTCGGTCGAGTTCGGCAGCTACCATTTTGAAGATCAGGAGTTCTTGGATGGGCCGTATCCGAGTATGAGGGCGTGGATGCGCACCTACGGGGTGGATCTTTAACAGTATGGAAGTGTCGAGTACGAGGTTCGATGACCGTTCTTTTGATCGGGTGTGTGTCGATGGGCTGAGTTTGTCGACGGTGTGGTTTGAAAACTGCACCATTACTCGCCCGTATGGGACGCCCAGTGGTGTGTCGGGTGTGTCGTTGGTCGATTCGGAACTGGTTTGTCCGGAGTTCGGGTTGCGTGCGGACTGGTTTGCCACCGTTGCTGGATCCTCGTTGCGTGATGTGGTGCTTGAGGGAAGCGGTGCGCAGTTTCCGATCTTGGCCCGGGTGATGGGGTCGACGGTCACTGGTGAGATCCGGAATGTGGGTTTTGCTGAGCATCGTCGGTATGACCAGCTCGATGGTGTCGATTTGTCGGGGTGCGCGCTGGAGAACGTGAGTTTTCTGGGGATTCCGATGGAGCGGGTCGTGTTGTCGCCTGAGGACAAGGCGCTTGTGGTCGAGGATTGGGCGGCTGTCGCCGATGATGTGCATGCTGTTGCTCGCGAGGGGATGTCGAGCAGCGACGGCAAGGTGAACCTCGCGGCTGGGGAACTGCACGAGTTTATTGAGCGTGATGCGTCGTTGTTCCGATCAGCGCACGGGCTCGGGCGCCCGGATGGGTCGTTGGGGTACGACGAGCGGCGTGGTTCGCGGTATGTGCATGAGGTTGTGTCGGCGGATAAGCCTGAATGGTTTGTTGAGGCGATCCGGTCGTTGTACCGCGAGGTCGGTGTTGACCGGCTGCTTCCGCAAGGGCTCTGATCGGGGAGGAAGTGCTGTAGCCTCTAGCGCGGGCTGAGACTTGGACGGTTCCGTTGGCTTGAGTCTGGGGGTGTGCGATCTGTTCGTCGTGCCTCACACTGCGTTCACTGTTCCGGTGCGGTGGCATGGCCTGGTTCCAGTTAGGCTCTATGAGCGTAAGTGATATTTCGCCAAGGTGAAAGGGCACTGCGTCTCAATGGATTTCGGCATTGATGCACCGATTGCGTTTGATCGGGTGCTCTGCGAGCTTGAGGGCGTTCGTTCGTATCCGTCGATGGTCACTCCGGGTGTCACTATCCACAACGGGAAACTGGGGATCGGTGGTTGTGAATTCCATGTTCGCGCGACCGAGACTCCTGACGGTGTCTTGGAGTATTCGATCGCTATGCCGGGCGAGAGCGGGAGCACGTTTTTGGGGATTCCGCTTTTGACGTCGACTGCGCGTTTTACTGAGGCGTTGGATGAGAAAGGCATTCCGTGGGCCGATGATGGGAAGTCGGACATCGTGTTGTACGAGCATTGGATGGCGTTTTTCGACGATGTCGGGGAGATCACCCATGTGCTGTGGTACAACCGCGAGTTGATGACGGACGTGGAGTTACTGGACGCTGCGTTTCCGCCGAAGCAATGACAGGCACTGCGTGCGTTCGCGTCTCGATTCGTGGCGGCGAAACCGGAATCGCGGTTAGCATTTGGCAGACAAGGCCATCAGAAGATTGAGCAATGCCGAGGTACGCGATGGATTTCACTGTGCGCCCGCCTGAGGGGTTCGAGTTGGGGCATACGCAGGACTACTACGAGGGGAAGGTGCCGCAGTTCTTTCTGACTGATGCGGTGTGGGGCAAGACTTTCAGGGGCGGTGTCGTCGAGAAGTTCGGGGAGTTGGCGAATGTCTCCGGCGAGTTCACGGGCGATATCGTTACGGCATTGTCGATTGGGATCAGTGAGGATTCCACGTTGTGCGGGGTTCCGCTTGCCCAGCCGTTGGACCGGGTGGCTCTCCAACTTGAGAGTCAGGGCTTTGCGGTCGAGGGGTGGGAGCAAATCGATGATGACGTAACGGTCCTCCACCTGATCACTGATAACGGGAAAATGCAGGTCACTGCAACGCACGGGAAGCCCACAGCTGTTGTCTGGGCGATGGGCGCCCAGGGCGCGAAGCAGTAGCAGGCAGTGATGAAGACGCCGAATTGCGAGCCTCTGGCCTGCTTCCTAGTGGCAAGTGGCTGGGAGCGTGAGAACGAGACTTCGTTCTTGCTCAAGGGGCCGTCGCTGGCATCGCTGTTGGTGCTCGAGCCGTCGCATCCTCTGGGCGATCCTGGAGGTGAGTCGGTGGTGGCGCACATCAGTGTGCTCGACCCAGCGTTGCGCACGGCATCCAATGACGGGGTGATCTACCGGGGCGCGCCGCAGTCGCTGTTCAACGCGGCGTTGATCGGCAAGGCTTCGAATGCATTGACTACGGCTATCCGGCTGCAGCGTGACGGCGCGCCGGACACTGAGCGTTTTGCACAGTTGCAAGTTGATATAGCGGGCTTCACCAATGGTGTGTCTGCACCGTGGATTGCGCAGTGTATTTCTGCCGGTGAGCGCTGCGGAAGCGACCACAGTGAGGCAGATGCGCGGAATTTGGCCGCGTCGTTGCGTTCGTTGGGGGAGGACAGTCTTGCGGCGGAGGTTGAGAAGGACTCCGCTAGGTTCCATTCGGAGCGTGGGTCAGCGGTGCCCGCATGCACTGTTGCGGTCTTCATTCCGTCTGGTTGTGCCGGCGCCGACACGATTTTCAGCATTGTCGAGGCGTCGAGCACGGATAGCGCTCCAGATCCGCGACTCGAAGATTACGTGGAGGTTTGCGCGCTTATCGACGGCTTGTCTACCCCACGTGTCCGTAATTCCCGCCTAGTGACTGTGGAGGTTGCGTGGAGCCATTCGGTTCCGGAGGAACTGCTTGAGGCTGCGGCGCGTGATGGCTTGGGTGTCTGCAATCTGACGACGGGTGAGTTCTATCTGGCTGGCGATGAGGACCCGCGTTTCACATCTGAGATCACTTATCGGCTTGCGTGTGCGTCGCCGACGACGGCTGTGCGGGCGTTGAGGCTGATCCGTCGGGAGAGCATCATTGCTGGCGCTGATGCTGATACTGCTGTTTTTCTTCTTGACGATGCGAGCGGGGATGCACTCACGGTCGAATACGACTTGCTGAGCGGCTCCTACCAGGTTGACCACCGCGCCACCTCGGATAAGAGCGCGCTGCCTGCGCGTTTTTCCTGCGGTTACGAAGAAGCCGTCCAACTGGTGGAGGCGTTCCTCGCATGACCTGAGTCGGTTAGGAATTACTTGTAATCGAGCGCTAGTCGGGTTTTTCGTAGACGATGGAGGACATGACTAAGTTTCCTTCGGAATATTGGGGGCTCAGCAGACCACGTGGATTTGATCGAAAGACTGGCGAGATAAGCGACTTGCATCAAAGTGGTCGCCTCTTGTCCGATTTCGCATAGCCAAGGTAGAGGAGTTAATTAGTGATTTGTTACGAGATTTTGCATGCGATTCGTACGGCCATGTTTCAGTATGACGGGTCTTTTCATATGTTGAAGATGACTGAGACCCAGGATTTCAACGAGTTCGACGGCCGGAAATTTGAAGTAATGGAGGACCGTAGAGAGGTCGACGGATCACTGATGCCGCAATATGGTCTGACAGAGGCTTTGGGGGCGCTGGTGGCTGAAAGCGAGATGGCTCCTGCGATTCGTGAGGCGTTGAATCAGGGTGGGGCGAGGATTGCTGAGGCGACGTTTGTCAGCCAGTTTGGGACCTACCACGGTTTTCGTGCTTTCAATTTGTATGAAGATACGCCGCAGGCTCCTGTGTTTAGGACTCGTACTACTCCGTCTAATCCTGATCTGTGGAGAAAGCAATTTTATACGCCTCAGTTTGCTGAGTGGTTGCAGGCGAATTTCGATACTCGTGGTGTGAGGATTACTCGTGTTGAGCGGGATCCGTATTTCTATCTGCCGGATCGGAAGTAGGAGGGGGAGTGTGTTGTGGTTGTTGAGCTTCCGCGGTTGATTTCTGTTGAGGATTTTCTTTCTGGTGTTGATCTGGTGCCGTTGCCGGATCTGACGTGGGGTCAGGCTAGGGAGGTTTTGGCTGGTTCCGGGGATGCGGAAACGCATGTGACGGTGGTTGGTGCGCTTGCGCGTAATTTGATTAATTCTTGTAGTGTTCCCGGGCGGGAAGGCAATGCGATTCCTGGTCGTGAAGCTAATGAGGTGCTTGCTGGTTCGCCGGTGGCTCGGTGGGCGGCGATGACGCTTCTTGATTACGATGCCGCGGCGTATGCGCCGTTGGATGTGCACCGTTTCGTTGCAGCTACTGATACTCCGCGTGGGGGTGATGCGTTGGTGGCTATGCATTTGTGGGGGACGGCTGGGTTGTGTCATGAGGGGATCCAAGATCCGTTTGGTGCGCTTGACGCGTGTGGGGCTTTTTTGGAGTTGAGTCAGGGGCGTGGGTGGACGCGCCCGGATTTCGATATTGCTCGGATCGTGCTTGATGCGGCTGTTGAGGGGCAAAGTGGGCCGATTGGTCCGGTTGGAGAGGAGTTGATGCGCAAGTGGGAGCAGCGTCTTGTGGGGGCGGTGGAAGGTGTTGATCCTGATTTCGCGTACACCGAACACCAGCTTTTGAGGGCGTGGCGGAGTTAGCGTCAGGCCCTACTGTAGAAGCGCAGAGACACTGATTTTGGGCGTCGCTACGCTCAACTACGATCTGGCCTGAGTCCTCAGGTTCGCACGCAAGGGGGTTAGCTGTGTTTGTGAAGTTTGATCCGGAAAACCAAATTAAAGCTGCCAACGCTGAGGTTGTGCGGGTTGTAGAAGCGGTCAATCCGGAGTTGTTGGGTTCGCTCGATATGGAGGGGCCGTGGAACAAGCAGTTGAAAGAACAGGCCTCGCGTACGGAGCTCGACCAGATCCGTGAGGGGCTGCGTCCGCTGGGAGAGCGTTCTTTTGATGACCCGATTGCACGCTATATGTTCAGCTATCTTCCGGATTTGGGCGTGAAGAACCCAGACATCACCTACGTCATTGATGAGTTTGAGAGGCTCAAAGACGAAGAGTGGAGCTTCGATTTGGAGCGTGTGCTGGACTTCGATGCGACCATTTTGTGCAAGGCGATGTCGGCGCGCAACGTTGATCAGCTTGACAGGCTGCTACGGATTGAGTCGGACACGATTGCAGGGCAGCAGTCCGTGGTGATCCAGGAGGGGGTAGGGAAGAAATTCTTCCGCGAAGCCCCGGAGTTGAGTTGGTTGGCGGGTTCGCGCTTTCGGGGCAGAGATAAGTATCTTGATGCTGCTCTTGATCGGATGGTGTCTGTTTCTGGTGAGGGTGTCGCGGCGAAGGCTGTGGGGGGTGCTTCGGCGGGCACAGAGACGCTGGGTGTGGAGTCGCTGGATGATGCGGCGGTGAGTGGTCCGATTCCGATCTATGTGTCGGTGCCGGCGGAGGAGTATTCGGCGCTTGTGTCCGCTGATGCGCAGGTTCGGGCGGATGCGGTGTTTGAGGCGATGGAGGAAGAGACGTACCCGGTGGGGGATGTCGATAAGCTTCATGCGGCGACTCATCGCGTGCTGGTCGAGCTTGTGGGGGAGAAGGACGCGGAGGCGATTGTCTATGGCGGCACCGATTTGGATCCGCAGCAGGACACGGACGGGTTGAGGGGGAATGAGGCGGGGTCGTCGATAAGCTCGCGTCCGTGCTCGCTGGTGTTGAGCTGGGGGCGGTGGAGAATTCGTATGCGGTGGGGGAGTTGGCCGCGATCTACGCTGCGGCGGCTGAGCGCGGCGACGCGATCGCGGTGCTGATGAACTAGCGCGGCGTGGTGACCGTGTGCCTGGGGCGGGTTGGCTTGTAGACTCGCTCGCATGCTCCCTAAATCCCGCATCGCGTCGGCCCTGCTCGTCGGGCTCGGTCTGGCGTTGATCGTTGCGGGGCTCATCGCGCCGCGGTTTCTCAACGGTGATGCGCGGTTCCCGCTGAACCTGGAGAACACCACGTGGACGCTCCACGACCCGGAAGCGACGGTGGGGGAGGCCAAAGACGACGGCACGGCGAAGGACGTGACGGTGCCGCTCACGCGTCAGCTGCACATGACGGTGCAGAACCCGGCGACGGACAAGACCGTGGCATTGCGCGTGGGCGACTCCTTGCTGCGCGGGGACAAAGAATCGGATTTCGAGAATCTGGTCACAGCCGCGACCTGGTCGGCGGAAATGGACCGGAAAACAGGCCGTTTCGACGCGCCGGCACGAGTGAACACAGTGATGGCGCTGCCCGAAGAAACAGTCGACATCGACGGCGTGTGGCTGAAATTCCCGTCGGATGTGCAAAAGGAGAGCTACCCCGTGTTCGACCCGACGCTGCGCGCTGCCGTCGACGCGGAATTCACCGGTGAGAGCCAGCTGGCCGGACGGACGGTCTACACCTTCACGCAGACCGTCCCCGACACCAATGTCGCGGAGCTCTACCCAGGTGAGCAGAACTCGCTGATGGTGCCCGGGCCCGACGGGGAAGCGAAAAAGGCGTTCAAGCACCACGCGGCCGCGCGCGAAATCACTGTCGACCAGATCACGGGCCTGGTCGTCGGGATCAACGAGAAGGTCGACGACTACTACGCGGACCGTGCGGGCGAGCGCGTGCGCGGAATCTACTCCTACGACGCGGCAATGGACCAGCAGCAGGTTGAGAATCTGGCCGGCCAGTTGCCGACAGTCACCCAGGGGCTGTCGCGCACCGTGACCTATGCCGTACTCGGGGTGGGCGGTCTACTGGTGCTGGCCGGACTGATCGGGGCGTTCCGTCTGGGTGGGCGCCGCCGGGCGACATCGCACCGCGCGTAGACGCACCACGTGCTGTGGCGTTACGGCGGGTGGGCCTCGCGGTGGTATGGTTTGCGGCGAGCGACGGTAGCTATTGGTAGGTATCGGTACATTTCGGCCGGCATCGCTTTACAAGCGGGCAGTGGGGGTATAAGCTGTCTCCTTGCGCTGGAAGCCGTCGCCAGTGTGTATGAGGAAAACCTTGGATCAATGCGAAAACATTGATTTGACAAGGTGATTTTGTGCATTCTGGACATCCGGGGGCTTCCACAGCTGTCGCAGCTAACATTAAACGCTAATTATCCAGCGGGTGACCAGTGCATATGCGCCGTGTACGGGCCCCGCGTGAGGTGCTGGAAGGACCCATCTTGGCAGTCTCCCGCCAGACCAAGTCAGTGGCCACGATTCCCGGAGCTCCGGAGCGCTACTCGTTCGCGAAGATCGACGAGCCGATTGCGCTTCCTGGGCTCCTCGATGTTCAGTTAGAATCCTTCGCCTGGCTCGTCGGCACGCCCGAGTGGCGTGAGCGTCAGGCAGAACAGCGCGGCGACGATGCCCGCATTACATCCGGTCTCGAGGACATCCTGGAAGAAATCTCCCCGATCCAGGATTACTCGGGCAACATGAGCCTGTCTCTGTCTGAGCCGCGCTTCGAAGATGTCAAGTACACCATCGACGAGTGCAAAGACAAGGACATCAACTACTCCGCACCGCTGTACGTGACCGCGGAGTTCATCAACAACGACACCCAGGAGATCAAGTCCCAGACTGTCTTCATCGGCGACTTCCCGCTGATGACCGACAAGGGCACGTTCATCGTCAACGGCACCGAACGTGTCATTGTCTCCCAGCTGGTGCGTTCCCCGGGCGTCTACTTCGACGAGACGATCGACAAGTCCACCGAGCGTCCGCTCCACGCCGTGAAGGTCATCCCTTCCCGTGGTGCATGGCTCGAGTTCGACGTCGATAAGCGTGATACCGTCGGTGTGCGCATCGACCGCAAGCGCCGTCAGCCCGTGACCGTCCTGCTGAAGGCCCTCGGCTGGACCGAGCAGCAGATCAAGGACCGCTTCGGCTTCTCCGAGATCATGATGTCCACGCTGGAAAACGACGGCGTGGCCAACACCGATGAGGCGCTCCTGGAGATCTACCGCAAGCAGCGCCCGGGCGAGCAGCCGACGCGTGACCTTGCGCAGTCGCTGCTCGAGAACGCCTTCTTCCGCGCGAAGCGCTACGACCTCGCACGCGTCGGCCGCTACAAGGTCAACCGCAAGCTCGGTCTCGGCGGCGACCACGAAGGCCTGATGACCCTGACTGAAGAGGACATCGCCACCACGCTCGAGTACCTCGTGCGCCTGCACGCCGGCGAGCGCGAGATGACCTCCCCGGAGGGCGTTGTCATCCCGATCAACACCGACGATATCGACCACTTCGGCAACCGCCGCCTGCGCACCGTGGGCGAGCTGGTGCAGAACCAGGTCCGCGTCGGCCTGTCCCGCATGGAGCGCGTCGTGCGCGAGCGCATGACCACCCAGGACGCGGAGTCGATCACCCCGACCTCCCTGATCAACGTCCGCCCGGTCTCCGCGGCGATCCGAGAGTTCTTCGGAACCTCCCAGCTGTCGCAGTTCATGGACCAGAACAACTCCCTGTCCGGCCTGACCCACAAGCGCCGCCTGTCGGCGCTCGGCCCGGGCGGCCTGTCCCGTGAGCGCGCCGGCATCGAGGTCCGAGACGTCCACCCGTCCCACTACGGCCGCATGTGCCCGATCGAGACTCCGGAAGGCCCGAACATCGGCCTGATTGGCGCACTGTCTTCCTACGCACGTGTGAACCCGTTCGGCTTCATCGAGACGCCGTACCAGAAGGTCGTCGACGGCAAGATCACCGACGAGATCGACTACCTCACCGCCGACGAAGAGGACCGCTACGCCATCGCCGAGGCGGCCACCGAGCACGACGAGGACATGAATATCACCGCCGAGCGCATTGAGGTGCGCCTCAAGGACGGCGATATCGGTGTCGTGGGCGCCAAGGATGTCGACTACGTGGATATCTCTCCGCGCCAGATGGTCTCCGTCGCCACGGCGATGATTCCGTTCCTCGAGCACGACGACGCGAACCGTGCCCTCATGGGTGCGAACATGCAGAAGCAGGCTGTGCCGCTGCTGCGTTCCGACGCCGCGTACGTGGCCACCGGCACTGAGCTGCGCGCCGCCTACGACGCAGGCGACATCGTCATCGCCAGGCAGTCCGGTGTCGTTGAGGACGTCACCGGTGATGTCATCACGATCATGGACGACGAAGGCCAGCGCGAGTCCTACCTGCTGCGCACTTTCGAGCGCACCAACCAGGGCACTTGCTACAACCAGACCCCGATCGTGTCTGCGGGCGAGCGCGTCGAGGCCGGCCAGGTCATCGCCGACGGCCCGGGCACCAAGAACGGCGAGATGGCGCTGGGCACCAACCTGCTCGTGGCATTCATGCCGTGGGAGGGCCACAACTACGAGGACGCCATCATCCTCAACCAGCGCGTGGTGGAGCAGGACATCCTGACCTCCGTGCACATTGAGGAGCACGAGATCGATGCCCGCGATACCAAGCTGGGCGCCGAGGAAATCACCCGCGAAATCCCGAACGTCTCCGAGGACGTGCTGAAGGACCTCGACGAGCGCGGCATCATCCGCATCGGTGCGGACGTCCGCGACGGCGACATCCTCGTCGGCAAGGTCACCCCGAAGGGCGAGACCGAGCTGACCCCGGAGGAGCGCCTGCTGCGCGCCATCTTCGGCGAGAAGGCCCGCGAGGTCCGCGACACCTCCCTGAAGGTGCCGCACGGTGAGACCGGCAAGGTCATCGCTGTCCGCCGCTTCTCCCGCGAGGACGACGACGATCTGTCGCCGGGCGTCAACGAGATGATCCGCGTCTACGTCGCCCAGAAGCGCAAGATCCAGGACGGCGACAAGATGGCCGGCCGCCACGGCAACAAGGGCGTCGTGGGCAAGATCCTCCCCGAGGAGGACATGCCGTTCATGGCTGATGGCACCCCGGTGGACATCATCCTGAACACCCACGGTGTGCCGCGCCGTATGAACATCGGCCAGGTCCTCGAGGTTCACTTGGGCTGGCTGGCACACGCCGGCTGGACCGTCAACCCGGACGACCCGAAGAACGCGAAGCTGCTGGAGACCCTGCCGGAGCGCCTCTACGACGTTCCGCCGGAGTCCCTCACCGCCACCCCGGTGTTCGACGGTGCCACCAATGACGAGATCGCGGGCCTGCTGGCCAACACCAAGCCGAACCGCGACGGCGAGGTCATGGTGGACGGCGACGGCAAGACCGTGCTTTTCGACGGCCGCTCCGGCGAGCCGTTCAAGTACCCGATCTCCGTCGGCTACATGTACATGCTCAAGCTGCACCACCTCGTGGACGAGAAGATTCACGCTCGTTCCACCGGCCCGTACTCCATGATCACCCAGCAGCCGCTGGGCGGTAAGGCGCAGTTCGGTGGCCAGCGCTTCGGCGAGATGGAGGTGTGGGCGATGCAGGCGTACGGCGCCGCCTACACCCTGCAGGAGCTCCTGACCATCAAGTCCGATGACGTGGTGGGCCGCGTGAAGGTGTACGAGGCGATTGTCAAGGGTGACAACATCCCGGATCCGGGCATCCCCGAGTCCTTCAAGGTGTTGCTCAAGGAGCTGCAGTCGCTGTGCCTCAACGTCGAGGTGCTGTCCACCGACGGCACTCCGATGGAGCTGTCCGGCGACGACGACGAATACGACCAGGCAGGATCCTCGCTGGGCATTAACCTGTCCCGCGACGAGGGTTCCGCAGCCGACACGGCATAAGCGCTTCCAAGCGCTTCTGCCGTGCGTCGGCAAGCAAATAAGACTTAATACGAAGAACTAATTCAACTTCAATCCTCCCGCGAAATGGGAGGTGAAAGGGCATTTACGTGTTTGACGTAAACCTCTTCGATGAGCTCCGCATCGGCCTGGCCACCGCCGAAGACATCCGCCGTTGGTCGCACGGCGAGGTGAAGAAGCCGGAGACAATCAACTACCGCACCCTCAAGCCGGAGAAGGACGGCCTGTTCTGCGAGCGCATTTTCGGCCCGACCCGCGACTGGGAGTGCTCCTGCGGCAAGTACAAGCGTGTCCGCTACAAGGGCATCATCTGTGAGCGCTGCGGCGTCGAGGTGACCAAGTCCAAGGTGCGCCGCGAGCGCATGGGCCACATCGAGCTGGCCGCCCCGGTCACCCACATCTGGTACTTCAAGGGCGTCCCGTCCCGCTTGGGCTACCTGCTGGACCTCGCGCCGAAGGACCTTGAGCGCATCATTTACTTCGCCGCGAACATCATCACGTCCGTCGACGAGGAGGCACGTCACAACGACATGTCCACCCTCGAGGCGGAGATGATCCTGGAGAAGAAGGAAGTCGAGCAGGACACCGAGGCGGAGATCGCCGACCGTGCCCAGAAGCTCGAGGAGGACCTGGCTGAGCTCGAGTCCGAAGGCGCCACCGCCGCCGCGCGCAAGAAGGTGCAGAACGCCGCCGACAAGGAAATGCAGCACATGCGCGAGGCCGGCGAGCGCGAGATCGAGCGCCTCGACGAGATCTGGAACACCTTCATCAAGCTCGCCCCGAAGCAGATGGTCATCGACGAGAACCTCTACGAAGAGCTCGTCGACCGTTACGAGGACTACTTCACCGGCGGCATGGGCGCTGAGGCGATCCAGACCCTAATCCGCAACTTCGACCTCGACGCCGAGTCCGAGGAGCTGCGCACCATCATCGCCGAGGGCAAGGGCCAGAAGAAGGTCCGCGCCCTGAAGCGCCTGAAGGTCGTCGCTGCCTTCCAGCGTTCCGGCAACGACCCGGCCGGCATGATCCTCGACGCTATCCCGGTGATCCCGCCGGAGCTGCGTCCGATGGTTCAGCTGGACGGTGGCCGCTTCGCCACCTCGGACCTGAACGACCTGTACCGCCGCGTGATCAACCGCAACAACCGCCTCAAGCGCATGATCGACCTCGGTGCGCCCGAGATCATCGTGAACAACGAGAAGCGCATGCTGCAGGAGTCCGTTGACGCGCTGTTCGACAACGGTCGTCGCGGCCGTCCGGTCACCGGTCCGGGCAACCGTCCGCTGAAGTCCCTGTCCGACCTGCTCAAGGGCAAGCAGGGCCGCTTCCGTCAGAACCTGCTTGGTAAGCGTGTGGACTACTCCGGCCGTTCGGTGATTATCGTCGGTCCGCAGCTCAAGATGCACGAGTGCGGTCTGCCGAAGCTGATGGCTCTCGAGCTGTTCAAGCCGTTCGTGATGAAGCGCCTGGTGGACAACGACTACGCGCAGAACATCAAGTCCGCCAAGCGCATGGTCGAGCGCCAGCGCCCCGAGGTGTGGGACGTGCTCGAAGAGGCGATTGCCGAGCACCCGGTGCTGCTCAACCGTGCACCGACGCTGCACCGCCTTGGTATCCAGGCCTTCGAGCCGGTTCTGGTGGAGGGCAAGGCCATCCAGCTGCACCCGTTGGCATGTGAGGCGTTCAACGCTGACTTCGACGGCGACCAGATGGCTGTGCACCTGCCGCTGTCCGCTGAGGCACAGGCTGAGGCGCGTGTGCTCATGCTGTCCTCGAACAACATCCTGTCCCCGGCATCCGGTAAACCGCTGGCTATGCCGCGCCTGGATATGGTCACCGGCCTGTACTTCCTGACCATGGTCAAGAGCGAGGGCGAGATCGGCGGCGAGGGCGCTTACGCACCGGGCGACGAGAACGGCCCGGCTCGCGGCTACTACTCCGACTACCGCGAGGCCATCATGGCCTACGACCGCGGTGTCCTGGGTCTGCAGGCCCCGATCAAGGTGCGCATCAGCCACCTGCGTCCGACGCGCGAGATCGAGGCGGAGCAGTTCCCGGACGGTTGGGAGAAGGGGCAGACCTGGACCGCCGACACCACGCTCGGCCGCATCATGTTCAACGAGATGCTGCCGTTCAACTTCCCGTACCAGGAAGGCGCAATGGTGCGTAAGGGCGGCGGCTCCGGCAAGGTGCTGCTCGGCGACATCATCGCCTCCATGGTGGAGAAGTACCCGATGATCACCGTCGCGCAGACGATGGACAAGCTCAAGGACGCCGGTTTCTACTGGGCGACTCGCTCGGGCATCACCATCACCATGTCCGACGTGCTCGTGCTCCCGAACAAGACCGAGATCTTGGACGAGTATGAGAAGGAAGCCGCGGAGATCGAGCGCAAGTTCTGGGAGAAGGGTGCTCTTACTGAGGAGAACCGTTACGACCGTCTTGTGGAGCTGTGGCAGGACGCCACCAACAAGGTCGGCCAGGCTGTCGAGGACCTGTACCCGGACGACAACCCGATTCCGATGATCGTGAAGTCCGGTGCTGCCGGTAACATGCGCCAGATCTGGACCCTGGCCGGTATGAAGGGCATGGTCGTGAACTCCCGCGGTGAGTACATCACCCGTCCGATCAAGACCTCCTTCCGCGAGGGCCTGTCCGTGATGGAGTACTTCAACAACTCCCACGGTTCGCGTAAGGGCCTGGCGGATACCGCTCTGCGTACCGCTGACTCCGGTTACCTCACCCGCCGTCTGGTGGACGTGGCGCAGGACGTCATTGTCCGCGAGGAAGACTGCGGCACCCACCAGGGCGTCAAGGTTCCGGTGGCCGAGGAAGTGGGCGGCAAGTTCGTCCGCCACGACTTGGTGGAGACCTCCGTGTCCGGCCGCGTGCTGGCATCGGACGCCACCGACGCCGATGGCAAGGTCATCCTCGAGGCGGGCAGCGACCTGTCCGAGGAGCGCATCGACACCCTGGTCGAGGCCGGCGTGGCCGAGATCAAGGTCCGTTCCGTGCTGACCTGCCAGACGCCGACGGGTGTGTGCGCGAAGTGCTACGGCAAGTCCATGGCCACCGGCAAGCTGGTGGACATCGGCGAGGCTGTCGGCATCGTGGCCGCACAGTCCATTGGTGAGCCGGGTACCCAGCTGACCATGCGTACCTTCCACCAGGGTGGTGTCGGCGGCGACATTACCGGTGGTCTGCCGCGTGTCCAGGAGCTGTTCGAGGCACGTGTGCCGAAGAACCGCGCCCCGATCGCGTCCGTGGCCGGCGAGATCTCGCTGGAAGACGAGGGCAACTTCTGGACCCTGACCATCCACCCGGAGGACGGCTCCGACGACGTGGTCTACGAGAAGCTGTCCAAGCGCCAGGGTCTGGCCCAGGTGCGCCGCCCGATGGAGTCCAACCCGGACGCCATGATCGAGCGTTCCCTCAAGGACGGCGACAAGGTCAAGGTCGGCGACCGCTTGCTGCGCGGTGCGGCGGATCCGCACGACGTGCTCGAGGTCCTCGGCCGCCGCGGTGTGGAGAAGCACCTCATCGACGAGGTTCAGGCTGTCTACCGCACCCAGGGTGTGTCGATTCACGACAAGCACATCGAGATCATCATCCGCCAGATGCTGCGCCGCGGCACCGTCATCGACGCGGGTGGGACGGAGTTCCTGCCGGGCACCCTGGTCGACCTGTCCGAGGCGCGCCAGATCAACAGCCAGGCTGTCGCCGAGGGTGGCGAGCCGGCTGAGCTGCGCAGTGAGATCATGGGTATCACGAAGGCGTCGCTGGCGACCGAGTCGTGGCTGTCTGCCGCTTCGTTCCAGGAGACGACGCGTGTGCTTACCGACGCCGCGATCAACAAGCGCTCCGATAAGCTGATCGGCCTGAAGGAGAACGTGATCATCGGTAAGCTCATCCCGGCTGGTACCGGTATTTCCCGCTACCGCAACATCTCCGTCAAGCCGACGGAGGCCGCGCGTTCCGCCGCGTACTCGATTCCGTCTTTCGGCGATTCGATCTACGGCGACGAAGGCTACGGCGAGTTCACCGGCGCATCCGTGCCGCTGGATGAGTACGGCTTCGACCAGTTCTAAGCGCTAACGGCTGAGAAACCCGCGCTTAACGACGAGCCCGGCTCCCCTCCCACCCCGCTTTTCACGCGGGGTGGGAGGGGAGCCGGGCTTTTGTATTCGGCCAACGGTGCGTGACCTACGCGCATCGCACCGTTGGCGTTGAAATTGGCGCCTCATCGCCATTCGTCTTCATGACCCAGGGGTGTGGGGTGTACTCCGCAGCGATCGCATTGTCATTTGAGCACGAAAGTCATATTCTTTTCAGTTCAGCCTGACGAATCCTGAGATCTCGGTAAAGTACAGGGCGGAAAGTGCGCTGTCCGTGCGAATCTCTTGGGCTCCTCCTCTACGCCCGGGGTGTTCGCGCGGTTCAGCGCTTTGTAGAGGAGGCATGAATGACCAATCAGCAGCCACCATTCGGCGGCGGATTCCCGCAACCGGGATCCGGGAACTCAGATGCGGGCGGATCCAGCGTATGGGGATCTGGTGCGCCGTCCGGCTCCTCCGCGGGAAGCTCGCCGTGGGGCAGTACCGGTGCAGGCGGTTTCGGCGAGGCGCCGCAGTCCTCCCCGTGGGGCAATCCCGGCGATGCCGGTTCGTCCGGCGGGCAGTCTGATCCCTTCGCCCCGGCGCCGGCTGCGGGGGACAGCTTCGCCTGGCCGGGCAGCACAAGCGCCCCGAGTGCTCCTGCGCCGGGTGGGGGCACTGGCTCCTCCACAGCGGAGCCGTCCTCAGCGCCGACGACGTGGCTTGTTCCGGGCCTGGTGCTCGGTGTCGCCGCAGTGGTGATGACGCTGATCCTGCTGTTCGGCAGCATTTCCCCGGTCTCCGGGACGTATGCTGGCATGGCCTTCGGCGCTTGGGCGCTGGCTGGTCTGCTGGGAGTGTCCTCCCTGGCCTTCTACTTCTCCGAGGACACTCGCCGCCGCGCCAACGGCATGTACTCGATCGTCGGCTGGAAGCAGGGGCTGTACTGGGCCACCTTGGCGGTGCTGTTCATCGCCATCATTTTGTCGTCGCTCTGCATCGCCCTGTGGGTGGGCAGGCTCTAAGCGCCGCGAGGAGAACATGACCATGAAGAAGACAATCGCGACCACAGCCCGCCGCGCCACCGCCGTCGGTGCCGCCGCCTTGCTCGCCCTGGGCACCAGTGCCATGGGCGCCTTCGGCGGGGATGCCTCCGCCCAGCAGCCCGTTCAGCCCGCCCCGATGAAGCCGCTCGACCCGGCCACGCCGGACAAGCCCGATGGGCAGGATAAACCTGACAAGCCGCAAGCACCAGCCAAGCCCGGCGGGCAGGACAAACCAGAGAAACCCGGAGCGCAGCCTAAGAGCGAGCAGATCGCCGGTAGCGAGAACCCGCTCGGCCAGCTCGGTGCCTGCATGGCCAACAACGATGAGTTGGACGTCCTGCTGCTCATGGACGAGACGAACAGTCTGACCAACCTGTGGAACGACGGCAAGAAGGTCGAAGGCAAGCCGGGTGCGGACCCGGAAAACTTCCGCATCCCGGCCGCGCAGGACTTCGCCAAGGTCCTGCTGCAGAAGAGCCAGGACCAGAAGCTGAACACGAACATCAAGATCGCCGGCTTCGGCACCACCTACAAGAACAACGTCAACAACCCAGGCGAAGGCTACGAGGACTGGACGGAGCTCACCGTCGACAGCCAGGAAGACGTGCTGAAGCAGATCCAGGCCTTCGAGAAGCGCACCGAAGAGACCAAGGGCACCGACTACAACACCGCCCTGGAGGGCGCGAGCGAGGACCTGCTGAATTCCCCGGGCGAGGACCCCTGCCGCCTGCTGGTCACCTTCACCGACGGCAAGCTGGCCACCGCCGACGATAAGGGGGCGGAGGACAACCTGTGCCGTCCGAACGGTGTCGCCGACCGCCTCCGCGCGGCGGGCATCACCCACGTGGGCATCGGCCTGACCAACCCGGAGATCAACGAGAACTTCGACCTGTTCCAGGCCATCACCGAAGGCAAGGGTGGAAGCACCAGCTGTGGTGAGCAGGACCCGAACGGCGCGTTCTACCCGGCGAACAAGGTCGGCGACCTCTTCGCCGCATTCCGCTCCGCACTGGATACCGGCGGTTCCGTCGGCGGCACCACCACCGCGGACAAGCCCTTTGCGTTCGTGCTGGACAACTCGATCAGTTCCGTCCGCTTCAGCGCTGTAGGCCGCGACGATCTCGGCCCCGACGCGAAATTGGAGATGACCGCGCCGAACGGCGACAAGGTGGTCATGTCCGGCAACGGCGAGAAGAACGCCGGCGGCGGCAAGCTCACCTGGGAAGCACGCGGCGAAGCGGTGCAGAGCACCGAGGGCTCTCTGAACAAGTCCAGCGACAAGGACTGGGCCGGCGAATGGTCGATGCGCTTTATCGACGTCGACCCCGAGGTGGCGAAGAAGGGCGAGGTCGCTGTCCTCGTCGAGATGGTCCCGGACCTCAACGTCACCTTCGCCGCGGACGGCGCCGACGATGCGGCGAAGACTGATGGTGAAGCTGGCAAGAACGACCTCAAGGTCATGGACGACGGCACACTCGTCGTCGAGCTCACCGATTCCGAGGGCAAAGTCGTCGATCCTGAGGGCAAGGCCGAAGGCAAGGTCGAGTTCGTCCCAAGCGGAGGCGGCGAACCTGTCGTGCTCGAGGAGAAGGCGGACTTCTCCTCCGGCCGGGTCGAGATCCCGGCGGAGAAGATTCCGGACGCGCCGGTGTCCGGCCGTGTCAAGGCTGACGTGACCATCACCACGGCAGGGGCCAAGGGCAAGCCGGGCACGACGCTGTCCCCGTTGCAGGGCGACAGCGCTGTGAGCGTTGCGGTGCAGAACCTGCCGCAGCTACCAGGTCAGATCGACGTCACCACCGAGGGCGACGAGGTCACCGTGAACGTTCCGGTCTCCGGCCCGGGGCGCATCTGGGTCGAGGGCGGTCAGCAGGTCGAGCACGGCATGGATGACCTCGGGGCGGTGACGGTGGAATCCGAGCACAACTCCAAGGATTCGGCGCTGACCGTCGGCCGCGGCGAGACCGCAGAATTGCCGCTGACCTTCTCCTTCGAGAAGCGGGCGCAGCTCGTCGCCAACGGCACCCTGCCGGTCCACATCGCCGACGAGAACGGCGGCGAGGAGCGCGTGGTCGACGTGGCCGCCAAGATCGACTCGAAGGTGCCGGTGTCCAAGGGCGTCGCCGCGGTGACCTTCATCCTCGCTTTGCTGTTGGGCCTGCTGCTCCCGCTGCTGCTGCTCTACCTGGTGCGCTACCTGACCTCCAAGATCCCGGGTGATCCGCCGGTCGGCCCGGTGGTGCTGCGCATGAGCCGCGGTGCAGGCGGGTGGACCTTCGACGGCCAGCCGCACCCGCAGATCGACCCGACCGATGCGGCGGCACGCCAGATGCGTCCGGGTCCGCGCACCGTCCAGGCGGGCCGCGCCCAGGCGCAGGTGGAGAGCTTCTCCATCAACCCGCTGTCCGCGGCGAATGTCATCGTGTCCACCCCGTCCATTGCCGGCGACGGCAAGGAGAAGGACGGCCATGCGGTGCTGCCGCTGGCAGTGCAGGACTCCTGGTTCGTCCACGCGCCGAGCCAGAACGTCGACGACCTCGAAGTCGTCGCGTTCCCCCGCATCCCGCTCGCACCGGCGGCCCAGGAGCAGCTGCAGAACGAGATCGCCGCCGAAGCGCCCGCGCTCGCGGATGCACTGGCGGAACGTCTGCCGTCCGCCGAGCCGACCCCGGGCCAGTTCGACCAGGGCGGCGGCTTCGCGCCTCCGGGCGATGCAGGTTTCTCCGGCGGCGGTGGTTTCGCACCGCCGCAGAGTGGCGGTCAGGGATTCGGCCCTGCAGCCGGTGGCGCTGGCGGATGGAACCCGCCGGCGGGTCCCTCCGGTCCTGCTGGTCCGTCCGGTCCGTCCGGTCCGGCTGGCGGGGCGGAGCCCGGCGGCTCGTCGCCATGGGGGCCGCCGAGCTCAGGGCCGCAGTCGAGCCCCTGGGGCCCGCCGCCCCAGTAGCCTGCGCATGGAACGGGCCCGTCGGGCTGCGGGATCACCGCACAACGGCCATGATTGATGTCACAACCGAATAGCACCAACTAACCAAGCAGTGCCGGGGAGGAAGCTTCACCGAGACGCCCCGGAAACTGAACCTCAGAAGGAGCACCACTTCATGGAAAGAGTCCTCGTCGTCGGTTGCGGCGGTTCGGGCGCCAAAACGCTGGCGTTCATGATGGACCAGCTGAAGACGATGTTGGCGGAGCGCCTCCCCAACGAATACGTCTCGCCGAAGGATGTGAAGCTGCCGGACGCTTGGCAGTTCGTATCCCTCGACGTGCCCACCAAGCCGGAGTCTGCCGGTAAGAACCTGCAGAACGTGCAGGAAGCGGGCGGGCGCTATATTTCCGTGGGTTCCTCCGGGCGCTACGCCAACGTCGACGCGGCGGTCTCCGCCCGTTTGGCCAGCGGCAAGAAGCTCGGCACCGTGTCCTCCTGGGCGCTGCGCAACCCGGGGGCGGAGACCACCCCGATTTCCGCCGGTGCCGGCCAGTACCGCGCCATTGGCCGCATGCTCACCTTGAGCAAGCTCCGTGAGGTGCAGGACGAGCTGGAGAAAGCGTGGGCGGCACTCAACCAGCCGGGCACGGCGAGTGAGCTCAGCCGTCTGCAGACAGCGCTGACCGGCCGCGCATCATCCGCCGTCAACGCGGGCAAGGACGTGCCGCTGATCATCGTGGTCACCTCCATGTCGGGCGGTGCTGGCGCATCCATGGCCATCGACGTCTGCCGCCTGCTGACCTCCCTGGACAAGGCCAGCGTCGGCCGCAACTGCATGTTCGCCTTCACCCCGGACATCTTCAGCGGCATCCCGCAGGACCAGGTGATGGGTGCGAACCCGAACGCGATGGCGATGTTCGGTGAGATGGCCGCCGCCCAGATGGGTTCCGCCACCGAGACCGACCGCCGCCTCTTCGAACAGCTCGGTGTGAACTTGGGCGACGAGAGCGTGCCCATTTCCCGCGTGTTCCCGGTCGGCGCCCACGCCGGCGCGGAGGGCGCGCAGCTCGGCGACGGCAAGCCCGGCACCGTCTACCGCGCGCTCGGCCGCGGCCTGGCCTCCTTGCTCATGGACGAAGCGGCGATGGGCCGCTTCACCCAGTTCAACCTCGGCAACCAGGGCGGCCTCCAGGTGCGCGACAACACCTACGGCTGGGGTGTGCAGAACAAGAACAACCTCCCGTGGGGTTCCTTCGGCTACGCGCAGCTGTCCATGGGCCGCGACCGCTACGCGGAATACTCGGCGCAGAGGCTGGCACGTTCGTCCGTCGATAAGCTTGTGCACGGGCACATTGACCCGACGAATCCGGCGTCCGGCGATGAGCAGATCAAGCAGCGCGTGGATACCAACTGGCGCCAGATTCAGGCGCGCACCACGGTGATTCCGTTCGGCGACAATGTGCGCGACTGGCTGTGGGGCACCTTCGGAGCGGAGATGAACCGCTGGGCTGACAGGTACGCGGACAGCCTGCGCCACCAGATCCCGCAACCGAACAACCGCCGCGGCCGCGACTGGGCACCGGAAGTCATCAGCGCCCTCAACGTCCTCGACCAGCAGGTCAGCGCCGACAACGGTGCGGACTTTTACGCCGCCGCCTTCAACTGGGCTCGCGTGCGCAACCTGCAGGAAGGCTTCCTGGACATCATCCGCCGCGAAGTGGGTAATTTCGGCCTGCCGTACGGCGGCGCGGTGCTCGACGCGATCAAGAACATGCTCGTCCGCGACGTTCTGCCGCAGCTGGAGCAGGCCGCCCGCTCGCAGCAGCGCCTCGTGCTCCACCCGGAGACCGAACGGGCAATGATGAACGCGCGCGGGAAGATCGTCAGCGCCGACCAGTACATGGAAGACATCGTCCGCGACGTGCGCACCCAGCTGCAGATCCGGGCTTCGAGCCGCATGGCGGACTTCGTGCTGGGGACGCTGACGGACTTCATCGACCGCTTCATCGGCCCGCTGCAGAAGGCGATGACCACCGAGCACACCGACCTCGAGCACGAGCTGTCGCTCAACAACGACAAGGATCTCGGTGTCGCGCAGCTGAAGACGAACGTTCCGCAGCTGTGGCCGGAGGACACCGACATGGTGCCGCCGCGTTTCGCGCAGGCCGCGAACGAGATCTTCCTCACCGAGATCAGCGATTTCCCGCGCCAGTACGTCCACGACATCCAGAACGCCACCAACGCCGATTCGTACGACAACGCGATTTCCAGCGCCGCGTCGTCCGTGGTCAGTGGCTCCTGGTCGGCACTGGAGGGCGCGGAGCAGGCCCCGGAGGACCTGATCGTGCTCACCGGCCCGTGGGTGCCCATGAACTTCACCCGCGACCCGAATAACCCCACCGAGTTGCTCGACCCGAAGCTGGGCCAGTTCTCCGTGCGCATCGGCGCCGAGGAGGTGCTGGAGCGTTCCCGCATGTACATCCAGCGCCGTGGCTTCTCCTTCTACGACTTCATCTCCACCTCGCTGCGCAGCTACGTCACCGCGCCGAGCCTGCAGGACCACGAGCGCCGCGCACGCCAGCAGCGCCTGGCCTCCAAGTTCACCGAGGCGATGAAGAACGCTCTGCCGCTCGCGCAGATCGACGACAATCTGGTGCGCAACCTCTACGGCGACGAGGTGGGTTACGCCTTCAACTTCTCCAAGATCCCGCTGGAGGGCGACGAGTCCGCGCGCTTGCTCGCCGACGAAGTGGTCAACTTCCCGAACGTGAAGCTGCCGGACCCGATGAAGCCGCTCGGCGAAGCGCTGGAGAACCAGGGCGAGGAGCGCTCCATCGACATCTTCGGCTCCTACCCGAACTACGTGCCGGTCGTCTTCGGCTCCCTGCTGCGCCCGATGCGTGACCAGTGGGACAGCCTGAAGGACTCCCGCAAGGAGTTCTGGCGCGCTAAGCGCGCCCGCCCGATCCAGGCCGCCACCCCGATGAGCGACGCGGAGCGCCGCGCATTCATCGGCGGCTGGTACATCGGCCGCATCATCGGCTACATGGACTTCCCGGCCACCCTGGACACGCCGGACAACAACAGCCCGGTCAAGGTGTACGACGACACTGAGGGCAACCACGGCTGGCTGTCCTTCCCGGATCCGCTTTTGACGCCGCCGTCGAACTTCCGCAACGTGTTCGACTGGCTGCCGGCCGTCGTCGAGTCGGCTTCTTTGGCGTGGACGAGGGCGGGCGTGACCCCGCTGCTGGACAGCTACCGCCCGTACCGTGTGATGCGCGGCCTGTACGATGACGCGGACAACCCGTCGGAGATCGGCCGCACGCTCAAGGGCACGCGCCTTCTGGCCAAGTGGCTGGCCAGCGGCGAGCGCAAGAGCGGCGACCGGCTGAGGATCAAGGGCACCGGCCCAGAGGTCACCCCGGAGGAGCGTCTCGCAGCCGTGAAGACGTGGCTGTCGCGCCAGCGCGAGATCGCCATGGAGTATGTCCCGACGGACAGGCTCCTGCGCGACCAGCTCTCGGTGCAGGCGTCCCGCCCGGTCGCCGATATCGATTCGCGCGAGCTGGCCTCCCGCATCCCGCTGTTCGCGGATGTGGCGCTCGACGTCTACGAGGTCATCGACCAGATTCTGCGGATGCTCGACGAGGCTGACCGCCTGAAGCACACCGCGCTCGACGAAAGCCCGGAGCTGGACTTGGGTTCCGTGTCGCGTCCGGTGAGCATGCCCACCATGCCGGGAGAGGATGACATTTAATGGCTGACCGCTTCGGGGGCACCGCCGTGCAGGCGTGCGTGCCCATCTTCGTGGGGCGCGGGCGCTTCGGCGCCGCTCTCCGCCAAGCACTTCAGGACCTGGAGGCGCTGCACCTGATCGGCCGCGCGATCTGGGTCGACCTGGACGCCTTCACCGGGCCAATGGATCATGCGCTGCTTATCGACGGCCGCGTGGACGGCACCCCGTCCACCACCGACAGCTTCGCGCGCCTGCTGGCGAGCGGCTACAACGAGCGCTTCGCGCTGTGCGTGGTCAACGCTCAAAACGGTGAGGACAACATCCGCGAAATGGACCTCCAAGTGGTGGCGGACACCGTGGCGGAGCTCAACCCGCTGCCCGTCAACGTGCTCGCCGGCCGGGCGGGGGAGTCGACCTCGCCAGAGGTGGACATTGTCCGCGGTTACGTGAATCTGTTCATCGCCCCTGAGGAATCGGACGCGCCGTCCGACCACTCGGTGCCGGTGTCCGCCGGAGAGCGCGAGAACACCTTCACCCTCTTGGTGGCCACGACCTTGTGCTCCCTGTTCGGCCTGTGGGACGGCGCGTCCGAGTGCCCGGTGGAGCAGCTGCGCGGCACCGCCTCGCCGATCCACTTCCGTCTCACCCGCGCCTACTTCCGCCGTGTCGACGGAGAGGAGGTGCAGAACCAGCTGCGCCAGGCCCTGTTCGACACGGAGGTCAATCCGACTCCGCGCCTGTATCGCGCCGACGGCGGCACGGCTGTGGTGGAGCACCCGCAAAACCGCGAGCAGTTCTCCCGCGCCGCGGCCGATGAATTCCTCGGCCTGTACCGCGACGGCCTCATGCCCAAGCGCGTGGCGGCGAAGACCGACCGCGACCGCGAACTGAGCAACAAGGAAGCGTCCCGCGAGCTGCGGGGTGTGTGGTGGAAGACGCTGATCAACACCCCGGCCAATTCCTTCAACGATCTGCGCGGCGGTGCCTCCGACCAGATTTCTGCGAGCCTGCAGAGGGTCTACGGCGCGGATTCCTCCGCTGTCATCGGCAGCATGCGCAACCTGCAGGGCGCCCCGGCTCAGATTTCGCAGGAAGCGCAGCAGATCGACCGAAATAAAGTCGCGGCCGAGATGCAGCCGATGTGGAACGGCTACAAGAATTTCGCGCTGACCATGCTGGACGCCAAGCCGCGTCCGCTGGCCCCGATGGCGCGCGATTCCGCCACCCCGCAGGTGGTGCGCCAACTCGCCTCCGACCACGTGACTGTCGCCGCGAGCGCCCGCGACGTTATTCCGGCGCCCGAGCAGGCGATGCGTATCGACGACCCGAGTCTCCGCGACGTCATGGGCGCCGATTCCCTCGCCCCGTACGACCCGGAAGCGATCGCCACGTATGAGCAGCGCCTGAATTCCGCCGACACCAACGGCGTCTTCGACACCGGCAAGCTCCACAACGATTTCGAGCGGTGGAGGAGCACGGAGCGGGGCAGCTTCGCCCGCTATATCGGTGACGAGCTGCGCAATATCCGTGTCCAATGCGAGCAGCAGGTCGCCGCCGCGCGTGCGGAACTCGAGCGCCTCAGCCGGGGCGTGAAGGCCCCGGAGACCGGTGCCGCTGCCCGCACGTGCCGTTTCCTGGGGTGGGTGACCACCACGTCGCTGTTCTTCTTCCTGATCTTCTGGCTGATCGGCCACTTGGTGATGAAGAACGCCCAGGACAAGGTCGCTAGCGGCGAGGGCTCCTTCACCGACCTGGTGTTCTCGCAGATGTGGTGGGTGCAGAACCTCAACAATGCTTCCGGCTCTACCTTGGCGTGGATGTTCGGCATCTGGGTGTTCATCTGGCTCATCTTCTTCCTGCTGCAGGTCAGTTTTGAAACTCGCGACCAGGTGCAGCTGGCAAATCTGCGGAAGGGGCAGCGCGCACGGATCGAGGCAGCCCAGCAGACGCTCCGCAACGCCGAGGTGTCGTTGGTGCGGCTCGAGGAGGCGTACCCGCAGTTCCTCTCCGTCACCCAGCTGCTCGGCGAACTGGTCAACCGCCCGTTCGGCCGCGTGAAGACGGAGCGCAATATCGCCGCACAGCCCAGCAACCGCATGCCGCGCAACGTGGTCTTCGCCGACGCGGCCCCGGAGGCGGGCGCCGTGTCGAATGTAGTGGCGCATTACAAGAACGGCCTCTACCACGAGGGCTGGTTGGGCGACGCTGTCTCCGCGGGCCTGACCCGCGCTTACGGTGAGTTGTTCCAGCCGGGCAACGACGACCGGTGGGAGTACCTGTCCGCCCAGCGTGGCAAGCACTCGAGCTCGCCGCTGGACCGCATCGCGCGTTACGTCACTTCGCCGGAGTTCTCCTCCAGCGACCGCACCGGCGACAAGTGGCGGCCGGTGGCCGAGGAGCTGCGCGCCAGCAACAACCCGTTCAGCGGGCAGCTGCTGGGCACTGTGTCCTCCGGTGACAGCGGCCATGCCCGCGCGCTCGAAGGCGAGCTGCTTGGCGACGCCGCGCACGGCACCTTCAGCAGCCACTTCCTGGCGTCCGCCAGCCGCGGCCGCGCCGCCTCAGCGGTGGACGGAGACCTGAGCATCCACCGCGTGTCTTCCAGCCCGCGCGACCCGATCGGCCGCACGGAGGTGCTCGTCCAGGTCGGCGGCAATGCGCAGGCCCAGGACATCACGCTGTCCTCCGCCGGCAGCGCAGCCACCGACCACAGCGACGACATCGTCCTGCCTGGTTCCGGTTATGTCGAAGACAACTACGGCACAGGACGTGAGATGCCCGCGGCGGAGGGTCACTCCACTGGAGTGTCTTCCCGGTGGACCCCGGGCCCGGACGGTTCCTCAGCCGTCGACTTCCCCGGTGAAGGTGATATTTAATGTCGCTTCCAGAGATGGCAGCCACGTGGCGCGCCGCCGTCCAGCAGCAAACCGGCCTGCCTGTGCCGAGCGAGGAAGAGCTGATCCAGCACCTCGTCTACGGCGAGTCCAACCCCCACACCCGTGTGTGGGCGGAAGCGCTCGACCTGCTGGTCATGCTCGACGGTGCCGGCCTGCCCCTGCAGACCCCACTTAGCCCCGACCTGGTCACTCCGAGTCAGCCGTTGCCGCAGAATCCCGGCGGCGCGCCGGCCGCGCAGCAGCCACAGCAGCCCCGCCCGCAACAGCCCGAACCGGAGCGGCTGGCGCAAGCACAAGCCCAGTCACAGCCACAGTCACAAACGCCGCCGCAGCCTGAGCAGGCCTCCGCGCCGCGCCACGTCAAGCCGGAGGGACAGCCCGCGCAGCACTTCCGTACCGAGCCAGTCCAGCAGCCGGCACCCCAGCCGGTTCCGCCGCGGGAGACGGCTCAGCCGCTGGACCTGGCCGAGGACGATTTCGAGGAACTGGACCTGCTGGAGGATCTCACGGTCATCTCCGGTGGTGCCGTGCGCGCGAAACTGAACGACGAGGGCGCGATCCACGTCAGGTGGGCCCTGCCGGAGGACTACGACGCGCAGCCAGTGCAGATCTTCCGTGTGGTCAGCGACGAGGAAGTCTTCGACCGCGACCCGGCCGAAGGCATCCTGCGCACCACGACGAGCGGCACGTTCTTCGACGACGCTGACCCGCTGTCTTTTTCCTACCGCTACTACCAGGTGTGGCTGAACGAGGGGTCGAACGAGCTCGATGCTCTGCGCAACCAGCCGAAGCTCGTCGGTGCCGATGTCTACGTCCGCCCGGTGGAACACATCGAGCTCAACTTCGACGGCAGCGAGGTCAGCGGCAAGTGGGAGGAATTCCGGCACACTGACCGCGTGAACGTCTACATCGCGCCGGAGGAAGAACGGCGCCGCCTCACGCGCCGCGCGCACGAGGTCAGCCAGTCCAGCCGCAACGTCAACGGCTTCCGGTGGACACCGCCGCAGCGCGGCCTGACCTACGCGGTGCAGGCGGTGCGCGAGGTCAACGTCAACGGGAATGTGGAGCGAAGCGCCCACTCCGAGGTATTCACCATCGACATCACCGCCGAGGTGGTCGAGGTCCACGCGGACGTCCACCTGGACCAGTCGGTGGGCAACGGCCTGTTCACCGTCCAGTGGGAGCTGCCCAATTCCGGAGAGGTGCGCATCTACCGCACCCGCGACCTGCCCGCGGAGGGCCTATCCGACAAGGTCGTCGAGACCGACCAACTGGAAGGCTTCGGCCTGCCGCTGGCCGCCTGGGTCAACGACATCGCCGAGGCGAAAGACGCCGCCGATTTCGCGTGGCCCGACGACTGGTACTCCATCGCCATCACCCCGGTCAGCGTGGTGGGCAACAAGGCGCGCGTCGGTACGTCGTCAAGCTTCGTGCGCGTGGGCGGCATCCCCTCCGCCCGTATTGAGGAGCGCGTGATCGCCCAGTTGATCACCTTTGGTTGGCCGGAGCAGGCCCACGAAGTGGCCGCCTTCCTGGCAGAGCCGGGCCAGGGCAGCCAGATCGACCCGCGCCGCGGCGACGCCAAACCGATGGCCACCATCGACGAAGAGGAATACCGCAGCGAGGGCGGAATGCGCGTGCACATGCGCGGCGCCCGCGATGTGGTGCTCATTCCCAGCCGCATGCACGCGGGCCTGCGCGAGTGGGGCGGAGCCACGATCATCCCGTACCGCGGGCTGCGCCACTTCCGCTACATGCTCACACCGGGCCCGGACAACGGCCTCTACCTCTTCGTCAACGCGGAGAACGAGGAGACCCGGCACCGCCGCTTCACCCTGCGCTACCACCCGGAGCGCCTGCCACTCGAGCCGAACGACGGCGAGCCTGTCCGCGTGAGCAAGATCAACGGTGGCCACGTCGAGGACTACAAACCGATCATGACCTCGGACCACCTGTACCCGGACAACCTCGCGCCGGGCACCCCCGGCTTCGAGTACTGGCGCGTCGACCCCGAGCTCGTCTCCCGCGGCTACGGGTGGCTCCGCCTGTTCATGGCGGATGCTCCCGAAGACGGGGAATCCGAGGTGGCCCTGCGGGACCCGAATGTGGTGTCGCTGTGGTTCATGAATAACTTCCAGCAGCCCGGAGGAATGCACTGATGGCACGTTTCGCGCACGCGACCTACGCGTCCTTTTCCAACACGTCCAGCTCCGGCGGCTGGTCCATCGGGCCGACCGTCAACGCGGACCCGAACGACATCGAGCTGATCCGCTCGGCCGCCGCGATCTCGCTGACCCCGATCCAGGAGGTCAACGAGTTCATCGGCGGCGAGGAGATCGAAGCCCTGCCGCGCCGCTTCGAGTACATCCCGGACGCGCGCAACGGCGTGTACGTGCAGTCCGTTCCGGCGGGTAAGGACGCGACGGGCCGCCCGGGCAACGTGTTCACCCACGGCGTGGTGGACCACGCACCGCAGCAGCCGCTCGCCGCCCAGTACCCGATCGCGCTGTTCCGTTCCCCGGACCTGGCCGCGCCGTTCCGCGCCCCGGTGGTCAACTCGGTGCAGTTGGACGGCAACCTCGCCGAGCCTGCCCGCGGCCCGCTGCCCGACGTGGAGAACCTGTGGAAGCTCATCTGCGAGCTCCAAGGCGACCGCCGCGGCGTCGTGTACGCGATCCAGCAGGCGCTGGAAGACCCGGATACTATTCCGGTGCTGGTCACCACCTCGGACACGCAGGCCGCCTTCTGGATCTATGCCGTGTCCACGACCATGACGCCGCAGGCCGCGCGCCGGGCGCTGCGCGTGAGCACCTTCGAGCGCGCCCGTTCCGTCGATGCTGCGAAATGGGCCTCAAACCAGCAGGGCTACGCCGCGCTACTGGCGGGCCCAGTCGAGGACGCGGAACTGTTCGCCGCCAACCCGGCCTTCACCGTCATCGACCCGGAAAAAGACGCCGGGGCGGCACCGCGGACCGAATGGTCGCGCATGACCGAGGAACTGTACCGGTCGGGGAGTGGGGCGGCGGAGGCCGTCGACAAGCTCGCCGCCCTCGATGACGTGCACGGCGGCTTCGGCGCGGGACTCGCCCAGCTCGCGCTCGCGCACCGTCGCAAGAGCATCGAGCCCGAGCTGAACCAGCTGGCCATCGACATCACCGAGCCGAATGAATTCGTCGGCGAGGAGTACCCGACGCTGATCAACAAGGAGCTTATCGACGAAACCCGCCTCGACGAGCTCCGCGGCTCCGTCTACGAGACGCTGCAGAACTGGGAGAGCGACGGGCCGCTGCTTATCCAGTACGTCACCGATGCCGAAGCCATCGGCGCATTCGACCGCGACATGCTCGTCGACGGACTGGGCAGCCTGGGCAACCTCGAAGGCCCCATCGTGGACGTCATGCAGGGCGGCAACCTGAACCTCGCGCCGGATTCCGCCGCCGCGGGACTGGTCAGCCTGGTAGCCAACAAACAGCTTGAAAGCCTCTTCGCCGGCGACGACATCACCGAACTGCTGGAGAAACTCGGCGACGGGAAGATCAGCCAGCAGCTGCGCTACGCCGGCCACCCCGGTGTGGAGAAGCTCGGCGCCGACACCGCCTGCTACCTCATCGGCGCGGCCCTGGCCACCGCCGCGTTCAACCAGTTGCGCTACCCGGTGATCACCGCGGATGCTCAGCGGCGCACGGAGGTCATCCACGACCTCGTGGCGCTGGCGAACCGCATCGCCGCACGTGCCGTTCCCAACCAGCCCAACGTGGATGCCGTGGCGCGCCGGGCGTGGGAGGACTTCTTCGCCACCGCCCCGGAGAACCAGCGCGACACCGCGCTAGCCGCGCAGGCTGTCAGCGTCCTGCCCGCGGCATTCGCGGAGCTGCGTGTCGAGCGCACCGAACAGTTCCTGAGCCGGGTGATTCAGAGGCTGGTGCAGAACACCCGCGGTCCGGCAAACCAGAAAGGAGAGCACTAATGGCTCTTGAAAAACGCATGGGGCACGGTGAGGAATTCAAGTTCACCACCGATGCTTTCCGCGCCATCTTGGTCATGGAGCTCACCGACGGCGGCCGTTTCCGCGCCTTCAACGGCGATGCGGAACTGCCCCGCACCGGCGACCGCTACGCGCTGCGGGAGCTCAACGGGCCCGCGACGATCGAGGTCCGGCCCGATAACGAGGTCTTCGGCAACCGCGCCGAACTCTACGTCCGCGTCCAGGCGCGCGACGCCGTCTCCGGCCTGGTGGACCTGAACCTTCCGCCGTTCAAGGTCGCCGCCCGCGACACATTCACCCCGCTGACGCTGATCCCCACGGACACCGGCGTGCGCGTCATCGCCGGCGACGCCGGAACTGTCGTGCCCGTGAGCCCCGTTGGCGGCAGCGGCACGTCCGCGGAAACTGCTTCGGAGAGCACCACGCCCGCGGCAACGGCGGGTTCCCCGGGTGCTGATTCTGTGCACATCGTCGTGGACTCCAGCGCTTCGATGCTGCGTAGCGCCACCGCCGACCAGACGGACGCGATGCTCAGCTTCGCGGTCAATGCAGTCTCGGGAATGCGCTGCGCGAAGCGCCTGACCACCTCGTCCGGCCGGGAAGTGCCCGGACTCGTGGACACCCTCGAGGTTCCCGCGGGCACGACCGAATCGTTGCGCGGCAACGACATCGGGTGGGAGCTCGGCGCCGCCGATTTCTCCCCGACGGCCGCCGTGATCGCTATTTCCGACGATGTGCCGGCCTGCCTGCTGGGCCGCGGCGCCGCAGTCCACGTCATCTCGACCCGCCCCGTCGCCACAGCGCACGGCGTCACGTCCACGCTTTTCGACGAGCGCCTCCACCGCGCCGTCGCCGAAGGCGATGCCCGCGGCTACCGCGACGCCATCCACGACCTGCGCGGAGCGATTGATGCGGGGGTGAACAGCTAGTGAACGCGCAACCCCCGGCATACCTGATCCCGCCGAAAGACCCGGTGACCTTCGAACTGCTCGACCCGGCGGGCACTGCCCCGCAGCACCCCGGCATCGAGCTTCCGGAGGACTGGATGCGCTCCGGCACCCTCACCGTGGCGATGGCCGGTGCCCGCTCCTCGGGCAAGAGCCTCTACATCGCCGTCGTGGTGAAGCTGCTACGCGACATGTTGGCGGCGAACCACGGCTTCCTCAACGCCGCTGACGAATACACCCGCCGCACCTACGAGGAGAATTACGAGACCCCGCTGTTCGAGGAGATGGGGCTCATGCCGCCGACCCCGCCGTCGGCGAACCCGGAGGCCTACCAGAACCGCCCGCTGATCTACGACCTGGGATTCCACGTCCGTGTGAATCCCGCCGACAACGAAAAGGTGAGGCAGAAGGTCTACCTGGTGCTCCAGGACGTCGCCGGCGAGGACCTCCGCGAGGAGGGATTTGCGGAGCGCGCCCCGAAGCTCGGTTTCTTCCGCAACGCCGACCGCATCGTGTTCCTCTACGACCCGATGGCGGTCAACCGCATCCGGCAACTGCTCGAGGGCACCGTGTCCACCAACGAGGTCGGCCGGGAGAACCCCGCGATGATCCTGCAGAATATTCTGCGCCTGATGTCCCCGGAGCACATGCCCACGGTCGCGCTGACTCTGTCCAAATTCGACATGCTGCAGCGCCTCGCCGACGTCGACCAGGTGGGCAGCGGCGGCATTCAGGGGCAGACGGTGGACTGGCAGGCCGCCATGAGCAATTACGGCGCTTCCTTCCGCCGCGAATCCAACCCGCCGAACCAACGGTTCGACAGGGCGGACCGCGCCTCCATGCACTTTGAAATCCGCAGCATGCTGAGCGCCCTCGGCGCCATGGAGATGCTCAACCTGTTGGAAACCCAGTCGCCGACCGGCACCCCTGTCCCGTACAGCTGCCATGCCGTGTCCGCCCTGGGCGATTCCCCGGAGGGGGACAGCGTGTCCAGGATGGGCATCGCCCCGTTCCGTGTCCTTGACCCTATCCGCGAGATGTTTTCCAGCTACGGCCTCTTCGAGGGAGGAATGTGATGTCCCACCACAACCAGGGTTGGCTCGCCCGCGAGCAACGCCGCCTGACCCAGGCGGCCGCCCCGCAGCAGCCCGCGACTGAGCCGCGGCAACCTGCCGCGCCCGCGACTGAGCCGCGGCAACCTGCCGCGCCCGCGACGGAGCAGACGCAACCGGCGCAACAGGCGAACCCGTACGCGCCGCAGCCGCAGCAAAGCAACCAGTACGCGCAGTACCTGCAGGGGCAGCAGCCTTATCAGCAACTGCAGACCGACCGCCACTACGGGGCACCGCACGGATTTGAGGCCGTGGAAGCCCCGCGAGAAGAAGGGCCGCAACGATGACCAACGGCACGCATCCAACACCGCAGCAAGGCTTCGGCCAGGGGTGGCCGCAGGCGCCCGGCCCGTCCGGCCCTGTGCCGCAGTTCCCGCCGCAGGCGTACCCCGGCCAGCCGGGCATGCCGGGGCAGCAGACAGCCGGCCCGGGAGACAACCAGTTCGGCGGTGCGCGCCCGTTCCAGCAGGCAGAGCACAACGACCCCGCGCAGATCTCCACCGACGAGGCTGAGAACATCGCAGCCCAGCGCGGCGAGAAGGTGCAGCAAACGGAAGAGCGCCGCTCACGTATCTGGAGCAAGATCCTCGGTGTGATCGGCCTGGCCCTGCTCATCGCCTTCATCGCCGTGATCGCGTGGACGTACTTGCCGGAACCGTCGACGGATACCACCGCCGCACCGGCACTGCTGACGCAGATCACCTTCGACGCGCCGGGCACCGCGCCCGCACAGTACCTCTAAGGACGGTAAGGGACAGTGAACATGCCTGGCGAGAACCCGACAGCAGCTGGTGCGGCCACCGGTTTCAACGGCGGCCGCGGACAGGAAGACCAATACGATTTCACCGACGTCGCACCGTTCGCGGCCCTTCCGGGCGCAACCCCGGCGGCGCAGGCGTCGCAGGCTGCACCGGTGACGCACCACGCGGTGCCGCAGCAGCCAGCTGACCCGCAGCCGGCGGGCCAGCACCCACGCACCCCGCAGAACCCGCCGCTAGCCGGCCACGGGGAGCACCGCGCCGATTACGGCGCAGACCAGCGTTCCGGCTACCGCCAGGATCCGGTGCCGTCGTCCTACGGCCAGGGACAGTACGGGCAGCCGCACGAGCAGCGGGGGCAGCACGCGGACCGCGGAGAGCGGGTGCGCAGTACCCCGGAGCCGAGGCAGACCCCGCCTGTGCGCGGCCAGGCGGCAGGCAACCCGTACGGTGAGCCGCAGAAAGCGAAGAAGCGCGAGCAAATGGCACGCCGTGAGGGCATAGATGTCCGCCGTGCGGACGCCGCAGGGGAGAAGAAACCAGGCAAAGGCAGCTTGGCAATGCTGATCGCGATCTCTGTCGTGCTGCTGATCATCCTCGTGATGATCCTTCTCATTCTCACGAACGTGCTGCCGTTCCCGAGCTTCTAGGACGGCAAACGCGAGCACGACGAGCGCGACTACGACAAGGAGGCGCAATGGCGGACAAGCAGAACTCGATCAACTACTTCGGCCTGGAGGACTGGTGGGAGCGCACCCTGACCCCCGAGGAGCGCACGCTCCTCGACCGCGCTTACGGGGAAAAGAAATCGCGTCCGAAGCAAGGCCCCGCGCAGCTGCAGCGCGACCGTTACATGGATGTCGCCTTCCTGTCCGACTTGTTCATCCTCGTCAACAAGGAAAGCGGGCTGCAGGCGAAGATCGTCGATAAGCTCATGGAGCGCTATGGGCGGCTCCCTGCCCCGAACGACCTCGTCGACGACGCGCTCGTCGAGCTGCACCACACGCAGATCCGGCTGATGAACTACTTCTACGGGCAGCGCAACTACTCCTCGCAGGCCTTCGACATGGTACTGCGCATCGCCCAGGACAATATCAACATCGAAGCCCGGGTGATGCGGCTCAAACGCGACCGCATCAAGCGCGCCGCCGAGCGCACAGCCCGGACGATCGAGGACAAGGCGCTCGAAGCACAGAGGAAAGGCGATGTGCGGCGGGCGGCGGAGCTCCACCTCGAGGCGCGGAAGAAGCGCGTCGAGGGCATGCACCAGAGCTGCGCGTACAGCGAAGAACACCCGTGCTTCCGCCAGCTGGCCATCATCGCGGAGAAGAACAACGACTTCGACCTCGCCCTGCGCATCGCCGTGGACGCGCGCCGCGCCGGCTGGATCGACCGCAACGAGGACTGGACGCGTCGCGTCAACCGCCTGATGTCAAAAATCAGCGAGCGCGACAAGGAACGCCTCGTTGAAGACCCCGGCCCCTTCGACGGGTACCTCGGCGCATTCAGCCTCACGGGCTTCTTCCGCACCGAATTCGCCCCGGAAGAACAAGAACTCATCATCAACGCGCTCACCGACGAAGGCAAAGCCAAGCATCCGCTTATCGACGGCACCGCCAGCCCCGACGGCCACACCGCCCGCACAGTCTTGGTCATGCTGGCGAGGACCGCAGTGACCGTGCTCCCCGAAAACGACCGGCTCAACGCGCATCTGGATGCCATCCAATCCCACCTGGACCGCTACCCAGCGGACGCGGACGGTGACATGTGGGAACGCCACCTCACCATGGGGGAAAGGGCACTCGAATGCCTCGCGGTCGTGCAGAACCGCGCGCGCTCCACGCGCCCGTGGGCCGGAACAGTCGATCCACTCGAGATGTTGGACTGGTACACCCTCAGCGCCATCGAGTTCGAGGAAATCGCCCGCGAGGAATTCAACGATGTCCACCGCGACGCGTCCGGCATCGAGCCGACCCACACCGCCCGCAGCGCCATCCTCTTCCTCGCGGAAGCCATGGGGCTCGACGAAGACGTGGTGTCGATGGCGAAAGAAGGCCTGAAAGCCGGCTGGGCCGGGCCGTGGGAAGCCATCCTCGCACGCCACCAGCAGTAGCGTGGTCAGCGGCGATTTGCATTTGAGCCGCCGAGGGGTGTAATTTTTCTACCGATTCCGCCCCGCACGCCGGGGATGGGAAACCATTGAACTCCACGCGCCCCTCCGGGGTGGCGGAGGTAGTTCATGCAATTACGGTAGGGCCCCGAAAAAGAGCCCCCATTTTTGCATGTTTGACCGCCTCCCAGTCCGCGCCGGAGGAGTGCGAACCCGAACAGAAAGAGTTGGTATGCCAACTATCCAGCAGCTGGTCCGCAAGGGCCGTCACGACAAAAGCAAGAAGGTGGCGACTGCTGCGCTGAAGGGCTCCCCGCAGCGCCGCGGCGTGTGCACCCGCGTGTACACCACCACCCCGAAGAAGCCGAACTCCGCACTCCGCAAGGTCGCCCGTGTTCGCCTGACCTCCGGCATCGAGGTCTCCGCCTACATCCCGGGTGAGGGCCACAACCTGCAGGAGCACTCCATGGTGCTCGTCCGCGGCGGCCGTGTGAAGGACCTTCCGGGTGTCCGCTACAAGATCATCCGCGGCGCACTGGACACCCAGGGCGTCAAGGACCGCAAGCAGGCTCGCTCCCGTTACGGCGCGAAGAAGGGACAGTAAAGAACAATGCGTAAGCAGCAAGCTCCGAAGCGTCCCGTTGTCAAGGACCCGGTTTACGACTCCGAGCTGGTCACCCAGCTGATCAACAAGATCCTCCAGGACGGCAAGAAGTCCACCGCCCAGCGCATCGTCTACGGCGCGCTCGAGATGTGCCGCGAGAAGACCGGCACCGACCCGGTGGGCACCCTGGAGAAGGCACTGGGCAACATCCGCCCGGACCTCGAGGTCCGTTCCCGCCGCGTCGGCGGTGCGACCTACCAGGTCCCGGTCGAGGTCCGCCCGGGCCGCTCCACCACCCTCGCCCTCCGCTGGATGGTGACCTTCACCCGCCAGCGCCGCGAGAACTCCATGACCGAGCGTCTCGCCAACGAGATCCTCGACGCGTCCAATGGTCTCGGCGCATCCGTGAAGCGCCGCGAGGACACCCACAAGATGGCAGAGGCCAACCGCGCCTTCGCCCACTACCGCTGGTAGTTTCCCGCTGCGCTGTACCCGGCGGGGCGCTCCCTTGGTCCCCGCCGGTTCTGGCCCGAGGTTTTCCGGCCTCGTAATGCCAGATCAGCGATAAAGTGGCACAATCGACCAAGGAAAATATCCGCCAAGGCGTCTCAAGTCGCTCCGCTTCCACGGGGATCACGGCTCAGGGCGTCGACGACACATGAGTTGGGGTACACAACGTGGCACAAGAAGTGCTTAAGGATCTGAACAAGGTCCGCAACATCGGCATCATGGCCCACATCGATGCCGGTAAGACGACCACGACCGAGCGCATCCTCTTCTACACGGGTCTGAACCGCAAGGTCGGCGAGACCCACGACGGTGGCGCAACCACCGACTGGATGGAGCAGGAGAAGGAACGCGGCATCACCATTACGTCCGCTGCCGTGACCTGTTTCTGGAACAACAACCAGATCAACATCATCGACACCCCGGGCCACGTGGATTTCACCGTTGAGGTGGAGCGCTCTCTGCGCGTCCTCGACGGCGCTGTCGCCGTCTTCGACGGCAAAGAAGGCGTTGAGCCGCAGTCAGAGCAGGTGTGGCGCCAGGCCGCAAAGTACGACGTTCCGCGTATCTGCTTCGTCAACAAGATGGACAAGCTCGGTGCCGACTTCTACTACACCGTGCAGACCATCATCGACCGCCTTGGCGCGAAGCCGTTGGTCATGCAGCTCCCGATCGGTGCCGAGGATGACTTCGACGGCGTCGTCGATCTGCTGCAGATGAAGGCCATCACCTGGCGCGGCAAGGTCGAAATCGGCGCTGAGCCGACCATCGAGGAGATCCCGGCTGAGCTCCAGGAGAAGGCGGAGGAGTACCGCGAGAAGCTGCTCGAGACCGTCGCTGAGTCCGACGAAGAGCTCATGGAGAAGTACTTCGGTGGCGAAGAGCTGACCATCGACGAGATCAAGGGCGCCATCCGCAAGATGACGGTCGACTCGGAGATCTACCCAGTCTACTGCGGTACCGCATACCGCAACAAGGGCGTCCAGCCGCTTCTCGACGCTGTCGTCGACTTCCTCCCGAGCCCGCTGGACATCGGCGAGGTTCACGGCACCGCCATGGACTCCGACGAGCCCATGACCCGTAAGCCGTCCGTCGAGGAGCCGTTCTCCGCACTGGCGTTCAAGATCGCTGTGCACCCGTTCTTCGGCAAGCTCACCTACGTGCGCGTCTACTCCGGCCAGGCAATTCCGGGCGAGCAGATGCTCAACTCCACTAAGAACAAGAAGGAGCGCGTGGGCAAGCTCTTCCAGATGCACGCGAATAAGGAGAACCCGGTCGAGCACGCCGATGCCGGCAACATCTACGCGTTCATCGGTCTGAAGGAGACCACCACCGGTGACACCCTCTGCAACCCGGACCACCCGATCATCCTAGAGTCCATGGACTTCCCGGATCCGGTGATCCAGGTCGCCATCGAGCCGAAGACTAAGGCCGACCAGGAGAAGCTGGGCGCCGCCATCCAGAAGCTCGCTGAAGAGGATCCGACCTTCACCGTCAAGCTCGACGAAGAGTCTGGCCAGACCGTCATCGGCGGCATGGGCGAGCTCCACCTCGACGTCCTCGTCGACCGCATGAAGCGCGAGTTCAAGGTCGAGGCGAACATCGGTTCCCCGCAGGTGGCATACCGCGAGACCATCCGCAAGAAGGTCGAGTCCCTCGACTACACCCACAAAAAGCAGACCGGTGGTTCCGGCCAGTTCGCGAAGGTCATCGTCACCATCGAGCCGTACGAGCCGGACCCGGAGGCCCTGGAAGAGGGCGAGACCGCAACCTACAAGTTCGAGAACGCCGTCACCGGTGGCCGCGTGCCGAAGGAGTACATCCCGTCCGTCGACGCCGGTATCCAAGACGCCATGCAGTACGGCTACCTCGCCGGCTACCCGCTGGTGAACATCAAGGCCACCCTCGAGGACGGCGCTTACCACGATGTCGACTCCTCGGAGATGGCGTTCAAGCTCGCTGGTTCCCAGGTGCTGAAGGAAGCCGTCGCCAAGGCGAAGCCGGTCCTGCTCGAGCCGATGATGGCCGTCGAGGTCGTCACCCCGGAGGAGTACATGGGTACCGTCAACGGTGACATCAGCTCCCGCCGCGGCCAGGTCTTCGCAATGGAGGACCGCTCCGGCGCCAAGGTCGTCAAGGCGAAGGTCCCGCTGTCCGAGATGTTCGGCTACATCGGCGACCTCCGTTCCTCGACCGCGGGCCGCGCGAACTTCACCATGGTGTTCGACTCCTACGCCGAGGTTCCGAGCAGCATCGCTCAGGAGATCATCGACGAGCGCAACGGCAACGCCTAAAACGCGCTGCCAACGGTGCTCCCCTAGAACCCAGTGCCACTAGGGGAGTGCGGGCGCCGCGGTAGCGGTCGCGCTGAGGGTTCCACCCCAGGAGGTGGAACTTTGAGCCGGCCGTTACCACTAGGTGGGTCCACCAAGAGTGGGTCGCCCGATTGACCGCGAGCGAGGGTTGAAATACTCCCCGCCATGGTTTGAAAAACGGCGTTAACAAATCTAGGATCATGTAACTGGCACATTGTGAAATGGCCATTGTTTCCATGCCCGACGCACCGGTTCGCTACACCTGAATGGTGGACCACGGTGGACCGCGTGCTAGGAAATGAAAGCAAGGCAGAAGTAAACCACGTGGCTGCGAGAGTCGTAGTCACATGCACGTCCAGGAGGACAAACAGTGGCAAAGGAAAAGTTCGAGCGCTCTAAGCCGCACGTGAACATCGGCACCATCGGTCACGTCGACCACGGCAAGACCACCACCACCGCCGCTATCACCAAGGTGCTGGCTGACCAGTACCCGGAGGAGAACAAGGCTTTCGCTTTCGACTCGATCGATAAGGCTCCGGAGGAGCGCGAGCGCGGCATTACCATCAACATCTCCCACGTGGAGTACAACACCCCGAAGCGCCACTACGCTCACGTTGACGCCCCGGGCCACGCCGACTACATCAAGAACATGATTACCGGTGCTGCTCAGATGGACGGCGCGATCCTCGTGGTTGCTGCTACCGACGGCCCGATGCCGCAGACCCGCGAGCACGTGCTGCTCGCCCGTCAGGTCGGCGTTCCGTACATCCTCGTTGCACTGAACAAGTGCGACATGGTCGACGACGAAGAGATCATCGAGCTCGTCGAGATGGAGATCCGCGAGCTGCTCGCAGAGCAGGACTACGACGAGGAAGCTCCGATCGTCCACATCTCCGCTCTCAAGGCTCTCGAGGGCGAGGAAAAGTGGGTCCAGTCCGTCGTGGACCTCATGCAGGCTTGCGACGATTCCATCCCGGATCCGGAGCGCGAGACCGACAAGCCGTTCCTGATGCCGGTCGAGGACATCTTCACCATTTCCGGCCGCGGTACCGTTGTTACCGGCCGTGTTGAGCGTGGTGTCCTGAACCTCAACGACGAGGTCGAGATCATCGGTATCCGCGAGAAGTCCCAGAAGACCACCGTCACCTCCATCGAGATGTTCAACAAGCTTCTCGACACCGCTGAGGCCGGCGACAACGCTGCTCTGCTGCTCCGTGGTCTCAAGCGCGAGGATGTCGAGCGTGGTCAGGTCGTCATCGCACCGGGCGCTTACACCCCGCACACCAAGTTCGAGGGTTCCGTCTATGTCCTGTCCAAGGACGAGGGCGGCCGCCACACCCCGTTCTTCGACAACTACCGTCCGCAGTTCTACTTCCGCACCACCGACGTGACCGGTGTTGTGAAGCTGCCGGAGGGCACCGAGATGGTCATGCCGGGCGACAACGTCGACATGTCCGTCGAGCTCATCCAGCCGGTCGCCATGGACGAGGGCCTGCGCTTCGCTATCCGCGAGGGCTCCCGCACCGTCGGCGCTGGCCGCGTCACCAAGATCCTGGACTAGTCACTAGCTAGGTTCTAGAGAAGCCGCATCCCTTTAAGGGGGTGCGGCTTTTTGCTTGCTTATCGACGTCTCGTGCTCTCTCTTTTCCCGCCCGTTGAGACTTTGTGGGCGCTGCGGTTTTTCCGTGTCAGCGGGGATTCTGGGCAGCGTGTTGGTGTTGGCCTTGTGGATAAGTTGTGTTTGTCCACAGGTTTGAGCCGGTGGGGTGTCGGGGATGCTTTTGTGGGTTTAGCGTTTGGGGCATGAACGATTTCGACGCATTCATCACGACGTTGGCTGACCCTTTGACCATTTTGGCGGGTTTTGACCGTCAGGCAGCGACGCGTGCCGGAATCAAGCCCGCTACCGTCACCGAGTGGAATACCCTCCACCGGATTTATTTCGGGCCTTCCCGGTTCAGGAGGAAGCAACGTCAAGCTGTGGCGATCGCCCGGGATACGAAGAAGACTTTTGACCAGCTGGCGCTGATCGAGCACCGGATGAGGAAGATCTCTGACCCGGCTGAGAAGTGGGCGCTTCGTGTGGCCCTGTTGTCGGTGCGGGGTAACTACGAGACGTTGAAGCGTCAGGCACGCCGGATTGTTCCGGATCGTGACGATCGGCCTGCCCCTGCTGCCACGGTCCGGTTTACCGGGTCACGCAAGAATATGCGCACCTGCACTATCACAGGTGATGAGCGCACTATGGCTGCTCTTGAGTATGCGTTGCGCCGTGGTGTTGCACCGGATCGTGCGGCGGGCCCGCAGATGTATGAGGCATTCGTCGATGTGATCGCTGCCAACGGTGACGGCAACAGCAGCAGTGGTGGTGTGGGGGTGTCTGTGGCGCGGCCGATGGTGCTGATTGCTTTGCCTGACTACACCAAGATCCTCGCTGGTGAGGGTGATGACGTTGTGTTGGGGTTGAGCAATGGCACCACGATGACAGGGGCGCAGTATCTCAACGAGGTCCACGGTGCGCAACTTGGTGTCGGTTTGTTTGCCCCGGAGGCTGGTGCGGTCAACCTGTACCGGGAGCAGCGTTTGGCTAATGCCAAGCAGAGGGATTTGGCCCGTTTGATGCTTACGACGTGTCCGGTGCCGGGGTGCCGGCATGCGGCGGATAATTGCGAGGTTCACCATGTCACTGCGTGGTCGCAGGGTGGGGAGACGAATATGGCGAATTTGAGTGTTTTGTGCCGGTATCACAACCGCACCAACGATGATGACCCGAAGCACAGGCACCGGGGGCGAATAGAGATCAGGGCGGCGACCCCGACGTGGGTGTCCCCGGGCGGGGCGGCAGTGAAAAACGACCGGCACCCCTACGGGGCAATGCACCAACTCTTCGGGGCATAAGCAACATCCCGGCGCTGCCCGGCTGAGGACACGAACCCGACTGATGGGACGTGACCGACTACTGGCGCATGCCTGAATGCTGGCACATAGCCACCTACTCGTCGGCTGATACGGCGATCCCGCACAAACACCCCGCGGGACCGCCCACTGCAGCACGCCCGAAAACGGGAGGCGCACGGTGACAGCAGTGCTACGGGGATGCGTAAACTCGCTGGGGTGGAAGACCCGACTCGTATTCCCCGGATTCTCGACCGGTTGCGCCAGACATGGGAGGGCCAACCGGATGTGCCGCTGGCGACGCTGTTCGGAATCCTCGCTAACCGCGGCGCGGGCTGGGGAACGGTGGACGAAGAACTAGAGGAACTGCTCGTCGCCGAGGCTCAAGCGCACCCGGCAGAACTTCCACGAACCGAATCCGGGCTAGTCGAGTCCAGCTTTCTGGTTGAGACCACCTCGCCGCACCACCGCGTGACCCTCACGGAGGGCGGCGATGTCGTGGTGCGCGCAATGGGGGACCGAGAGAGGCAACCCAGTGTGTGGTCGTACAGCACTGTGCGGCCGACGGGGCCGGGACGGATGCTCGTTGTCGCCGACAGTGAAGGTATGGAGCACCGGCTCGGAGTGATCACACTGATTTCCCGGCTGGACGACGCCGCCCACCACAGCGGAGGCGGCGCGGGCCCCGAAAGCGTGGAGCGCGAGGACATAGGCAACAACGTCTGGCTGGCCGTCCTCGAGGGTGGAACGCGGGTGCTGATCACGCAGCGCTTGCACATCTGGCAGGTGGAGGGTCGCACCGTGAAAAAGACAACGCACGCCTGGAACCAGGTCGTGCGTTGCCGTGTCGGCGAGAACTTCGTCTACGTGCCGTCGGGTGGGGGAGATGGGGTGCTGGGGGTCGTCGATAAGCTTCTGCTCGTGGAAACTTAAGCGGCGACCTTGTCCAGGTGCAGCTTGAACACGGTGTCGATGTCCATCGTGTCCACCGCGTCGCGGAAGTCCGCGTCCATCTGCTCGACGTAAGCCACGACGGTCTCCAGCGGGAAATCCGGGTTGGCCGTGACCGTGAACGTCGCTGTGGGGCGGTCGCCGACGATCGCGACGGACGGCTTAGCGGAATTCACGATCTCCGTCTGCTCCGCGTGGGCGCACGCCGCCTGCGCGATGCGGGCCACGTTGATGCGGGTTTCACCCAGCTCGGGCTGCTCGGGCTCGATGAAGCGGTTGTTGAAGCTGCGGTTGCGGATATTCGGCATGATGATCCACAAGCCGAGGATCAGCGCACCGATCAACGTGCCCACAAGGGCGCCGGTGTACCAGTTCATTCCCGGCACGTCGGTCAGTAGCGAGCGGTTGATGCCCCGCACGTACTCGGAGACGTACGGGATGTCCCAGTACAGCGCCGCGGGGATCAGCCCCCCGACGAGCAGGAGCAGCCCCAGCAGGAAGATGATCAGCCGGTCGAAGAATGCGAGTGTGCGTGTCATGCCAGCTCCTCAGCTTGGGTCGGACGGTGGACGTTGACGCGGACTTTCGGCGTGCGGGTGAGTCGCTGCATTTCGCCGTTGAGCACCTCGGTGAGGCGCTGGTCGATGCCCGGTGAGCCGTCGTCTTCGACGTTCACGGTGAGCTTCTTGCGGGTTGCGCGCGACGCGATATTCGCTCGTCCCAGCTCCGAGCGCGCGGACGCGGTGGCCTTGCGTGCAATGTCGACGGGCCGCATCCAGATGGAGGAGGCGGAGTTGACCTGCACGTAGCGGCGCGGCCGCGGCTTGAGCGCGGCGATGACCAGCCAGAGGCCGACCAGCGCGACTACGATGCCGATCGCGACACCAGCCGGGTTGACGGCGGCGGTGCCCAGCCAGTCGAGCACGGGGCGCACCCACGAGTTCTCCGGGTCGTTCTCCTGGTAGCGGTACCACAGATCGCGGCCGATGATGCCGGACAGGGCGAGCAGCAGAAGCCCGAGGAGGACGGTCAGCCACCTCACCGACGGGGTGCCTTTGGGCTCAGCGCCGGAGCGCGGGCCGGTGAATTCCTGTGTTTCTTTAGCCACGGTCCTGCGCCTCCTTGATCGTGACCGGGTCGAGCGGACGCTGCGCCGGAATGTGCGGTGTGACGACGTCCAGCTTCGGAACGCTGATCGCGCGGAGCGGTTCGGGCATTGGCTTGACGACGTCCACATGCCGCGGCCTGCGCACCTCAATCTGCGTCAGCGGACGGCGTGCCGGCAGTGAGACCTGCTCGAGGCGTGCGGGCCGCGACACCTCGATGAGCCGCAAGGGCTGCTGGGCGGGGACCTCCACTGGGATGCGCGGAGCGAAGCGGTTCAGGCCGATTTTCTTCAGCGGTGCGGGCACCGGCGGTGCGATGTGGCGGACTGCGGTCGGATTCTCGATGCCGACGGCACGCAGCGGTGCCTGCTCCGGCACACCGGGCGCGGACGGGCGGATCGGCTCGGGGGCATCCACGCGGCGCACCCGGAGCGGGGCTGGGAGTTCCACCGGCCGCGGGTGCGGCGGCAGAGGAGCGGTGGCGTGCCGGACGGCCACTGGCTCCGGCGTTTCGACGGAAGCGATGCGGTTGTACGTCGAGTCATCCACAGCGATCTCGGCGAGACGGATCGGGGGCTTCACGGACGGGGAGACAACGCGCGACTGCGCGACGCGGATCGCCGCCGGGGCGATGCCGGACGGGTGGTGCAGGAGCTCGTCGCGGGTGACGCGGGTGCCCGTGTCCGCGGACTCGGCGTCCACAACGACAATATTGACCTTCTGCACCGTGAGACCCGTCAGCGTTTCCACGTGGGACCCCACGGTCTGGCGCACCTCGTCGGTGATCGCGCCGACCGGGGCCGGATACGAGCTGACGAGCTCCACGTCGAAGATCACGGAGCCGGCCGGACGGTCGATCTGCGCGCTGACGCGCGGGAAGCTCCGGCCCGCCAAACCGGCGAGCTTCGCGTCGATCTCGCGCACGCCCGGGACGGACAGCACCGCGACCTCGGCGACGCGCTCGACGGCCTTTTCGCTAATGCGGTACGAGGCTGGATCCATTACCCACGACCCCGCCCAGAGGTTGTGCTGACCAGCTCAGCCAGGTCGATGCGGCCCTCCAGCTGCGCGCCGACGACGCCGCCGATGGCGCCGAACAGCAGCGTGAAGAAGAACCCGAGCCAGCCTCCGAAGATCAGGGCGAACGCCAGCACGACACCGATGACGGCACCGAGGACGGTCTTGTTAGAGAACATGTTCATGTGAATTCCACATTTCTTGAGCGTTGATGATGACGCGGTTCATTGCACGGATCATTGCGTGGCTAATCACGCAGCCGATCACGCGGCGTCATCGAATACGACGTCGATGCGCGGATCAGCGTCCGTGTCCGCGAAAGCGGGCAGGGAGGTCACCGCGGTGCGGACATCTGCCACGATCGCGGGGATCTGGCGGCGGGAGGACAGGTCGTAGGTGAGGTGGAGGGCGAGGTGGGGGACGGTGACGTCGATAAGCTCAATGCCCTCGATCAGTGCGCCGTCGACCCGCAAAAACGCCCGCCCCATTCGACCGCCGGACACTCCCGCCACACCGTCGACTGACAGCGCCGCACCGCAGATCGCTTCCGCGGCATCACGGGTGACGGAGAATGCGGCCATTCTTACTGGTCCAGAGCCTGCTGGTTGGACTTCTCGGAACGGGCCTGCTCCGTCTCAGCAGCGTCCTCCGGCAGGTTCACGTCGTGGACGGTGACGTCGACGCGGTCGACGATCAGGCCGGTCATGCGGGTGATCGCGATGGTGATGTTCTCGCGGATCGCGTTCGCCAGCTCGTGGATGGCGACACCGTACTCGGCGATGACAGCGACGGCGACGCTCGCGTGGCCGTTCTCCACAGCGACGTTGACGCCTTGCTGGACGTTGGTGGAGGACGTCAGGGACTCGCGCACAGCACCCCACATGCGGGCGGCGCCGCCACCCAGGTTGTGCACACCGGACACCTCGCGCGCGGCAATGCCGGCGATTTTGCCCACCACATTGTCGTCGATGACTGTGGTGCCGTGCTCGGTCTCCAGGACCTCGTTGCGCGACTGGTTCTGCGCTTCGACGGTGGTGGAGCCGTCGTTGCCCGGGGTGGTGTTGGTCTGGTCAGCCTTCTTGTCAGCCATGGCAATCCTTTCGCTGGAAGATTTCTGGTTTTAGCGAGTGCAGTGGATCCGCCGGTAAAACCGACCGGCGTAACAAAAACCCATCTTATGTGGAAAAACCCGGCCGGGCCATGAACGGCGACAATCGACACCATTTCGATACAATAAGATGTCCTCCAAGAAGACGTCCTCCAAGGCAGTTTGCCTTTTCGCCGACCTGTGTGTTTGAATACTCGGGTTGCTTTAACACGGCGCATCAGCGCTGTTGGTAAGGCGAACATGACACCTTTGCACGATAGGCTTCATGCTTATCGACGAAGGACCCGCGATCGGGCACAGGCCACCAGAAGAGTCGGCACTCTCGAGACCGGGGACCGGAGAAGGGGCATGGCAAATAAACAGCGGCAGTACGTAAGGGCCACGTAGGTGTGATCGTCGATAGGCGGTTGCCCCACATGACCCCTTCCGAGCCTGACGATGGGGACTCGTTCCCAGCGGAAGCACTGACAAACGCGTTGTTTATTCGCGTGCGCACCTTCCGCCGATTGTCATGGCGGTCATTCGTTTGAACAGACACTGGCGTTGGTGCCGGCCCACAAACCGGACAACGTTATAGAGAAACAGCAAGCTAACCAACCCACCTCTTTTCGTCGGACAACCTTGAAAAGGGAATTAACGACAAAACGTGGGAAGCGAGGAAGAGGTTAACGTGGCGGGACAGAAGATCCGCATTCGGCTCAAGGCCTACGACCACGAAGCGATCGACGCATCCGCGAAGAAGATCGTTGAGACGGTCACCCGCACGGGTGCCCGCGTCGTTGGACCGGTGCCGTTGCCCACTGAAAAGAACGTGTACGCCGTTATTCGTTCTCCCCACAAGTACAAGGACTCGCGCGAGCACTTCGAGATGCGCACCCACAAGCGCCTCATCGACATCCTCGACCCGACGCCGAAGACGGTTGATGCCCTCATGCGCATCGACCTCCCCGCGAGCGTTGACGTGAACATCCAGTAGGGAGAACCAGACATATGACTAACGAGATCAAGGGCATTCTGGGCCGCAAGCTCGGTATGACCCAGATCTTCGACGAGGAGAACCGGGTCATTCCGGTCACCGTCGTCGAGGCTGGGCCGTGCGTTGTCACCCAGATCCGCACTGAAGAGACCGATGGCTATTCCGCCATCCAGATCGCCTACGGCGAAATTGACCCCCGTAAGGCAAAGAAGCCGCAGGCGGGCCACTACAAGAAGGCCGGCCAGAACCCGCGCCGCCACGTGGCAGAGATCCGCATGGACGACACCTCTGCTTACGAGCTCGGCCAGGAAGTGACCGTCAACATCTTCGAGGGCGATACCGTCGTCGACGTTGCCGGCACTACCAAGGGCAAGGGCTACGCAGGCGCCATGAAACGCCACGGCTTCGCAGGCCAGGGTGCCGCTCACGGTAACCAGGCTTCGCACCGCCGCGTCGGCTCCATCGGTGGCTGCGCCACCCCGGGCCGCGTGTTCAAAGGCACCCGCATGGCTGGCCGCATGGGCGGCAACCGTGTGACCACCCAGAACCTCAAGATTCAAAGGATCGACGGCGACTCGAACCTGCTCCTGATCAAGGGCGCCATCCCTGGTGCCAAGGGCAGCCTGGTCACCGTCAAGACCGCAGTGAAGGGCGGTGCTCACGCATGACACTGACACTCGATGTCCACACCGCTGATGGAGCCACCAAGGGTTCCGTCGAACTCCCGGCCGAGTTCTTCGACCGCGAGGCATCCGTGCCGCTGATGCATCAGGTTGTCATCGCGCAGCTCGCTGCTAAGCGCCAGGGCACCCACGCCACGAAGACTCGTGGCATGGTCGCCGGCGGCGGCAAGAAGCCGTTCCGCCAGAAGGGCACCGGTCGCGCCCGCCAGGGCTCGATCCGTGCGCCGCACTTCACCGGCGGCGGCACCGTCCACGGTCCGCAGCCGCGCTCCTACGCCCAGCGCACCCCGAAGAAGATGATCAAGGCAGCTCTCGCCGGCGCCCTGACCAACCGCGCCCAGAACGACCGCATCCACGTGGTCGAGGAGCTCGTTCCTGGCCAGACCCCGTCGACGAAGTCCGCACGCGCTTTCATCGAGCGCCTCACCGACCGCAAGTCGGTGCTGCTGGTCATCGGCCGCGAGGACGCCAACTCCCGTCTTTCCGCACGGAACCTGCCGGGCGTGACAATCCTCGAGCCGGGTCAGCTGAACGCGTACGACGTGCTCAACGCAGACGATGTCGTCTTCTCTGTCGAGGCTCTGCACGACTTCGTCAACCGCGCTGACGCCGCCGTGGCCGCAGCCGCAGAAAGCGAGGAGAACTAATGGCTAAGACCGCTAACTCGCGCGACATCATCATCGCCCCGGTCGTCTCCGAGAAGACCTACGCGCTGATGGAGCAGAACACCTATACGTTCTACGTCAACCCGAACGCGAACAAGACCCAGATCAAGATTGCCGTGGAGGATATCTTCGGCGTGAAGGTCGCATCCGTGAACACCGCCAACCGCGAGGGCAAGCGCAAGCGTTCCCGCACCGGCTGGGGCAAGCGGAAGGACACCAAGCGCGCCTACGTCACCCTCCGCGAGGGCAGCGACTCCATCGACATCTTTGGCGGCGCTACTGCCTAAGGGCAGACAGCACCCCCAAAGGTGGCCTGATTGAAAAGGACACACTATGGCTATTCGTAAGTACAAGCCGACAACTCCGGGTCGCCGCTTCAGCTCCGTTTCCGAGTTCGAGGAGATCACTCGCTCGACTCCGGAGAAGTCGCTGGTGCGCCCGCTCCCGAAGAAGGGTGGCCGTAACTCCCACGGCCACATCACCACCCGTCACCGCGGCGGTGGACACAAGCGCCAGTGGCGCGTGATCGACTTCCGCCGCTCCGACAAGGACGGCGTGCCGGCGAAGGTCGCACACATCGAGTACGACCCGAACCGCACCGCCAACATCGCGCTGCTGCACTACGCAGACGGCGAGAAGCGCTACATCATCGCACCGAAGGGCCTGACCCAGGGCACCGTCGTCGAGGCTGGCGCCAACGCCGACATCAAGGTCGGCAACAACCTGCCGCTGCGCAACATCCCGACCGGTACCACCATCCACGCTGTGGAGCTGAAGCCGGGCGCAGGTGCGAAGCTGGCACGTTCCGCCGGCGCGTCCATCCAGCTGCTGGGTAAGGAAGGCAGCTACGCAGTCCTGCGTATGCCGTCCTCCGAGATCCGCCGCGTGGACATCCGCTGCCGCGCGACCGTCGGTGAGGTCGGCAACGCTGACCAGATCAACATCCGTTGGGGCAAGGCCGGCCGTATGCGCTGGAAGGGCTGGAGGCCCACTGTCCGTGGTGTTGTCATGAACCCGGTCGACCACCCGCACGGTGGTGGCGAGGGCAAGACCTCCGGTGGCCGCCACCCGGTTTCCCCGTGGGGCCAGAAGGAAGGTCGCACCCGCAACCCGAACCGTTATTCCAACAACATGATCGTGCGCCGCCGCCGCCCGAACAAGAAGCGCTAAGAGGAGGTAAATTCACATGCCACGCAGCCTGAAGAAAGGCCCGTTCGTCGACGAACACCTCCTCAACAAGGTGGACGCACAGAACGAGGCTGGCACCAAGCAGGTCATCAAGACCTGGTCCCGCCGTTCGACCATTCTCCCCGATTTCATCGGTCACACCTTCGCCGTCCACGACGGCCGCAAGCACGTGCCGGTGTTCATCGACGAGTCCATGGTCGGCCACAAGCTCGGTGAGTTCGCACCGACCAAGACCTTCAAGGGTCACGTCAAGGAAGAGAAGGGGCGTCGATAAGCGATGAGTGAAACGATCACTTCCGCACGCGCAACCGCGAAGTACGTGCGCACTTCCCAGATGAAGGCGAACCGCGTCCTCGACCTCGTCCGCGGCAAGTCCGTGTCCGAGGCCCTGGCGATCCTGAAGTACGCGCCGCAGTCCGTGTCCACCCAGGTGGCCAAGGTCGTCGCGTCCGCAGCAGCGAACGCCGAGAACAACTTCGGTCTTGACCCGCGCACGCTGGTCATCTCCGAGGCATACGCCAACGAAGGCCCGACGATGCGCCGCTACCAGCCGCGCGCCCAGGGCCGCGCCTTCCAGATCCGTAAGCGCACCTGCCACATCACCGTGGTAGTTGAGAGCCAGAAGGAGGCTTAAACAATGGGTCAGAAAATCCACCCGCACGGCCTCCGGCTGGGCATCACTTCCGACTGGAAGTCCCACTGGTACGCCGACAAGTCCTACGCGGACTACGTCGCTGAAGACATCAAGATCCGCGAGTTCCTGACCAAGAACCTGCAGCGCGCCGGCATCGCCGACGTCGTCATCGAGCGCACCCGCGACCGCGTCCGCGTGGACATCCACACAGCACGTCCGGGCATCGTCATCGGCCGCCGCGGTGCTGAGGCTGACCGCATCCGCCGTGAGCTGGAGAAGCTCACCGGCAAGATGGTCGCCCTCAACATCCTCGAGGTCAAGAACGTCGACGCCAACGCCGCACTGGTCGCACAGAACGTGGCTGAGCAGCTTGTCAACCGTGTGGCCTTCCGCCGCGCGATGCGCAAGGCTATCCAGTCCGCCATGCGCCAGCCGCAGGTCAAAGGCATCAAGATTCAGTGCTCCGGCCGTCTCGGCGGTGCCGAGATGTCCCGCGTCGAGCGCTACCACGAAGGCCGTGTCCCGCTCCACACCCTGCGTGCGGAGATCGACTACGGCATTGCAGAGGCAGAGACCACCTTCGGCAACATCGGTGTCAAGGTGTGGATCTACAAGGGCGACGTCGTTGGTGGCGTGCGTGAGTCCGAGCTGAACGCTCCGGGCAACGACCGCCGCGGCCGCGGTGACCGCCGTCCCCGCCGCGGTGGCCAGCGCCGCCAGCGCGCAGAGCAGAAGAAGGAGGGCTAAGACTCATGCTTATCCCTAAGCGCGTCAAGTACCGTCGCCAACACCGTCCGAACCGTACCGGTGTGTCCAAGGGCGGCAACACCATCAACTTCGGTGATTTCGGCCTGCAGGCTCTCGAGCCGGCTTACATCACCAACCGCCAGATCGAGGCAGCTCGTATTGCCATCAACCGCCACGTCAAGCGCGGCGGCAAGGTCTGGATCAACATCTTCCCGGACCGTCCGCTGACCCAGAAGCCGCTCGGCGTGCGTATGGGTTCCGGTAAGGGCCCGGTGGAGAAGTGGGTGGCCAACGTCAAGCCTGGCCGCATCCTGTTCGAAATGTCTTACCCGAACGAGGCTGTCGCTCAGGAAGCTCTGCGCCGCGCTGGCGCTAAGCTCCCGTGCAAGACTCGTATCATCTCGAAGGAGGACCAGTTCTAATGGCTACTGGAACCCCTGCGCACGAGTTCCGCGAGCTCAGCGACGCTGAGCTGAACGACCGCCTGAGCGCCGCCAAGGAAGAGCTGTTCAACCTGCGCTTCCAGCTGGCGACCGGTCAGTTGACCAACAATCGCCGTATCGCGGCGGTCAAGCGCGACATCGCACGTATCTACACCGTGCTGCGTGAGCGCGAGCTCGGCCTGTCCACCGTCCCTGGTGCTGAAGGAGCTAACTAATGTCTGAAGCAACGAATAAGGGCCTGCAGAAGCGCCGCCGCGGCTACGTGGTCTCGGACAAGATGGACAAGACCATCGTTGTCGAGATCGAGGACCGTAAGTCCCACGCGCTGTACGGCAAGATTGTCCGTAACACCAACCGTGTGAAGGCGCACGACGAGGAGAACACCGCCGGCATCGGCGACCTCGTCCGCATTGAGGAGACGCGCCCGCTGTCCAAGGACAAGCACTTCCGTCTCGTCGAGGTCATCGAGAAGGCTCGCTAAGCTAGCACGCTTATCGACGCCTCCACCACGCCCGCCCCCAATCCATCCACTGGATTCGGGGGCGGGCGTTTGCTGTGCCGCATTAAAGTGAGCCGTATGGCGCGCAGAATTCTCCTTGGTGTGGTCGGTGCTCTCGCCTTGCTGCTCGGGGCGTGTGCGGAGCCCGTGAAAGACGAGGTGGCTGCGTTGGCGGGGTGGGCTGAGTCGGATCCGGTGATGCGGGACCTGACGTTCACGCGCGTGGTTGCGGGCGGGTTCGAGTCCTCGGATGTCTCGGTTGGAGGAGAGCTCAACGTCGACAGCGTGCCTGCCTACATTGATGCCCTGGTGGTGCTGCGCGGCAAGGAGAAGGAGGCGACTAAGGGCGCGATCATAGCGTTCACCTCCCACGTCTCCGCGGATATCGGCGGGACGACCTTCAGCTGGGAAGGGCCTTTCCCAGAGGAGGCCTTCGGGGCGGAATCGGCGGAGATGCTGGCTCCCTTCGCCGCGCCGGCTGTGGAGAAAGTCGAGGTGACGGCATCGGGGAGCGACGGGGGATTCGCGGGGAGGGTGTACAGGGAGGCGTCGATAAGCGACGGCGAAGCGCGCGACTTCCGTGACGCGGCGTACCAGCATCTCGGTGCGCACAGACGGAGCTTCACGTTGAGCGGTTTTCCGCCCGCGGGGAGGCTGCTCCTCGACTCGGAATCCGCGACGCATGCTGAGCTGCTCCCTCACATCGACCGTGTCGCTGCGGCGAGCTGGATGCGTCTCGACGCCGTCGACAGCCACGGCCCCAATTCCGTCTGGGATTTCTACACAGAAGAACTTTTCGACGACGCTGGCGTGCGGGCTGTCGTCGAACTGCTCGCCTCGCCTGTCGACGGCCAAACCGCCACCCTCGTCATTCACGGCCCCGACGGCAAACTCGGGACGGCCTACGTCGGGCAGCCCCGTGACGCGCAGCCCGCCGGCGACGAACCGTGGAACGCGCAACTGCAGGAAATCGCAGCTAGTTAGTGCAGGTTGCCGCCAAAGTCCCGCATTGTGGATCAGAAAACGGCGCCGGTGCCGTGCGCGGCGTGCGTTACGCTGGGTGGTGTAACCGCATGATGCCTGCCGATGTGAGGAGACGCACAGCATGAAGAAGAGGATTATCAGCCGTAGCAGCGCAGCCGCCGCAGCCGCCGTCGCAGCGGTGACCGTTGCGGCGCCAGCCGCCCACGCGATCACCCCGCCGCCGCCCGGTACCGAGCTCCCGTACTGGGACGAAGCCCAGTTCACGCAGTGGACGGAGACGCCGGTGGTCCGCCCAGGCGACGAGGCGTTCGGTGACCCGTACGGCCGTGGCCTGAAGGTTCTCGGCCAGGCCGACGCGGACACCGCCGTGTGCTCCTACAACAAGCCGGGGCGCGGTGCCTGCTTCGTCAACGGTGAGCAGGCGGTGGGGATGGGGTATGAGTACTACTCCGTCGATAAGCGGGTGTCTGCGTTCGCCCCCGTGACGCGTCCGGTGCTGGACTTCTACGGCGCGGCGAAGCAGACCCTGTCGTCGCACCGCTACTAGGAGCTGCTAGGAGCCGCTGGCGGCGGCGATGCGCTCGGTGAAGCGACCGTAGTCGTCGCGGACCGCCCCGAGCGGCTCCACCACGGCGGACTGGGAGGCCACGGCGATTTCCTTGCGCAGTGCCGCGCGCGTTCTGCGTTTGACGCTGCCGCCGATCACCCCGCCGAAAACGGCGGTGACCAAACCCAGCACCAGTCCGGTGAGCAACCCCGCCATGATGAGCAGGGTGGGGATGGGCCAGCCTTCCACGTCCGGGACGAGGTCGCCGCCGAGCAGCGGCGTCAGCGCACCAGGTATGAAGGCGACGAGCAGGTACCACAGCACCCCGACGAGTGCGGCGAGCAGCGCCAGCCACTGGACGACGGTGAGTAGCGCCCAACCTTTCGACGGCTCCGCGGGGAGCCGGGTGCGGGCGACAGCGCGGTCAAGTTCGGCGGGCAGGGTTCTGGAGACCTCGTCGGCGCGGTCAGAGACGGCGGAAGCCCATTGCGGCGGGAGGTCGGCGGCGACGGCGGAGGCGTAGTCGCGCACACCTTTGTTCGCGACGGCTTTCGAGGCCGCGGACAGCTCCGGTAGGGAGGAGCGGTGCACGCCCACGGAATCAGCGTCCTCCCGCAACCCCATGCGTTTGAGGGGGTCGGGTCGGAAACGGGTCACCCACGAGGTGAGCAGCCAGCCGGTGCGCTCGTGGAGTCGCTTGCGGTACGCGGCGACCGTCGACTCAGCCACCCGGTCCGCGCCGGCTGCCTGAGCGAGCACGGCATCGAGTTCGCGCTTCGCACGCTTATCGACATCCCCCGTCTTCGCCCCGTCCCCGTATTCCCCGGTCACGGACGCGATGTCGGCTTCGATGCGGGCCGACTGGGCGGTGTGGGCCTTGGCGACGCGGGCGATAGCGCCGCGGAGATCGTCGATACCCGCTGTGGTGTAGGTGGAAGTGGGAATGACGCTGACGTTGGTGAGGCCATCTTCGCGCAATAGCTGCGCGAAGGACTGCGACACCGTCGGAACGTCTGCTTCCCCGAGCAGGTCCGCCTTGTTGAGCACCGCGAGGGTGACCGCGGAGTGGTTTGCGTGGGGGCGGATGAACTGGTCGTGAATCACGCTGTCGGCGTATTTCTCCGGGTCGGACACCCAGACCAGCACGTCGACCTGGCCGGCGAGGCGTTCGGCGATGGTACGGTTGGATGCTTCGACGGAATCGAAGTCCGGGAGGTCCAGCAGGATCAGCGGGCCGGCCCCGGGGGCGAATTCGCCGGCGCGGACCCGGCGGTCCTCCACATCCAGCCAGTCGAGCAGTTCCTCCGAGCCGTCCGGCCCCCAAATCGCGGCCAGCGGCGACGAAGTGGTGGGGCGGCGTGCGGCCGCCTTGCCAAGATCCTCGCCAACGACGGCGTTGAACAAGGACGTCTTCCCGGAGCCCGTGGCGCCGAAGAATCCGACGACGGTGTGCTCCGCCGACAGGGCGCGGCGCTCAGCACCGGCGCGAGCGATCTGCTCCAGGTGTTCGCGCTGGCCGGACGTCAGGTAGGGAGCGCCGATTTCCGCGGCCTCTGCGAGCGCAGTCAGGCGTTCCCCGAGGCTTGCGGTGTTTCCGCGTTTAAACAGAGCCATCGCTACCTCCCCTGAACCCGCCGCGGAGCTGGGCGAACAGGTCGCGCAACGGGCCGCTCGAGGCGCTGGACTCGAGGCTCTGGGTGGCCTGGCTGTTCTGGCTGTTCTGGGCGCTTTGTGCGACGGATGCGGCGGCACCGGACGGGAGCGACGACTGGCGGGTATCGCCGGCCAGCTCCGGGAAGCGCTCGGCGACAGCTGCGCGGGCGTCCTCGGCGGCTGAGGCCAGGTCCTCTGCTGTGGTGCCCTCCAGAAGCGGGTCGGTGACGGGGTAGAAGCGTTCGCGCTCGCTCTGCAGCAGCGCGTGGAGGCGCTCGTTCAAGTCGTTGCGGGCGTCGGCGGCCATGCGGCGCACGGTATCCTCGCCGAACATCGTTTCCAGCAGCTTCTGGCCCAGGACAGCCGAGCCGCCGGCGATGGCGACCTCGCCGCCCGTGATCCCGGCGGTGGAGGCGAAAACGACGAGCATCAGCGCGACCGTGAGCACATTCAAGCCGAAGGACATGGCTCGGGCGCGCTGGCGCTTCGACCCGGCGGTCTCCTGGATGCGCTCCAGAAGGGCGGTCTGCCATTCGCGGACGAGGGCTGCGGCCTTGTCGTCGATATCCGCGCTGGAGCGGGCCAGCGCGGGGTCGGCCGCGGCACGCAGGTCCGGCGCGACGGCACCGATGTGGGACCAGGAGCGCGCGGCAGCGGTGTCGGCTGCATCCACGATGACGGCGTGCAGGCCGCTTTCCAGCTCCGTCTCCACCTCGCGCAGGGGAGCGGGTTCGCCGGTGAAGAAACTGCCCACCCGATCCACTGCCTGGGAGAACCAGCGCTCGAAGCCTCGGGCCACATCGGAGGTGCCCACGACATCCTGCCACCGGTCCATGACCTCGGTGCGCAGGAGCTTGCCGTCGGATGTCGCGTCGATCACGTGGCTGTGGGCGGCGGAGTACTGCTCGCTGATCGCGCTGTCCAGCTGGGAGGCGAAAGCTTCTTGGCGGGAGCGGGCGTCGATAAGCTTCTCGACGCGCGAAAGCGCCCCCGTCGCCGCCCCCGCCACCGTCTTGCCCGCGACGGCGCGGCGCGCGGCGGAATCCTCCGCCAGGCCGGTCAAGTAGGAGCGCAGCTCAGAAACGAGGGTGTCCTGCAGGAATTCCTCGCCGCTGTCGCCGCCCAGGCCGGGGACGAACGGGACGGTGAAAACGGTCGCGCCTGTCAGTCCCGCCTCGTCCATCATGCGGCGGAGGTCATCCGGGACAGTGGCCGCGGAACTGTCGTCGAGACGGTTGAGCACCACCACGACCTCGATGCCGCGGCTGGCGGCGTCATTGAGGAAATTCCACACCAACTGGTCCGCGTAGCGTGCCGGTGTGGTCACGAAGACCCACAAGTCCGCCGCGGCGAGAAGCTGGGAAGCGAGGGCCCGGTTGCGGTCGTCGATCGAATCAAAGTCCGGGGCGTCCAGTAGCGCCAGGCCCTCCGGGACGCTACCGGTGGCCACGATGCGCAACGTGGTGGACTGCTCGTCGCCGGCTCCGTGCGAACGGGCCAGGCCGGGCAGCACCTGCGGGGAGTTGAACCAGTCCGCGTCCGCCGGGTTGGCCACCAGCACCGGCTGTCGCGTCGTCGGGCGGATCACTCCCGGGTTGGACACCCCGCTCGCGCAGCACGGCGTTCACCAATGTGGACTTCCCGGAACCCGTGGAGCCGCCGATCACCGCCAAAAGTGGGGCGTCGAGGTTGGCCAAGCGCGGCAGTACATAGTCGTCGAGCTGGTTGACGATGGAGCGGGCATCACCGGACGCCTCCCCGTCGAGGCGGGTCCCGTCGACAGCGTCGCGCAAAAGACGCACGGCGTCGAGCATGTCGTTATTAGGTGTACTCACCTAAGCCATTTTGGCAGACAGCTCGACGCCGTGCGTTAGCAGTGTGAAAAGGACAATGGCGCCGACCTTCGGCGCCGTGCAAAGGGTGGACGTGGAGGTTTAGTCGCGGTAGTTGGTGCGGGTGCGGTTGAGCCAACCGTAGATGCCGCCCATGATCAGACCGCCGCCGACGAGGTTGCCCAGCCAGACGATCGTCCAGTTGCGCAGGACGTTGCCGATGGTGAAGCCGTCGATGGAGGCCGGGTCGAACATGAAGCCGGCGAGGGTGGTCAGCACGAAGTTCGCGATCGAGTGCTCGTAGCCCATGGCCGCGAACGCCGGAATGATGATGGCCACTGCCCAGATCTTGGCGCTGTGGTCCTTACCGGCCTGGGCGGTCAGGATGAAGCCACAGTTGACGACCATGTTGGCCAGGATGGCCTCGATGAACAGGGTGAAGCTCGGTTTGGCCAGCTTGGCTTCCCACAGGTTGGCCAAGAAGGGGAGGGTTGTCTCGGCGTGTTGACCGGTGGTGGTCAGGGAGATGAGGAACGAGATGATCGCGGCGCCGATGAGGTTGAAGAACGTCACGAACAAGATGACCATGAGCCCACGCGGGATCTTAGTCAGCCTGTGGACGACGCCGTAGGTCATGAACATCATGTTGCCGGTGGCGAGCTCCGCTTGCATGACGACCATCATGTAGAGGGTCACCGCGAAGATCATGGCGAAGGGGTACTTGCCCCAGCCGGGGGCGTAGGACTCGGTCAGGGTGGCGGTCGCTGCGGCGAAGGCAGTCATGATGCCGAGGAGCACGCCAGCCATGATGGCGCGCAGCGCGAAGCGACCGGGTTCGCGTCCGAACAGGTCTAGCTTGTTCTGGATTGATACGGGGGCCTTTTCACTGAAACTCACGCCTCCAAACTAAAGCATTCCGCGAAAGGTGGCGAACCGTGATTCCGGCCCCGGAAGGGGCTCCGGACGCTAGCTTCGGGAGGCCTGATCGAAGAATTCGCGTTCGTAATAGCAGGCGTACATGAACGCCTCGAGGGCGTCCGCGCGCTGCTTCTCGCTCGCGCCCGAGAGTGCCTTTTCTACCGATTGCAGCGCCATACGCACGGCATCTGTGAAATCGTCGCCTCCGTACATGGACAGCCACGCGTTGTAGGGGTGCTCCGAACTGTTGCTCTCCGCGAGGTGCAAACCGACTTCCGCGTAGAGCCAGAAGCACGGCAAAACTGCCGCGGCGCCGACAACATAGTCCCCCAAAACAGCTTTAGATGTGAGCATATTCACGTAGCCGAGGGTGGTCGGCGAGGGGGGAGTGTCTGCTTCGACGGTGTGCTGGGAGATCCAGGAACGGTGCAGGTCCGATTCGGCTTCGATCGCGACGGTTGCGGACTGCGACCACCACACCTGGTCCTCCGCATCGGGCGCCTTGGCGCTCACGGTTGCCAGGGCGCGGGAGTACTCGCGCAGGTAGTAGGCGTCCTGCACGAGGTAGAAGCCGAACTGCTCCTCCGGCAGGGTGCCGTCGCGGAGCGCACGGATGAACGGCAGCTCCAGGGTCTCCGGCCACACCTTGCGCGCCGCGGCGTCCCAGAGCTCGCGCGTGAAGGGGCCGGCGGCGGGAATCTTGGGTTCGACGGCGGCGGCAGGGAAGGCGGCGGCGGTCCAGTCGTCGCTAAGCTTCCACGGCGTTGTCGACGCTGCCGCCGCGAGGCGCCGCGAACGGTGAAAGTGGTCGACGGGCCCGTGTCCCGTTCCGACGTTGAGCTCGTCGGCGTGCGCGATTGCTTCATGCAGCCAGCTGGACGTCCACGCGAGCGCGCTGTCCGAGTCAATGGCCAAGCGCGCGGCGAGCGCGGACGACAAGGAGCAGCCCGTGCCGTGCGTGTTCTTCGTGTCCACGCGGGGCACGTGCGCGATCTCGACGTCGCCGTCGGGCGTGACTAGTGCGTTCGACGCGTACCCCTCCTTGAGATGTCCGCCCTTGACCACGACGTTCACGTCAGCCGCCTTCGCGTAGGCGCGGCCCTGCTCGAGGGCTTCGTCGAAGGTCTCCGCGGGAGTCGTGCCGGCGAGCACAGCCAGTTCCGGGATATTCGGCGTGACGACGCTCGCGTGGTCCTTCACGAACTGCCTCATCGCATCTTCCGCGTCCTCGGTGAGCAGGCGGTCCCCGCTGGTGGCGACCATCACCGGGTCCACCACAACGATCGGCACGGGGTGCGCCGCCAAAAAGTCGGAGACCGTCTGCGTGGTGTCGACGTCGCCGAGCATGCCGATCTTCACCGCATCCACCTGGACGTCGTCGAAAACGGCGTTGAGCTGCGAGACCAGGAAGTCCTGCGGCGGGACGTGAATGTCGCGGACACCGTGGGTGTTCTGCGAGACCAGCGCCGTGACCACGCACATCGCGTAACCGCCGGCCGCCGAGATGGACTTTAGGTCCGCCTGGATGCCGGCCCCTCCGGTCGGGTCCGTGCCGGCGATGGACAGCACGTTCGGGATGTTCGGGATGGCGCTCGCCGCGCCAGACAAAGAAGTCATCAGACAATTCCTCCGCGAATATTGGTTCGTTCAGGTTCGACGGGTGTGATCTCAGCGTTGCGCCCGGCCGCCGTGAACTGCAGTTCCGCTGCTCCGGTGAGCTGCGGCGGCAGGCGGCGGCGATGGGTGCGTGGCACCCCGTGTCTTGCCCCGACATGCTACGTGAAACGCACCGGCCGGGGGCTGCGGGGATGGCTCCGGTGAAGCGGAAGCCGAGCAGGGGCCGGAGATTTGGGGTTCGTGCAGGCGGCGTGGTTTAATACCACAGTTGTCTAGCGCTGGTCGCAGCTGACGCGCGTTTCCGAGTTGAGGCTGCGAGACCCTTCGACGGTGGCGGCACTGTGGGTGCCGGGGCACTGTTCGTCGATAAGCGGATAGGCACTGATAAGACATTGACCACGTGCGTGCAGGACGGAAATCTGGCGCACATTGATCCAGGTCAGGAGACCAAAGTGATTCAGAAAGAATCGCGTCTGAAGGTCGCCGACAACACCGGTGCACGCGAAATTCTGTGCATCCAGGTGCTCGGCGGTTCTGTCCGACGCTTCGCCGGCATCGGCGACACGATTGTCGCCACCGTGAAGGAAGCCGCCCCCGGCGGCAACGTCAAGGAGGGCGAGGTTGTCCGCGCCGTCATCGTGCGCGCCAAGAAGGAGACCCGTCGTCCGGACGGCTCCTACATCGCTTTCGACGAGAACGCAGCTGTTCTGATCAAGAACGACACCGAGCCCCGCGGCACCCGCATCTTCGGCCCGGTCGCCCGCGAGCTGCGCGACAAGAAGTTCATGAAGATCGTGTCTCTCGCACCGGAGGTGATCTAGTTGAAGATCAAGAAGGGCGATATGGTCCAGGTCGTCGCTGGTAAGGATAAGGGCGCGCAGGGCCGCGTCATCGAGGCTTACCCGAAGCGCGACCGCGTCCTCGTCGAGGGCGTCAACCGTGTGAAGAAGCACGTCGCAAACTCCTACAACGAGCGCGGCGCCGAGTCCGGCGGCATCGTTACCCAGGAGGCCCCGATCCACGTGTCCAACGTGATGGTCGTCGACTCCGAGGGCAGCCCGACCCGTGTGGGCTACCGCTTCGATGAGAACGGCAAGAAAGTCCGCGTTGCCAAGTCGAACGGGAAGGACATCTAATGACCGAGAGCACCACCAACTACACGCCGCGTCTGAAGACGCGTTACAAGGACGAGATCCGCGGCAAGCTCTCCGAGGAGTTCGGCTACGACAACGTCATGCAGATCCCGGGTCTGACCAAGATTGTGGTCAACATGGGTGTCGGTGACGCTGCCCGCGATTCCAAGATGATCAACGGCGCGCTCGAGGACCTCACCGCGATCACCGGCCAGAAGCCGCAGCTGCGTCGCGCGAAGAAGTCCATCGCTAACTTCAAGCTCCGTGAAGGTATGCCGATCGGCGCGAAGGTCACCCTGCGCGGCGACCGTATGTGGGAGTTCCTGGATCGTCTGCTGACAGTCGCTCTCCCGCGTATCCGCGACTTCCGCGGCCTGTCGGACACCCAGTTCGACGGCAACGGCAACTACACGTTCGGCCTGTCCGAGCAGACGATGTTCTACGAGATCGACGTGGACAAGATCGACCGTCCGCGCGGTATGGACATCACCGTTGTCACCTCCGCAGTCAACGACGAGGAAGGCCGTGCGCTGTTGCGCCACTTCGGCTTCCCGTTCAAGGACAAGGACGGCAAGATGCAGCGCGCATAAGCATCTCGCTTATCGACGAATAACCCCACCCGCCCCACGCCTCAATAAGATGCCTACCGTTTAGATAGCAGTCGGTGATGGGTGGGCCCAGAAGACCTCAATGGCCTGATTCCGATACTGCATCGGGATCAGGCCGTGTAGTCGTTTGGGGCTGAAACGCTCCGCGAATTCAATTTTGTGTTCCCCCTTCTTTGCCACGGGCGAACTCAGTCCTGTGGTAAAGCTTCGTCTACTGTCGGCCGAAGACATCCTACTTCATAGCGTTCCCATAGCAGGTCTTCTAGCAGCGTTTCGATTTTTCGTGCACGGCGCTCCGCTAGAAATCTTCGTTTTCGTCCTCGCCGTTTTCATGATAGTCCGCCGCTTCTTCGTGGCTATATTTATCGGCGTAAGCTATGGCATCTTCATAAGCATCTTGAAGTCCGTCGCCACTAGCATCAAGAATGCTTTCCCAATCGAAGCCCATTCTATTATCCCCTTTCCTTCAAGGATCACTTCTAGTCCAATGGTATCTTACGACAGGGGCTGGGGGTTCCCCTGGGATTCAAGGCTGTGCATTACAAGTTGCGGTAGTTGTCCTTGGTGCGGAGGATCGAAAATCTGGGTCACTCTGCTTTTTACTGCTGCCGAGTGGTGTGTGGGCCGGTCTAAGGCCATTGGGGCAGTCTAACTTGGTAGATTGATTTTGCCGATCGCATTTTCGAGTCTCTTAGCCATGGTTGAGTCTTTCTTGGCTATGAGCGATAAAGATTGCCGTGCACAGGTAACGGCTATGTATAGAAGTTTCTTGTTCCAATCGAAGGTGCCGGACAGTGCAAGGTGGTCGAGCCCAACAATAATGGCGGCTTCCGATTCCAGGCCTTTAAAGGCCCGCGAGGATGGTGCGCATGCCGGCTTCGAGGCCGGCTTTGACGTCGGTGTCCATGCGGTCGCCGATCATGATGGTGTTCTCGGAGTGGGCGCCGATATTGTTCAGGGCGGTGCGCATCATCACCGGGTTGGGTTTGCCGACGTAATAGGGGTGTTTCCCGGTCATTTCGGTGATCATCGCGGCGACTGCGCCGGTCGCCGGGATGACTCCGTTCGGGCCGGGCCCGGTCACGTCCGGGTTGGTGCCGATGAACCGGGCACCGTTCATGATCAGGTTTGCCGCCGTCGAGATGGCTTCGAAGGAGTAGGTGCGGGTTTCGCCCAGCACCACGAAATCGGGGTCGGCGTCGGTGAGGATCCAGCCTTGCTCGTGGAGAGCCGTCGTCAAGCCTGCTTCCCCGATGACGTATGCGCTTGATGAGGAACCCGCCTGTTGCGCGAGGAAGCGCGCGGTCGCGGTGGCGGATGTCCAAATCCGTTCGGGTTCGATGTGCAGGCCCATGCGCACGAGTTTCGCCGAGAGGTCCCGTGGTGTCTGCATCGAGTTGTTCGTGAGCACCATGAACGGGATCTCCTCCTCCCGCAAAGCGGTGATGAATTCCTCGGCGCCTGGGATCACGGAACCTTCCCGGTGGAGTACACCGTCCATGTCGGTCAAGTAGGAAATCATGTCTTTTCTCCTTCAGCTTGTCGGTGTGAAAGCAGACGCTTGACGAAGAACACCCCCTGTCGCGCGCCCTCTCGTGGGCGAGGTCAGGGGGTGTGAACGCGTCCGTCAGGAAGCTCCTAGTCCGTGAGCTCCGCCTGGTTCATGACGTCGCGCAGGACCTTGGAGGAGTGTGCGAATTGCTCGGACTCGTGCTCGTCGAGGGAGAGCTCGACGACCTCCTGGATGCCGTTGCGGTTGATCACGGCCGGGGTGCCGATGTAGATGTTCTCTTCACCGTACTGGCCCTCGAGCAGCGCGCTGACAGGCAGGACAGCTCCCTCGTTCTTCAGCACAGCGCGGGTAATGCGGGCCAGGCCACCGCCGATGCCGTAGCTGGTGGAGCCCTTGGCGCGGATGATGTCGTAGGCCGCGTCGCGGGTCTTGACAAAGATCTCCTCCATCTTGCTGGAGGTGTCCGCGTCGGTCTCCGCCAGCTTCTCCAGGCGGTCCTTCAGCGGGATGCCCGCGGCGGAAGCGGAGGAAGTTACAGCCAGCTCGGTGTCGCCATGCTCGCCGATGACGTAGGCGTGGACGTTGGTGGCGGAGACGTCGAAGTACTCGCCGAGCGCGTAGCGGTAGCGGGCGGTGTCCAGCACGGTGCCGGAGCCAATGACGCGGTTGGACGGCAGACCGGAGAACTTCCAGGTCGCGTACGCGAGGACATCGACTGGGTTGGTGGCGACGACAAAGATGCCGTTGAAGCCGTGGTCCATGACCTCGTCGACGATGGACTTGAAGATCTTCACGTTGCGGCCGACCAGCTCGAGGCGGGTCTCACCGTCGCGCTGTGCGACACCAGCGCAATTGACGACGACAGCAGCGTCACGGCAGTCCTCGTAGGTGCCCTGGGTGACGCGGGTGTTGTGGCCCGACCACGGCACAGCGTGGTTCAGGTCTTGGACTTCGCCCCAGACCTTTTCCTCATTCAGATCGATGATGGCCAGGTGGTCGCACAGACCCTGGTTGACAATGGCGGATGCGTAGGCCATTCCGACATCACCGGCGCCGATCAGCACGACCTTGTTACCGGGAGTGGGGTTTTCTGCGTCGACGTCGACCTTGCGCGATGCGTTCGGATGGATCATTGATGCTCCTTCGCTCGTGTTCGCTGCTTCAGCTTTGTCGCAGCCTTGGTACCGAGACTAGCCCCGAAATTCAGGTCGTGCCCGCGACGGAGTTATCCACAGGTGCCTGTTCGAATCCGGCAGGTGGGGGTGACCGTGCGCGGTAGAACCAGCGGTGTACCTTCCAGACACAAAACCAAGGGGGAAACATGGGTACGACGAACATCGACAAGATCAAGGAACGCGTGCAAAAGCTGCTCAATCAGGCTGCGGACCGGGCGGGGACCGCCGAGGGGGAGGTTTTTTACCAGAAGGCCTTCGACCTCATGGCGGCCTACGGGTTCGAGGAGAGGGACCTGCGCAACCACTCCGATGCGGACGAGGTGATTATGCGCACATTCGCGCTCAGCGGGGCTTACACGGACATGCAAGCGTCGCTTCTGTTGAACGTTTGCTCCGCCTTGCACTGCGTGGCGTACATGGAAAGTGCGCGGCGCTCCCGGAAGGTCTCGGCCGTCACGGCATTCGGTCTGCGCCGGCACGTGGAGCGCGCGGAGATGCTCTACGCCGTCCTGAACCCGCAGATGGCTGCTGGAGCGCAGCAGGTCAGCGGCAACCGTGTGCTCGGGGTGGCCACGGTGGTGGCGCGCCGGTCCTACATGGGCGGGTTCATCAGCGTGGTCGCGGACCGGCTCCAGGCCGCCGAGGGGTCTGTCGCCGCCGGGAAAGGGGAGTACGCGCTCGCGCTCATGGACGACCGCGATAAAGCCCAGGACGCCATGGATGCTTTCGCCGCGGAGCAGGGCATCATATTCACCAACCGCGCATCCAAGGCCACCGTGCACGGCGATTCGTTCCACCGCGGCGCCAGCGCCGGGGAATCGAGCGATCTCGGCCAGACCCGGGTGCGCGCCCGCCCGGCCCTGCCGTGCTAGCTGCTGGGGCACCGTAGGCCCACATGCGTTTGTGTATGAAACTACATAAATTTCAGCACCTAATAACCAATCTCCAGCTTCCGCCCAATGCGCGTCTTAATGTTTCGCAGGACACATTATTTGTTTTCGGGATGGAGTTTCAGTGGCGTACAGGGTGAAAAAGACGAAAAGACTGGGGGCAGTTCTCGTGGCCGCGGCTCTTGCGGCGGCATCTGTGGGGGGGAAATCCTTCGGGGCCGGCGGGAGGCGTCGATAAGCAATTTGTGCCTTCCGTGCCCTGACCTGTATTGTTTAGCAACGGTTCTGCGCGCGCTGAGCGTGCGCACGACCCGCATTGAACGTAAACATCCAACTTTGTTGCAGGCCCCCCGCCGAAATGCGGACCGTATGAAGGGTGGCGGCGAGCACCTTCCGTTACTGAGCGGCAAGGAGCGCCACTGTCTTGAGTCCGGAAAAGTGCCGGTCAGGTGCAGTCCGGACTCGTAGTAGCCCCCGACAGAACACACGGATAACGCGAGTCCCCCATGCCCCGGAGGTGTGGAGGACAAGGTGGGTAACGGGAACCGCAACGAGAAAGGTAAGCGGTCAACCATGACCATGACAGATCCCATTGCGGACATGCTGTCTCGCGTGCGCAACGCAAACAACGCGCACCACGAGACCGTGTCCATGCCCTCCTCGAAGTTGAAGGTCAACATCGCGGAGATCCTCAAGCAGGAGGGCTACATCACTGACTACAAGGTCGAGGAAGAGAAGGTCGGCAAGACCTTGTCCCTGGACCTCAAGTACGGACCGTCCCGTCAGGCCTCCATCGCAGGTCTGCGCCGCGTGTCCAAGCCCGGTCTGCGTGTCTACGCGAAGTCCAACGACCTGCCGCAGGTTCTCGGCGGCCTGGGCGTGGCCATCATCTCCACGTCCCACGGCTTGCTCACCGACCGTCAGGCCCAAGAGAAGGGTGTGGGTGGGGAAGTCCTCGCCTACGTCTGGTAAAGGGAGGTTGAACAGATATGTCTCGTGTAGGTAACGCACCTATCGCAATCCCCAACGGCGTCGAAACCAAGATTGACGGCCAGCACGTCGAGGTGAAGGGCCCGAAGGGCACCCTGACCGTCGATGTTCCGACACCGATCACCGCCGCCGTTGAAGAGAACCAGATCGTGGTTTCTCGCCCGAATGACCACCGCGACAACCGCTCGCTCCACGGCCTGTCCCGCTCGCTGATCAACAACTGCGTTGTCGGCGTGACCGAGGGCTACAAGATCAACATGGAGATCTTCGGTGTCGGCTACCGTGTCCAGCTGAAGGGCAAGAACCTCGAGTTCTCCCTCGGCTACTCGCACCCGGTCCTCATCGAGGCTCCGGAGGGCATCACGTTCGCCGTCGACGGCAACACGAAGCTCTCCATCGAAGGCATTGACAAGCAGCAGGTTGGCCAGGTTGCCGCGAATATCCGCCGCCTCCGCAAGGATGACCCGTACAAGGGTAAGGGCATCCGCTACGAGGGCGAGCAGATTCGCCGCAAGGTCGGAAAGACGGGTAAGTAAACCATGAGCACTGAAGAAAAGACTACTCAGAAGCGCACCCCGGTCGGCCGGGACATTGCTACCCGCCGCCGTGAGGCCCGCGTCCGCCGCCACAACCGCATCCGCAAGACCCTGCGCGGCACCCCGGAGACCCCGCGTCTCGTTGTGCACCGCAGCTCCCGTCACATGCACGTCCAGGTGATCGACGACCTGGCCGGCCACACCCTCGTGGCCGCTTCCTCCATGGAAGATGCAGTGCGCACCCTCGATGGTGACAAGAAGGCTAAGGCAGCCAAGGTGGGCGAGCTCATCGCGGAGCGCGCCAAGGAAGCCGGCATCGAGACGGTCGTCTTCGACCGTGGCGGCTACAAATACCACGGCCGCGTCGCCGCGCTTGCCGACGCCGCCCGCGAAGGTGGTCTGAAGTTCTAATGACCACCGCAAACGATACTCAACGGAAGGATCGCGACATGGCCGAGCGTGAACGGCGTGACGGCGGAGCATCCGCCGACGACCAGAACAAGCAGAACAACAACGGACGCAGCGGTCGCAACGACCGCGGCGGCCGCAACGAGCGTGGTGGCCGCGGCCGCCGCGACGACCGCCGTGGCGGTGCCCAGGACGAGCGCGACAAGTACATCGAGCGCGTTGTCACCATCAACCGTGTCGCCAAGACCGTCAAGGGCGGCCGCAACATGTCCTTCACCGCGCTCGTCGTGGTCGGCGACGGCCAGGGCATGGTCGGTGTCGGCTACGGCAAGGCGAAGGAAGTCCCCGCCGCTATCCAGAAGGGTGCAGAGGAAGCCCGCAAGAACTTCTTCCGCGTCCCGATGATCGGCGGCACCATCCCCCACCCGGTCCAGGGCGAGGATGCCGCTGGCGTGGTCATGCTGCGCCCGGCTGCTCCCGGTACCGGTGTCATCGCCGGCGGCGCTGCCCGTCCGGTGCTCGAGTGCGCCGGCGTCCAGGACATCCTGGCCAAGTCCCTGGGTTCCGACAACGCCCTCAACGTGGTTCGCGCCACCGTTTCGGGCCTGAAGGAACTTGTGCGCCCCGAGGAAGTTGCTGCCCGCCGCAGCAAGTCCATCGAGGAAGTCGCCCCCGCACGTATGCTGCGTAAGCGCGCAGGACAGGAGGCTTAAGCACAATGGCACTGAAAATTACACTTCACCACGGAATGGTCGGCGAGAAGCCGGCCACCCGTAAGAACCTCGAGGCTCTCGGCCTGCGCAAGATCGGGCAGTCTGTTGTCAAGCAGGACAACGGCGCGACCCGCGGCCAGATCCTCAAGGTGGCCCACCTGGTCACCGTTGAAGAAGTAGCAGGGGAGTAGGTACTGACATGGCTGACATCATTAAGCTCCATGATCTGCGCCCGGCTGAGGGTGCGAACAAGGCCAAGACCCGCGTCGGCCGCGGTGAGGCTTCCAAGGGCAAGACCGCTGGCCGCGGTACGAAGGGCACCAAGGCTCGTAAGCAGGTTTCCGCCGCTTTCGAGGGTGGCCAGATGCCGCTGCACATGCGTCTGCCGAAGCTCAAGGGCTTCAAGAACAACAACAAGATCGTCTACCAGGTGGTCAACGTTTCCGACCTGGCCAAGGCGTTCCCGGAGGGTGGCTCCATCACCTCCGCAGACATCGCTGCCGCTGGCCTGGTCCGCAAGAACCAGCCGGTGAAGGTGCTGGGCGACGGCGAGATCTCCGTCAAGCTCGACATCACCGCAGAGAAGTTCTCCAAGTCCGCCGCCGAGAAGATCTCGGCAGCCGGTGGCTCGATCACCGAGGCTGCTCCGAAGGTCGAGAAGGCTGACAAGGCTGAGGAGGCCAAGGAGGACTAGTCCTACCTTGAACTGAAACTCCCCGCCGGGGTGCGCGAGAGCGCTTCCCGGCGGGGAGTTTTGGCGTTCCGTGCCTCCCCGACGTGGTTCTTCCGCGGTGGGCCGCGCGGAAGCTTGCCGGGGGAATCGTAGTTTCGCATACCCACCTGGTAGGGTGGACGAGTCAAAATATGTCCACCGTTCCGGTATGACACGGCGCGGCCGGGCATCAACCTACGTTATCTACTGTCCGCTACTTCCTTCGCTGGGTGCGGCGCCGTTATGGGGTTGGCGTACACAGTGGGCGGGAAGAGCCAGGAGGCCACGTGTCAGCCATTGTTCAGGCGTTCAAGGACGCCGATCTACGCAAGAAGATTTTGATCACCATTGCGCTGATCATCCTGTACCGGATCGGTGCGCAGATCCCGACCCCGGGTGTCGACTACGGAGTAATCGCCGAGCGCCTCAGCGCGCTCACCAAGGACAACGACGCCAATATTTTCTCGGTGATCAGTCTCTTCTCCGGCGGCGCGCTGCTGCAGCTATCGATCTTCGCCATCGGCATCATGCCGTACATTACTGCGTCGATCATCGTGCAGCTGCTCACCGTCGTCATCCCGCGCTTCGAGGAGCTGAAGAAGGAAGGACAGTCCGGCCAGGCGAAGATGACGCAGTACACGCGTTATCTCACCGTGGCGCTGGCGCTGCTCCAGTCTTCCGGCATCGTGGCGCTGGCGGACCGCGAGCAGCTGCTCGGCCAGGGTGTGCCCGTCCTCGTTGAGGACCGCAACCTGTGGACCCTCGCGATGATGGTGATCGTGATGACCTCCGGTGCTGTTCTGATCATGTGGCTCGGCGAAATCATCACGGAAAAGGGCGTCGGCAACGGCATGTCCCTGCTCATCTTCGCCGGTATCGCGACCCGCTTGCCCACGGACGGCGCGAATATCTTCCGCCAGTCCGGCCCAGTCGTCTTCGCCGTGGTCATCGCAGCGGTGATCCTGCTTGTCGTCGGCATCGTCTTCATCGAGCAGGGCCAGCGCCGCATCCCGGTGCAGTACGCCAAGCGCATGGTCGGCCGCCGCCAGTACGGCGGAACCTCGACTTATCTGCCGCTCAAGGTCAACCAGGCCGGCGTTATCCCGGTGATCTTCGCGTCCTCCCTGATGTACGTTCCGGTCCTGATCACCCAGATCATCAACTCCAACAAGCCCACGCCGCCGGACAACTGGTGGATGTCCACCGTCATCGCGTGGCTGCAGAACCCGGCTTCGTGGCAGTACATCCTGATTTACTTCACGCTGATCATCTTCTTTGCGTACTTCTACGTCTCCATCCAGTACGACCCGTACGAGCAGGCGGACAACATGAAGAAGTACGGCGGCTTCATCCCGGGCATCCGTCCGGGCCGCCCGACGGCCGAGTACCTGGCGTTCGTGATGAACCGCCTGCTCTTCGTCGGCGCCATCTACCTCGGCCTCATCGCGATCCTCCCGAATATCGCTCTGGACCTGGGTATTAGCGGCAGCGGCAAGGGGGGCAGCATGTCCGCGTTCGGCGGCACGGCTATCCTGATTATGGTCTCCGTGGCCCTGACCACGGTGAAGCAAATTGAATCCCAGCTACTGCAATCCAACTACGAAGGACTGTTGAAATAATGCGTCTCGTTCTCCTCGGCCCTCCCGGTGCCGGTAAAGGTACCCAGGCAGCGATCCTCTCGGAGAAGCTGAACATCCCCCACATCTCAACGGGCGATCTGTTCCGCGCCAATATCGGCGAGGGCACCCCGCTGGGCAAGGAAGCCAAGGAGTACATCGACGCGGGCAAGCTCGTCCCGACCGATGTCACCGCGCGCATGGTGGAGGAGCGCCTGAACGAGGAAGACGCCGCGAACGGCTGGCTCCTCGACGGCTTCCCGCGCACCGTTGAGCAGGCCGAGATCCTCGAGGATCTGCTCAAGCGCAACGACCAGAAGCTCGACGGCGTCCTCAACTTCAAGATCAACGAGGACGTTGTGGTTGAGCGTATGCTGGCCCGTGGTCGCGCCGACGACAACGAGGACACGATCCGCACCCGTCTGCAGGTGTACCGGGACGAGACCGCGCCGCTGATCGACCACTACGGCGATGCGATCATCAACATCGACGCCGAGGGCGATGTCGACGAGGTCAACGCCCGCGCAATGGAGCAGCTGGGCAAGTAGCCGCCGCCCCACTGCACCAATGACCGCGCTGGCCTTAGCTAGGCCAGCGCATTCTTTATTCATGGAGGCAACCGCATGATGCTGTTCGGCCGTAAGAAGTCCCTTCCCGCAAAGTCACCGGGGGAGCTCGACGCGATGGAGGAAGCCGGCCGCATTGTCGGCATTGCGCTGCAGGAAGTGCGTGAAGCGGCGGCACCCGGTGTGACAACCGCTGACTTGGACGAGGTCGCCGAAGAAGTGATCCGCCGGCACGGCGCGACCCCTACTTTCAAGGGGTACCAGGGCTTCCCAGGCAGCATTTGCGCGTCCGTGAACGAAGTCGTGGTCCACGGCATCCCGAGCACCAAGACGGTCCTCAAGGAGGGGGACTTGGTGTCCATCGACTGCGGGGCGACCCTCGAGGGGTGGGTCGGCGACTCGGCCTGGAGCTTTGGGGTGGGGGAGCTGGCGGGGGACGTCGATAAGCTCAACCGCGCAACCAGGCAAGTGCTACTCGAAGGCCTCCAAGCGATGGTGCCCGGCAACCGGCTCACCGATATCTCCCACGCGCTCGAGGTGGCGACCCGCGAGGCGGAAGAGGAGTTCAGCATCAAGCTCGGCATTCTCGCCGGATACGGCGGACACGGCATCGGCCACGAGATGCACGAGGACCCGTACCTGCGCAACGAAGGACATCCGGGCCGCGGCCCGCTTATCGACGAAGGCTCCGTCCTGGCCATCGAACCGATGCTGATCCTCGGCGGTGAGACCGGCTCGACCGTGCTCGACGACGACTGGACAGTCGTCACCGCTGATCATTCCCCCGCCGCGCACTGGGAGCACACTGTCGCCGCGACCGCTGACGGCCCCCGGATTCTCACTCCACGGGTCGGGTAGACAAGCCTGGGGAAATTGCCGGTTGGCTCACCGTTTTCCGGCATGGGGCGTTATACTTTCCACCATGTCCTTCACACCGCGCCACGCGCTTGAAACCAAAACCTCCCGCTTTGCCCGCCGCGCAGGTTCGCTGCTGGCTGGCGCGGGCATCGTCGCCGCTATCGTCGCAAGCCCCGCGACCGCCGAGGCCGCGCCTGCTCCGGCCCTGCCGAACCTGACTGCGTCGAGCTCCTCGGCGTTCCTGCAGCAGGCCGAGAAGAACCTGCAGGCCGCATCCATGCAGCTGAACACCAACGCACGCAACGCCGTGTGGGACGCACGTAACGCTCTGCGCGCCCAGGCGACCGCGCTCGCCGGTGCCAACAAGGCCTTCGAGAAGCAGCTTCACGACGGCATCGACGGCCTCGTCGAAGCTATCGCTCCCGGCCTGATCGCGGAGCACACGCCGAAACCGAAGCCGAAGCCCGCGCCGAAACCGGCCCCGAAGCCTGCACCGCAGCCGAAGCCCGCGCCGAAACCGGCCCCGAAGCCGCAGCCTGGTGGTTGCGCCCCGTCGGCACGCGCCTGCGTCGACCTGAAGAATCAGCGCACCTGGCTGCAGAGCAACGGCAAGATCACCTATGGGCCGGTCCGCATGGCGTCCGGCAAGCCGGGGCAGGAGACACCGAAGGGCTTCCACTACGTCAACCGCAAGGTCAAGGACGAGATCTCCTACGAGTTCAACAACGCCCCGATGCCGTACGCGACGTACTTCACTAACAACGGCATCGCCTTCCACCAGGGCGACCCGTCCATCAAGTCGGCCGGCTGCATCCGCATGTACCGCCAAGATGCCCAGACCTACTTCAACAACTTGCAGATCGGCGATCAGGTCCACGTCTTTTAAAGGCGCGCCTCAAGGCCACGCGCATCCTCCCATCCGACCCCAACGGGCCGGGCTGGGAGGATTTTGCTTTCCCGCAGGTAGATGGCTAAAGTGGTCACGTGGTGTGCGGGGAAAACCCAGCGCACCGCAAGCAATTGACTCAAATACGTTAGGCACCAGCAGTTTTGCCGGTGCCGGGAAAGCGGAGTGTATGGCTAAAGAAGGCGCAATCGAGGTCGAGGGCCGCATTATCGAGCCCTTGAAGAACGCGATGTTCCGTGTCGAGCTCGACAACGGTCACGAGGTTCTCGCACACATCAGCGGCAAGATGCGCCAGCACTACATCCGCATTCTCCCCGAGGACCGCGTCGTCGTGGAACTGTCCCCGTACGACCTGGACCGCGGACGTATCGTCTACCGCTACAAGTAAATTCACCCCCTAGGGGTGGGACAGCTTGTTCGGCTCGGTAGCCGAGTCAAAAGCACCAGAACAGAAGCCTCCTTACTCTCGGATCGGATGCCGCACAGCACCGACGATCCATGCAACCTCCGGCTGCGGTGGCTGGAGCCACGTGAATCACGGCCCAATAGTCCGGTACGGACCGGACACAAGTGCCGCTTGGCGTGGACGAGTGGGGAGAAAACCACCGAAACAACCCGAAAGGCACGTACCACATGGCACGTCTAGCTGGTGTCGACCTACCGCGCAATAAGCGTATGGAGGTCGCACTTACCTACATCTACGGAATCGGCCCGGCCCGTTCCAAGGAGCTGCTCGAGAAGACGGGCATCTCTCCTGACCTGCGCACCGACAACCTGACCGACGATCAGGTCGCCGCTCTTCGTGATGTCATCGAGAACTCGTGGAAGGTTGAGGGCGACCTCCGCCGCGAAGTTCAGGCTGATATCCGCCGCAAGATCGAAATCGGCTCTTACCAGGGCCTGCGTCACCGTCGTGGACTCCCGGTCCGCGGCCAGCGCACCAAGACCAACGCGCGTACCCGCAAGGGACCGAAGAAGACCATCGCAGGAAAGAAGAAGTAACCTATGCCACCGAAGACTCGCTCCTCCGCTGCGCGCCGCTCCGGTCGTCGCGTAGCCAAGAAGAATGTGGCCGCTGGCCACGCGTACATCAAGTCCACCTTCAACAACACCATCGTGTCCATCACGGACCCGAACGGTGCTGTGATCTCGTGGGCGTCCTCCGGCCACGTCGGCTTCAAGGGCTCCCGCAAGTCCACCCCGTTCGCTGCCCAGATGGCCGCCGAGAACGCTGCCCGCAAGGCAATGGACCACGGTATGAAGAAGGTCGACGTTTTCGTCAAGGGTCCGGGCTCCGGCCGCGAGACCGCCATCCGTTCGCTCCAGGCCGCCGGCCTGGAGGTGTCCTCGATCTCCGACGTGACGCCGCAGCCGTTCAACGGCTGCCGTCCGCCGAAGCGTCGTCGCGTTTAACTGGTGAGAAAGGAAAAGAGGTAATACATCATGGCTCGTTATACCGGCCCTGCTACCCGTAAGTCTCGCCGCCTTCGCGTCGACCTTGTCGGCGGCGACATGTCCTTCGAGCGTCGTCCCTACCCTCCGGGGCAGGCTGGCCGCGCCCGCATCAAGGAATCTGAGTACCTGCTGCAGCTCCAGGAGAAGCAGAAGGCCCGTTACACCTACGGTGTGATGGAGAAGCAGTTCCGCCGCTACTACGAGGAGGCCAACCGCCTCCCGGGCAAGACCGGCGACAACCTGCTCATCCTGCTGGAGTCCCGTCTGGACAACGTCGTGTACCGCGCCGGTCTGGCACGTACCCGCCGTCAGGCCCGTCAGCTGGTGTCCCACGGCCACTTCACGGTCAACGGCAAGAAGACCAACGTGCCGTCCTACCGCGTGACCCAGTACGACATCATCGATGTGCGTGACAAGTCCCGCAACATGCTCTGGTTCGAAGAAGCCCAGGACGCGCTGGTCGACTCCGTCGTCCCGGCGTGGCTCCAGGTCGTTCCGGAGACCCTGCGCATCCTCGTGCACCAGCTGCCCGAGCGCGCTCAGATCGACGTCCCGCTGCAGGAGCAGCTCATCGTCGAGCTTTACTCGAAGTAAGGTAGGAGTTCCGCGGTTAGCGGAGCCCCCTTCAATTGTCATCCGTGTTGGCGGCACTGGCCGCTGGCACTCTCTACGGCGTCATATAGCGGTCGCCGGAAAAGGAGAAGTCCATGCTCATCTCTCAGCGTCCTCAGCTCACTGAGGAGTACATCGACACCAACCGCTCGAAGTTCGTCATCGAGCCGCTCGAGCCCGGTTTCGGTTACACCCTCGGTAACTCTCTCCGCCGCACGCTGCTGTCGTCCATCCCGGGCGCAGCCGTGACCTCCATCAAGATCGAGGGTGTGCTCCACGAGTTCACCACGATCAACGGTGTCAAGGAGAACGTCTCTGAGATCATCCTCAACGTGAAGGACCTCGTGCTGTCCTCCGACTCCGATGAGCCGGTGGTCATGTACCTGTCCAAGGAAGGCCCGGGCGAGGTCACCGCAGCAGACTTCGATCTGCCGGCTGACGTCACCGTGCACAACCCGGACCTGCACATCGCCTCGCTCAACGAGCAGGCGCGCCTGGAGATGGAACTCGTTGTCGAGCGCGGCCGCGGCTACGTTCCGGCGATGCCCAACTCCGGCGGCGAGATCGGCCGTATCCCGGTCGACCAGATCTATTCGCCGGTGCTGAAGGTGTCCTACAAGGTTGAGGCGACGCGTGTCGAGCAGCGTACCGACTTTGACAAGCTGATCATCGATGTGGAGACCAAGAACTCCATGACCGCCCGCGACGCTCTCGCGTCCGCAGGTTCCACCCTCGTGGAGCTGTTCGGCCTCGCACGTGAGCTGAACACCGCCGCAGAGGGCATCGAGATCGGCCCGTCCCCGCAGGAGACGGAGTACATCGCCGCGTACAACATGCCGATCGAGGACCTGAACTTCTCCGTGCGTTCCTACAACTGCCTGAAGCGCCAGGAGATCCACACCGTCGGTGAGCTTGCCGAGTGCACCGAATCCGACCTGCTGGACATCCGCAACTTCGGCCAGAAGTCCATCAACGAAGTGAAGATCAAGCTCGCTTCTTTGGGCCTGACTCTCAAGGATGCCCCGGAAGATTTCGATCCGACCCAGCTTGAGGGCTACGACGCAGAGACCGGCGACTTCGTCGACGGCTCCATGGATGACGCCGAGTAATCAACGCGCACTGACACTGACGTTTCAATGAACACCGTTTCCGCAGGCTCCCGCCCATAAGCGATAGAGTCCGCGAAACAACATGAGGAGTACAACAATGCCTACCCCGAAGAAGGGCCCGCGTCTCGGCGGTTCGGCTGGCCACCAGAAGCACATTCTGTCCAACCTGGCCAGCCAGCTGTTCGTGAACGGCTCCATCAACACCACCGAGGCCAAGGCCAAGGTGCTGCGCCCGTACGCAGAGAAGCTGATCACCAAGGCCAAGTCCGGCTCGGTCGCTGACCGCCGCGCCGTGGCCAAGGACATCCCGAACAAGGACGTCGTGGCGTACCTGTTCAACGAGCTCGCCCCGAAGTTCGAGAACCGTGCAGGTGGCTACACCCGCACCATCAAGCTCGAGAACCGCAAGGGCGACAACGCTCCGATGGCCAACATCTCCCTCGTTCTCGAGGAGACCGTGACCTCCGAGGCGACCCGTGCAGCACGCGCCGCCGCATCCCAGCAGAAGGCTGCTGAGGCTGAGGAGAAGGCCGAGGAGACCAAGGCTGAGGCTCCGGCCGACGCCGAGTCCAACGACGACGCTGTGGCCGAGGACACCGCTGAGGCTCCGGAGGTCCAGGAGACGACCGCCGAGGACGAGAAGTAAGCATCTCGCCCAGCTAGCCTGAAGCGCTGAAACGCCCGTTCCCCGAAATTGGGGAGCGGGCGTTCTTGCTAGCGTATGGAGAATCATGAGCACTGAAGAAACCCGCACCAACGTGCCCTCCAGCGGGGGAGAAATGGTTCGCCTGCGGTTCGATATCGCCTACGACGGCACCGACTTCCACGGCTGGGCACGGCAAAAACCGGCGGGCGGGGAGGAACTTCGCACAGTGCAGGGCGACATCGAGGACACGTTGAGCCTGATTCTGCGTCACCCGGTGGAGTTGACCGTGGCGGGGCGCACCGACGCCGGGGTGCATGCAGCAGGCCAGGTCGCGCACGCGGATGTTCCTGCGGCGTCGCTGGACCAGAGGTCGATTGAGGGGGATCCGGGGAGGTTGGTGCGCAGATTAGCGAAAATGCTCGAACCCGACATCCGGGTGGCGGACGTGGGCTTCGCGCCCGACGGCTTCGACGCGCGGTTCTCCGCGCTGACGCGCACGTACCGCTACCGGGTGACCACGGCGGCCGGGGGAGCCCTGCCCACCCGCGTCCGCGACACAGCGGTGTGGCCGCGGAGAGTCGACCTAGACGCCATGCAGGAGGTGGCTAACGCGGTAGTCGGGCTGCACGACTTCGCTGCGTTCTGCAAGGCGCGCCCGTTCGCAACGACGATCCGGGAGATCGTGTCCTTCGAGTGGCACGACGTGTCCACCGCCGAGGAACCAGAACTGTATGAAGCGGTGATCGTGGCCGACGCCTTTTGCTGGCACATGGTCCGCGCATTGGTAGCCACATGCCTTGACGTGGGCTCCGGCAAGCGGGCGGCTCGTTGGGCGGCTGGGTTGCTGGGGGAGAAGGAACGCTCCAGTTCCGTACGGCTGGCCCCCGCGAACGGGTTGACCCTCATCGCCGTCGATTACCCCGATGTAAGCGAACTTGCAGCTCGCGCGGCCCACACCGCGCAACGCCGGGATCTTTCGGAGGTGCACTCCGAGACATCCGGGACGAAGGAATAGAATTCTTGGGCAGGTAAATTCGAACGGATCTCCACGGAGGTGGGACGCATGGACGCAGTCGGTGCCGTGTGGTTGGCGATCGCTGTGTTCACCTTGCCGGGACTCTTGTTCGCGTGGGTGGCGGGGGCCAAACTGCCCGCCGCCGCTGCCGCCTCCCTGCCGGCGACCTTCGGCATCGTCGGGCTTGCCAGCTGGATGTACGGGGCCATGGGCATCCGCTTCGGCTGGACGTCCTTCGTCGTCTTCCTGATACTCATGCTGTGCGCGGCGGGTGGTTGGCGCTACGCCTTCGCCCGCCGCGCGAAGCGCAGGGGCGCGGCGAGTTGGCGGCGGGCGCTGTGGCCGGGGGACTGGCGGAAGGGCAGCATCGCCGACCCGTCGTGGGTGCTGCCCGGCGCCGGCGTCGCCGTCGGCGCGTGGATGCTCATCGCCAAACAGCTGGAGCTCCAGTCGCAGGTCCCCGGCCAATTGAAGAATGTCGTCCAGGGCTGGGACACACAATGGCACGTCAACGCCGTCCGCTTCATCATGGATGAAGGCATCGCTTCGCCGACCCGGATGGGCGAGCTGCAGAACCCCCAGACGCATCTCGACCTGTTCTACCCCTCCGCTTTCCATGCGGCGACAGCCCTCTTCGGCCATGCCGCGGGCTTGGAGCCGGTGGAGGCGCTGAATCTGGCGTCGATAGTTCTGCCGAGCCTGGCGCTGACGGCGGGGGCTGCAGGTCTCGCGTGGGCGATGGCGCGCGGGCACGGGATGGTCGCGCAGATCGCCGCCGGTCTAGCGGGCATCGCTGTGTATGCCTCCCCGGTGCTGGTGTGGATCCCGGACTTCGTGGGCATGCGCCCCTACATCGTGGCGATCGGGCTATCCGGCATCGCCATTGCTTTGTTCATGCAGGTGCCGCGCTACCGCGCCCTGGCCTTGCCGACGCTCTTCGCATTCCTCGGCATGATGCAGGTGCACCCGTCCGCTGTTCTCGTCGTCGTGCTGGCGGTGGCGCTGTACTGGCTGACCTACTTGCTGTGGCACCCGGACCGCTCTCGTGTCGGTGATCTGCTGTGGCTTGCCATCCCGGCGATCGGCGCGCCCGCGGCATTCCTGCCGCAGCTGCTCGCCGGCAGCTCGCAGGCGGAAGAAGTGAACACCTGGGACGCCCAGGAGAGCGTCACCGCGGCGGAGGCCTGGGAGAAGGCGTTCATGATGCGCACCCGCCACGTCGGCGAATTCTTCCCCGACTTCGACCCCACCGTCCTGCTGTGGCTCGCCGGCTTCGGTGCCGTGGCGGTGGTGGTGTGGCGCGGCCAGGTGTGGGCGCCGGTCTTCTACGGGATCATGGTGGCCTGCACCGCCCACGCCCTGCGCCCCTTCGAGGGCATGTGGGAGCCGCTGTTGACGGCGCTCGGTGCGCCACACTACAACTCGGCGCACCGCATTGTCACCGTGGTGGCCATGACGGTCATCGCCGCCGCAGCCGTGGGCGTGGCTGTGATCATCCGGGTGTTCGCGCTGGCGCCTATCGCGGCCCGCTACGGCACCCGCCCGTGGGTGTGGGGCACATCGGCCGCCTCGGCGGTCCTGGCCGTCTTCGCTGGGTGGGGAACCGGCGCGTGGGCGTCGACGGTGGCTGTCGACGGCGCCGGGCTCGCCTTCGACGCTTCTCGCGTGAACGACCGCATGGTCGACGACGACCAGCTGAAGGCGTACCAGTGGCTCGCTTCCCGCCCCGAGACCAAGGAGGGACTTGTTATGGGCGAGTCCACCGACGGGTATTCGTGGGCGTACGGCCTCTACGGTGTGCCCACCGTCGCCCGCCACTACCTGTGGCCCTCCGGCGGCATGGGCACCGACTCGATCGTCCTCGGGGGGCGCGCCGGCCAACTCGGCGCCGGCGAGAAGGGGCACCCGGATGCGGTCACGCCCGTCGACGAAGCCGCCGCGGACCTCGGCGTGCGCTTCATCGTCTCCTCCGGCAACACCTTCTGGAACGGCCCGCGCAACTGGCAGGTACACAAGGCTCTCTGGTCCACCCCCGGAGTGACACCCGTTTACCAGCGCGGACAGGTGACGATCTTTGCCGTCGACAAGCAGTTCACCGACAGTGAGCTCGCCGAACTGCAGAAGGACGCCGTGGCCAACGGCGGTTCCACCGAGATCCCGGAGCTGCGGCCGTTGACGGAGGAGCTCGCGGCAGTCGACGAATAACCCCCGTTGCGCATTTCAGTGCGCATTCCCGGTTTGAACAGCACCGCGGCGGAATCAAGCGGTGGATGCGCCACGCTTGAATAGTTCGTTAAGTATTTCACGTGGGGTTGCGCCGCCGAGGATTTGTCGGGGTGTTTCGTTGAGCTCATTTTGCACCCACGCGACATGTTCGGGTGTGACGGTGGCAAAGTCGGTGCCCTTTTTGTAGAACCTGCGCCTGATCTCGCCGTTGGTGTTCTCGTTGGTTGGTCTCTGCCACGGTGAGTGCGGTTCACAGAAAAACACCTGGCAGCCGTCTTTAATCTGGACTTGTGCTGTGACAGCCATTTCTGCGCCTTGGTCCCATGTGATGGTCTTTAGCTGCTCGGTGTTGAGGTCTTTGACCATGTCCTGCAGGGTTGCGACCACGGTGTGTGAACTGTGCTCATCGGGAAGGTGTCCAAGCAGGGTGTAACGGCTGGTGCGCTCTACTAGGGTAATCAGCGCGCTTTTGCCACCTTTACCAATAACAAGGTCGCCCTCCCAGTGCCCGGGAATAGCCCTGTCATCAGCTTCCGGGCTGCGGTGGGTGATCTCAGCACCTTTGATCCAAGGGCGACCGGTTAACACGCCAGCGTTTCGGGCACGACGCTTGCGTGTTGAGCCGCCGCGGATAAGTACGTCTTTAGTCTTCATGACTTCTTCAAGCTCGGCTCGCAGGCTGCCTTTGCCTTGAATGTATAAGGCACTGTAGATCGCTTCGTGGGAAATACGCATGCTTTCATCATCGCTGAAAGCATGGAGGGTGTCAGGAAGTTTGTGTGTGAGGCTCTGATCTGAAGGAGTTTCACTGATAATGACTGCTGTGTCACCGAAGAAAGGCCATGACCCGGCGAGGGTCAACGAGATCAGCGAGAAGCTGATGGAAAATCCTGAGCTGGCCAGCCTGATCAGCGAGCTGTCGGCCTCTGCTGATGATGCAAGCGACCTGGTTAAAGGCCTGTTGCAGGCATCGATCAACGCTGGTCTGCAGGCGGAGATGGATGCGCATTTGGGCTACGGCCATGCCGACCGTAAGGCGAAGGCCCGGGTGGAAACCGCACAGGAGAGCAATCACCGCAACGGGTCGTACACCAAGACCGTCAATTCTGGGTATGGCGCGTTGGAAGTGACTATGCCGAGGGATCGTGCTGGCACGTTTGTTCCAAAGATGGTGCCGAAGGGATCCCGTCGGCTGACAGAGCTCGACGACATGATTATCTCGTTGTACGCCGGCGGGATGACCGTGCGCGATATTCAGCACCATCTCGCCGGCACCCTGGGGGTGGATATGAGCCCAGATACGATCAGTACCATTACCGATGCGGTGTTGGATGAGGTGCTGATCTGGCAGAACAGGCAACTCGACGAGTTCTACCCAGTGATCTTCCTTGACGCGCTGCGAGTGAAGATCCGCGATGGTCACCGGGTGGTCAACAAAGCCTGCTACATAGCCATCGGTGTGGATATCGACGGCATCAAGCACATTTTAGGATTGTGGATCGCAGACAATGAAGGTGCCGCATTCTGGGCATCAGTCTGCGCAGATTTGGCCAACCGTGGCGTCCAGGACGTGTTCATCGTGTGTTGCGACGGGCTCAAAGGCCTGCCGGAAGCCGTGGAGGCAACCTGGCCGAATTCGATGGTGCAGACCTGCATCGTGCACCTGATTCGAGCTGCGAACCGGTGGGTGTCCTACCAAGACCGCAAACCCGTATCGAGGGCGCTACGTGAGATCTACACGGCCGCCAACGAGGACGCCGCCCGTGCCAGCCTGGATGCTTTCGAGGCCTCAGAGTTGGGCCGTAAATACCCGCAGTCGGTCAAAGTCTGGCGCGACGCCTGGGACCGGTTCGTGCCGTTTTTGCAGTTCCCGCCGGCGGCCCGGCGGGTGCTCTACACCACCAATTCGATCGAATCGCTGAATGCTGAACTGCGTAAAGCTACCCGTAACCGGGGCCAATTCCCGAACGATACCGCGGCGCTGAAGACCCTATGGTTGATGATCTGCAACATCGAAGACAAGCGCGCCGCCCAGCGAGCGAAGAAGGCGAAGCGCGACATCGAATGCAACGGCTATATTGAAGGAGCGAAAGCCAACGGGTGGAAACAAGCCATCAACCAACTAGCCGTGGCGTACCCCGACCGATTCGCGGACTACTTGTAAACCAAACCCCGCACACAAACAATCGGACACTCTCAAAGCATGCTCAAGCCATGCACTAATGCGCCCAGGTGACCACCTGCGGGCAAGGCAATCGACTACTACACCCCGAAGCGTTGGGCTTTCATCGAGCTTGCGTAGTTTTGGCCGCACCATCCGACCAGCAGTAGAAACAGCAGCGTTGTGGGCGTTATACCGCAGCTGCTCTGTGCCGTCCTCATCGACGATCTTCCAACCATTACGGGTGATTTCACGAGCGACGACACTGTGGTGCCTATTTATTTTCTGCGCGATGGCTCGTGCCGAATCACCGACACGACATCCCGCTTCAATAGCAACACGGTCTTCAACAGTAAGCCTGCGACCACGCCCTACTAAGGCGTGTTTGTCGAATACGCCGCTAGGAAATCCATCAACGGCTTGAGTTTTCATCGGTGCTGGCATAACAGAATCTTTACCCAGCTTCTTGCCTGTATCTGGCAAAGACACCACCGCCTCATCAGGCGTTCGACGATGTCGCTGCCGGCGTAACTTCGCATACCGCTGCTTCCTTATCCACCCATACACGGTAGAAGGATGCACACCGATAGCATCAGCCACTGTCTGACAGCTCTCACCAGCAAGCACTCGCTCCACGGCCTGGGCACGTTCATCAGGTGACAAGTGGGCGCGTCTAGGCCGCACTTCGATTACACCAGCTTTCTTTAACCTGCTGTGAAGCAAGCCAGTCGATATTCCAACAGTCTGTGCTGCTTGACTGATCGACATACCTGCACGCACCAACCCAACAGCCTCACGGACAAACGGATCACGCAAACGACTCGCACGCCTGCCTGGAGGTTCGACACCTCTTACCCTCAACCAACCGTAAACCGATTCGGGGCCTACACCCACATCACGCGCGACCAGGCTAACTGCCTCGCCTGCCACCACGCGCTCAACAGCAGCATCCTTAACATCCTTCGGAGTCCAACGCGTCACAACTACCTCCCGGTCGAAGTGGCGCATTCACCCCTTGACAGCACGCTTTACTGCAAGACCCTCAAGATTTCTGTTCTTGAGAAAGTTGTACACCTTCTGCAGGCTGTATGCTTTTGCGTCCTGGAGACCGTAGATACCGTCGGGGAGGGGTACGTGAGCATCTGCCATACCCAGCTGCTTCCACAACACATCCTTTGAGTCTTCTAGGTCCAACTGTTCGCCAATGGAGCTAATGATCCGTTCGATATCCCACGCGCGGAAACCGTCCTCAAAGTCGTAAAACTCATTGTCCTGCACATACTTGTAAAGCCAGTGAAGGTGCTGGATATCGGCGATTTCGCCATCATTACGCTCACGACGCTGCTCCTCAATGTCCGCGAAAAAGTCCTCGAAGCCCGCGTGGACAATCACTCCTCCAACGACCTGATACCACTTTTCAAAACTGCCTTCGGCTCTTCCAGACGGAGGCTTCGGCTTGTCTGCTGCTATCCACGACTGGATGATCGTGAGCAGTGCAGTCATCAGCGGGCCACGGTTTTCCAGCACCCAATCCTCTAGCGGACTGTGCTTAAAATCTGACCTCGTCTCCGCGTAATCTACGTCTGTTGATAAGCGGCAGTAGTAGATGCGGCGAGCCATGTCGCGAGAAAACCGCACGTTATTGCCGGTAAAGGCCATCATCAGAATGTTGCGAACGGCAATTTGTCGTGACTCGCCGAGTACACGGCCCGAGTAGGTCTTATTCGTGATCGCAGATCGAAGGTATCGAGAATCAATCTCGCGGGGAGGCTCATCGAAATGCACGTGGGAATGACCAGCCGCATAAACCGACGTGAGCACCTTCCCCCACTCTTCGTCGTTGTTAGGGCACGTAGAAACGGGAAGCGCGTCACCTGTGAGCAGAATAGCCGCTGCCTTCAGGAGCTTTTCTTTACCCACCGAAGGACCGCTACCCGTAATGGCCAAGGCAGGTACCGCGTCAAGCCAGAGACGCACGATACTTGTAATCATCCAGGCCAACACGTGAAAAAAGTCAGACTCGTCTTCAAACGGAAAGTCGCAAAACATCTCGCGAAGAAGCTCAAGTGCCTTGTCCGCCTCTTGTTCAGTCGGGTTGGCTGGTACATCCAAACCCTCAACAGCTGGATCGAGGTCAAACTCCAACCCAGTTTCAACGTCATATCCAGAGTGGAGAATCATCCGTCCGCTCTCAGTAACAACCGGCGAATGCACAACACCGTTGAGCGGAGGCAAGTTCTTTACAGACTCGCTTTGAAAAATGTTGTCAACTTCAGAGCCAGGGAGACTGACACTTCTCGGGCCGTTTTTCATCATCATAAACGTCGTAACCGAGCGACGAATGATACTCATACCGTTCGAGCGTGTGACAGGCACAACGTCACAACGACGATTATCTGAAGCAGACGTTGCAGGCCTATGCAGCATCTGGACAGCCCGTTCTCCCTGAGAAAACAGTGTCTCGCCACCAAACTTCTCGTTGACAATCTCGAAGATCTTCTCGTTGCGAACCTCATCATTACCTTCGTGGATATCCATCACCTCAGACCCGGGATAACGAATCGTTTCCATCAGAGCGTCCAACTCACTCTCATTAGCTGCACCACCGGGAAGCTCAGGCATTTTCGGCATCTTCCGAGCAGGCTTGTCCTGGGCCTTGCTGATCCACAGCTCAAGCATCTCCGCACGCTTGTCTTCAGGCAGAGAAGCCAGCACGTCATCGAGACCTTGCTTACCCTGACCGGGTACCTGTACAAAGCGCACCGGTGTTGCACCCCACTGGACAAGCAGTTCACGAAACTCGCGCGCGCCGTCATAGACGTACCGGTTCTCACTGGCGTCTGCATCAGGGACGATACAGACGTACAGGTCCATGAACTGCGAGAGTACAGCGTAATTCTGCAAGCCCTTCCAGCCCCAGATGCCCGTGACGCGGTAAACAGCAACCGTGTCGTCCGTGTTCGACAGGGCGGCGAGGGCTTGCTTCGTGCCCTCCACGATAAGTACATACTTCGTCTCATCAGTAACAGGGCGCAGCACTGTTAGCGCAGGCGGAGGGGTACCCCACTCATTGTCCTTGGTCGGGCAGACGTACTTCATCGGCCGACCCTTACTGTCGCACACCGATCCAGGCCGAGGCTTGACTTGGTACGTGGTTTCACCGCTGATCTCTTTCATTGGAAAGACGAGAGACGGCAGCGCATCAGGACCGATCCACTGCAGTTCCTTGGGCACAGCCTCAATGGTGCGTGCTGTGTACACACCGCAGGACGCAATAACCTCATCTGAGATCGCGCTCGCGTACAGCTCTGCACGGTGCTCATCGGTGAGTTTCGGAGTCACGGTATGGACAGGCGAAGAAGTTGTATCTCCCGGTTGACCGAGTGATACCACGGTGGTATCATTGAGGTCAGAAACCGCAGCATCCTGACCCGTTGTTGTTTCTTGGCCCCCGGTAGCTACGGGGGTCTTTTTCTTTGCCTCCATGGTTACGCCGCACCTCCGGGTTAAGTAAAGAAAAGTGTGTCTTTTCCGGGCGTGTTGCGGTTATTTGATCCAGCCTTTTTGGATGCCGAGGTTGTGTTGGTAGCTGGTGTCGATGGCGGTGTCGTATTCTGCTGGTGCACCGATGTCATTGGTAGTGGCTGTGGTGTTGTGGGTGATCAGGTCTGTTGCTGTGGAAAGTGCGTCTTGACCCCATCGTTGGTCCCTGGCGATCTTGACCGGATCGTCAGGGACTTCTGTATGTAGATACAGCCACCAATCCATCACTGTGCGTTGATGCGGTAGTGATAGTCCGCGGTGTCTGCGGGCTAGTTCTTTTATGGGGGCGTTGATGCCACCTTCGAGGCTGTTTGTTGTTGCTGCAAGGTTGTCGGGGTCGATGGTTGTTGGTGGGGGTTGCAGGTAGGTAAACAGCAGGTCTCTGCGGTGCAGAGATAGCAATGATTGATAGGCCGCTCGGACGCGTTGGTGGGTGTAGACCTTGGTGTAGGCGCCGGTAACGGGGTCTTTGGTGGTGGTTTTCTCGTTCATCCATTCCCGGTAGGTGTGGTCGAATTCGTGCAGGTGGGCGACCCATGTGGATGCTTGGTCAAGGTCGGTGATGCGAGTGAGTTTCAGGGCTAGGCGGTAGAGGGTTTTGCCGGCATCGGTGCGGGGGTTGCTGGTGGTGTGGCGGCGGACTGTTCGTTGGGCGTGGACGAGGCAGCGTTGGATGCGTGTTGTTGGCCAGCAGTGGTGGATGGCTGATTGGGCACCTTGTCCGCCGTCTGTGACTGCGATTAGTGGTGCGGCAATGGGGCGTAGGAGTTCGGTGTAGGCGGCGGTGGTTTCGTGTCTGGCCCAGGTCCAGTTGATGACGTGGGTTTTACTGGCTGCGATCAGGAGGCATCCGGACTTTAGATAGGTCGCGTCGAGGAAGATTTGGTCATGGATGCGGAATGGGTCGATGGTGGGTGTGGGGATGATCCACCAGCACCATCGGAATCGGTGGTGCATGGTTTGCCTGGTTACGCCATGGTGTGCGGCGAAGGTGGTTAGAGATTGGGTGCCGGTGGCCCATTGGATGAACAAAGCCATGGTGGCGGTGTTTTTGTTGTGGGTTTGGGTGTTGCGGGTAAAGGAGTGTCCGCAGTGGGTGCAGCGCCAACGGGTGGTTGATTTGCTGGTGGTGCCGTTTTTCTTTGTGTTGTTGCCGCATAGTGGGCAGCTGGGGCGGTTGGTGGTCATCCTTTAATCCAACCGGTGTGCGGTTAGCACAAATGTGGCCGGAGGTGCGGGATGGTGTGGGTAATAGCTTTCGGGGAGCTATTCTTTGGTGATTTGTGGTGTGTGGTCTGGGGTTATGGTGGCATGCGGACACACTTTTCTTTACTTAACCCTCAAAAGCTGCATATTAGGTTATGCTAAGTTAATTCACGCTTGCTGCACTTGTGCCACCACTTTGGCCAACGCAGCCCATAAACCCGTTATTTCCGCATCATGAGACAAGGAGCGCGTGTTGTCTAGCAACCCGTTTGATGACGAACAGGGCAGCTTCTTCGCCCTTATCAACGACGAGGGACAGTACTCGTTGTGGCCTACGTTCGCCGCCGTGCCAGACGGATGGACCGTGGCTCTGGGAGACCCTTCCCGTGGCGTAGACGGCGGGGTATCGCGGGACGAGGCGATGGAGTTCATCGACCGCGAGTGGACCACCTTGCAACCGGCAGGAAAGTCTCACGCTTAAGTGAGTGCCGTACTTCCCACTGCTTCGCCTGGTGAGTCCGCTGCGGAGATTGGCCGCCTGCTCCGTCGCACCGCAACTCCAGCAATTAGTGCGGTGCTGTTCACTTTCGCCGGTGCCTTGCTCTCTCTGGCGCCCATTTATCTGCTGGCCAGCGTCATCGATGCGGTAGCCGCCGGTGACGGCAAGTCTGGCGTGCTGAAGGTGATTGTGTGGGCTGCCGTGGCGTGTGTTGGTACTGCCGTTGTCGCTGGCCTTGCGGAGGCGCTGACGGGTGTGACGATTGCCCAGGTAGTTGCGAAGTTGCGTGAGCGCGCCGTCGCCGCGGTGCTGAATCTGCCTTCCACCACGGTGGAGTCCCTGGGCCGGGGAGAGGTGCTGGGCCGAGTTGGTGCGGATGTCGCCGCGCTGGTGAGCAGTGCCCGCAAGTCGGTTCCATCGACCCTCAGCGCGCTGGTGATGGTCGTGGTGGCCAGCGCTGGAATAGCGGGGTTGGATTGGCGCCTCGCGTTGGCGGGGCTGTGCGGGATTCCGTTCTATGCGCTGGGGTTGCGATGGTATCTTCCTCGTTCTGCCCCTTTGTATCGACGCCAACGCGAATTAGAAGCCGGTGTCATCGGTTCCTTGCAAGGTTCTATGGAGGGCATTCGTTCGGTTCGTTCGCATCGGCTGGTGGATAGCCGCCAAGGTCTCACCAGGCGCTACGCGCAGGCTTCGCGGGACGAATCAATCGCTGCGTTTCGTGTGTTTTCCGGGCTGGTGGCGCGGGAGAACTTCGCGGAGTTCATGGGGTTGTCAGCCCTGTCTGTCGTAGGCTGGTTGCTCTTCCGCGAAGATGCGGTGACGGTGGGCGAGATCTCGGCAGCGTTGATTCTGTTCCACCGTCAGTTCGTGCCGATCGGCACGATTCTGTTCACCTTTGATGAACTGCAGCGCAGCGGGGCGGCCTTGGGGCGCATCGTGGGACTCATTCGCTCCGCGGGTGCGGATACGCCACAGCCGATTGATGACTACTCCTCGCATCGGCAGAGTCCAGCTGTAGAGGTCAAGGGCCTGAATTATCGGTACGAGGATGGCCCAGAGATCTTGCATGACTTGGCGTTCCACATCCCTGCGGGGTGCACGGTATGCGTGGTCGGCGGATCGGGAGCTGGCAAGTCCACGGTTGCGGAAATTGTCTCTGGAACCCTCGAGATGGCAGAGCCGGGTGTGATCACCGTTGGGGGGTGCGACGTGGTGGGAATGAGTGCGCAAGAAAGAAGCTCGATCTTTTGCGTTGCCTCCCAGGAAAACTACGTCTTCGCGATGAGTTTGCGCGATAATCTCCTGCTGGCAGCCGAAGGTGCCAGCGACGCAGAAATATGGGATGCGCTGCGCCGAACCGGTGCGGAAGATTGGTGCACATCCTTGTCCCATGGCGACAAGCAGGGCTTAGACACAATGCTGGGCGAAGGGGGCCTGCACGTAGATGCGGTGGCGGCACAGCGTCTGGCGCTGGCCAGGGTGGCATTGTCTCGGGCTGGCGTCGTCATTCTTGACGAATCAACGGCCGAAGATGACGGTGACCTCGAGGAAACACAGCAATCACACGAGGCCTTTTCGATGTCCTTGGAGGACGCTGCCCGCGCGGCGATCCGCGGACGGACGGCGATGGTGATTGCGCACCGGCTCAGCCAAGCAACCTCCGCCGATAGCGTGGTGGTGATGGAGCGCGGGCGCGTGGTGGAAACAGGTACGCACGAGGAGCTGGCAGCAAGAAACGGAACATATGCCGATATGTGGACCGCCTGGAATGAGCAGGGGAGGCAGGCGCGTGTCTGACAACAAGGTGGTGACGCTGCGCGGGCTGGTCAGAAAAAATTCTCGCGCGATGGCTCTGAGTGGCTTGTTGCTGAGCATCTACCACGTGGCAGAAGCCATGATTGCGGTGTTACTGGGATGGTTGGCGCACAGTCTTATCGCTAGCGAGAATGTGTGGCACCTGGTGGGTGGAATCGCAGCCTTAGGCGCTACGCTGGCGACGGTGTCTGTGAGCTGGCAGACAGGGTTCCGGATACTGCAGGCTACGTCGGCTCGGAACGTATGTGAATTGCGGGCAGGCATCACCTCGCAGGTGGTGAGCCATGGTGGGCATTCCGACGATGCGGACAGTCTGCCTCGCCAGGAATTGCCCACGGTGGTGGGTGAAGACGTGGTGCAGGCGGTAGACATCATCGAAGTGGTCCCGGTGGGGATCAGTGCGCTGGTGGGAGCCATTTTCTGCACGATTGTTCTGGCGCTGATTGATCTGCCACTGGGAGTGGTGGTGTTGGTGCTCAGCGCGGTGGTGTTGATAGTCCTGCACCGGCTGTCTCAGATCATTGAACGCCGCGCGGAGCGGCAACAAACTCTGCTCGCGCGAGTGACCGCGCGCATGACCGACATTCTGCAGGGGCTGCCGGTGATCTCGGGAGTGGCTGGCGCGCATCCGGCCTACCGTGGATATGCGCGTAAATCTGAAGAGGCGTGTGCGGATGCTCGGAAGCTCGCGTGGGTCAGCGGAGGTTATGAAGCCGTGGCGATGGGCAGCAATGTGCTGTTGCTGAGTGCGGTGGGCCTGTACGCGGGCTATCGAACCATTTCCGGCGATGTGACGTTGGGGGAGTTGGTCACCGTGGTGGCGCTGTCACAATTTATCGCGGAGCCGATGCGGCAGTGCAGCAGAATGCCGCGCTTCATTGGATTGGCGAGGGCTTCCGTTCGGAGGCTGCAGCGCGTGGCGGAAGCTCAGCGGCTGCGTGAGGGGCAGGGCGTGCCATCTGCTCAGATTGGCACGCCTGCCATTTCCATGCGCGGTGGAGACGGTGAGGCCGAAGGAGACGGCGAGGTCGAGGGATCAGAGCAGGCTTCCGTGGCGTTCGCAGAGGGGCGACTGACGGTGGTGCACTGTTCAGCCGCATGGGCAGATGCTCTGGTGGATGCGTTGGTCGCGGGGGAGTCGATGGAGCTTGGCTCCCTGACTAGGCCACAAACTCAACAACTGTGGATCCGGGGGCGCGATATTTGCGAGATCTCGGTAGACGATGTGCGTTCCGCTGTGCTTGCCGAGCCTCGGAAGCCGGCATTGTTTGGGGACACAGTGGGGCAGGCGGTGCTGCGGAGCTCTGGAGAGGGCAGGGCGGAGGATGCAGTAGACATTCTTAACGCCTTAGGGCTCGATGAACTGGCGCCGGGGGCGGCTCATTCAGCCGGGGTATTGGATCACGAGCTGACCGAAGGTGCGCGCAATCTTTCCGGTGGTCAGCGGCAGCGGCTGGGATTGGCACGAGCGCTACTGGCTGAGCCGGAGATGTTGGTGATGGTTGATCCGGTCTCGTCAGTGGATTCAATGACGGGCATGAAAGTGGCGCGTGCGGTGAGAGATATTCGCCGCGGGCGTACCACGGTGGTCCTGTGTGTGGGGAGGGCCTTCCAGTCGGTAGCCGAGGACGTAGTTGATGTGAAGCCTCTAGCTGGGAGTTTGCGGACGCGGGGTGAGCAATTCCCGCTAGGGGGTTGTTGAGCAATAGAAGATAGGTTAGCCTACCCTTTGCATTGCCTACCCTAAGAAGTTGGTTGGCGCATCCTACAGAGAGGCCATAGTGACCATCATCGATCGTCAAGCTCAGACATCCGCAGAGCGCAGTACCCACGAAAATTCCGTCCGCGACATCGTCGGGATCGGCATCGGCCCCGGAAACCTCGGGCTCGCGGTAGCTATCGAAGAGCAAGCTCCAGAACTCGATGCACTCTTTGTGGAAGCCCGCCCGGAATTCAACTGGCACCCAGGCATGCTCCTCGAAGGATCCAACATGCAGATCAGCTTCCTTAAAGACCTGGTTACGGTGCGCAATCCGCAGAGCCGCTTCAGCTTCATCAACTACTTGCATCACAGCGACCGCTTGATTGATTTCATTAACCGCCAAACCTTCACCCCGGAACGCGTGGAATTCGCCGATTACCTCCGATGGATCGCGGATCACATCACCGTGGACACGCAGTACAACACCACCGTGACGTCCATCGAGACGCTTCCGGAACTGGCCGCAGACGGAGCTCGTTTTGTGGTGCACGTCCGCAGGAAGTTAGGAAGCGGTGAGTCCGAAGGGCAGCGAGCTCAGCAGTCGGAGTCCATTCGCTGCCGCAACGTGGTGGTTGCCCGCGGTCTGGAAGCCAAGATGCCTGCGTGGGCAGAGGACAGCTCCTTGGACACCTCGCGCATCTTCCACAACATCGATTTGCTCCCGCGCACCAAGAAGCTGCTGAACAGTGGGTGGGATATCCGCCGAGCTTTGGTGATCGGCGCGGGCCAGTCCGCAGCCGAGGCCATCCGGTACTTCCACGATTGCCCGCATATCGATACCGTCACGGGCAGCTTGAACAGCTACGGCTTCATCCCCGCCGATGACAGCCCCTTCGCCAATCGGGTGTTCGACCCGGAGGCCGTTGATGACTTCTTCCATGCGCCCGATGCGATCCGCAACGAGCTGTTGATCCGCCACCGGTACACCAATTACGCCTGCGTGGAATCTGAGCTCCTCGATGAGCTCCACGACCGTCAGTATCGGGAAAGCGTCACCGGGCGTCAGCGGCTCGATATTCGCCGGACCACGGAGGTGCTCGGTGCGCGTAATTGTTCCGACGGCAGCGTCGACGTGGACATTCGCCACCGAGTAACCGGAGACGTGGTGACAGAAAACTTTGACGTGGTGGTGTGCGCCACGGGCTTCCGATCTCGCGGTCTTGCGGGGATTTACGCTGATAGTCACGGCAGTGAAGAATTCACCGTCACTAGGGATTACGGCGCCGTGCTCAATGGCGAGCGCGTGCCAGGACTCTTCGTGCAGGGAGCAACTGAGGCCACGCATGGACTCGGTTCCACGTTGCTCTCCAACATCGCGACCCGCTCCGGGGAACTGGTGGAGGCCATCACGGGTCAGCAACGCACGCATCGTGCGCCGGCGGATGAAGATCTCCGCTCCGAGCAACATCGGGATTCTTCGCACCTGATCGCAGGCTGATTTTCCCGAGCCGTGCTCCGCTTGAGGTTGGCTGACACCTAGCCCGACGTCCGCCATCCGCGTCTGATTCCCTGTTTCCCCATCAACCGAAAGGCTCTTTGTGCCCACCCGATCGTCTGCTCACACTCCGTTTTCCTCTGGCGATACGCTTGCTTCTCGAGATGGCGGCGCCGTCATCGGTCATGGCCGCAGTGAACAGGATCGGATCGCCCAGCAGCGCATATGGAATGACACGGATCAGGATCGCGATCGCCCGGACCTGATTAGCCTGCTCCTGCAGCATGCGCAGGAGACCCCGGATGCGCTCGCAGTGGTGGATGACCGGCACAGACTGACCTATGCGCAGCTCGTCGCCCATGCAACTGCTGTAGCGCGAAATTTGCGGGAACACGGTATTGACGCTGGTCAGAGTGTGGGAATCTCCCTGCCGCGCAGCGCGGAGATGGTGGTGGGTATCGTCGCCACGTTGCTCGCCGGTGGCAGTTTTGTCCCGCTAGACCCCTCGTGGCCGCAGGCGCGCCGGGAATCCGTCACCCACGATGCCAGCCTGAGCTTCGTACTCACGCCGGACAACTGCGCGCTCACCGAAGACGCGCTATTCGACCTCGATGCCACCCGCGAGCTGTTCACCCCGCCGTCCACGGACAGCGTTGCGTACGTCATCTTTACCTCTGGCAGCACCGGCCGCCCAAAGGGCGCAATGATCCGCCACGGTGCGATCGTGGAGCGCTTGCTCTGGCAGCGCGATCAGATCCTGTTCTTCGGCCGCGATGATGCCTCCCTGTTCAAGGCACCGCTGGCCTTTGATATCTCCATCAATGAGATCTTCCTGCCGCTGGTTTGCGGGGGCCGCGTGGTGGTGGCCGCGCCGGGCGTGGAGCAAGACCCCCAACGCTTGGCCCGCCTCATCCATCGCGAGGGCGTGACGTTTGCGTATCTGGTTTCGAGTGTTCTCGACGTCATGCTCAAACAGGCCGAAGGCACGAATCTATTAGACAGCTTGCGGCATGTCTGGTGTGGCGGAGAGATGCTCACCCAGGCGCTGTTCCGTCGCTTTCGCCAGCAGCTGGCCATCCCGCTGTACCACGGGTACGGGCCAGCGGAAGCTACCATCGGTGTCTCCCACGTCATCTACCGTGACGACGAGGATCGCCTCAACACGAGCATCGGTGTGGCCAATCCCAACTGTCGGCTCTATGTGCTCGATGAGCACCTGCGGGTGGTTCCAGACCAAGAAATTGGTGAACTCTATGTGGCCGGATTCCTGCTGGCCAAGGGGTATATCAATGCCCCAGGACTCACGGCCAGCCGCTTTGTTGCGGATGTGTTTGCGTCGGACGGAACCCGGATGTACCGCACGGGAGACCTGGTGCGCCGGCACAACGACGGCTCGCTGGAATTCGTGGGGCGGGCCGATAATCAGGTGAAAATCCGTGGCATGCGTCTGGAGTTGGAGGACGTGGAATCTGCGCTGGTGGGACACCCAGATGTGGAGGCGGCGAGCGTGATTGCTCGGGAGGGGCGACTGCTGGGCTACGTGACGGTGACTGCGGGCCTCGTGGGTGCTGCGATCCGTAGTTGGTGTGCCGAGGTACTGCCCGAATACATGGTGCCCGCGATTATCACCGTCATGGATGAGTTGCCGCGGACGGCCAACGGAAAAGTGGATCGGAAGGCACTGCCGGAACCTGATTGGAGCTCGCTCACTGATGCCCCGGCCGATGCTGAACGTGACGGGGAAACCGTTGCTCTGCTCGCGGAGGCAATGGCTGAAGCATTGGGGGTTAGCGCGGTGGGTGCGGAGACGGACTTCTTCGATATCGGTGGCGATAGCCTGCGGGCCATCACCCTGGTCTCGGCTCTGGGACGGCGCGGGGTGGAGGTGAGTGTGGGAGATATTTTCTCTGCGCGCACTCCACAGCAACTGGCTCGGTGCGCCGAAGAGCGCGGAACCTTCGTGCAGGATCCAGACGATGAACCAACCGGTGAGGTGCAGTCGCTGCCGATTCTGCGCTGGTTCGATTCCATTACTGATCACGTGGACGGCTTCATTCAGTCCGTGGAGTTTTCAGTTCCAGAAGATGTGGATGCGCAGCTGGCCGGGCGAATGGTGGCTGACGTGCTGCAGGCGCACCCTGCACTGCGGGCCCGTGTGCAGCGGAATCCCTTGCGGCTGGAACTCCCGGAGGGTCCTGGCGAAGAAGCGGTGGCGATCCACCCCACCACGGACATCGCTGCGCTTTCTGAACTGCTGGATCCGGCAGTCGGAGTGGTGGTAGCGGCTGGGCTGGTGCCCGGAAGATTGCGCCTGGTGGTGCATCACCTGGTGGTCGATGGCGTGTCATGGAACATTATCGGCGAGGACCTCGCCGCGGCGTATCGCGGGGAACAGCTCGCGCCGGAGCGGACGTCCCTGCGCCGATGGACGCAGCTGCTGCAACAGGCCGTTGATACTGGCGAATTCGCGGAGGATGCCAATAGTTCCCTGCCCCCATTGCCGAGTGCGGATGAACCTCTGCGGGACCCGCAGGTGCCAGCGCTTGCTGATAGTCCCGAGAAAGCGCCCACAGTCCGTGAGGAGCGCAGCGTGGTACATGAGGCATCAGTGCAGATCACGGACGAATTACTGGGTGCGGTGCCCCACGCTTTCCGCACGGGGGCGAATTCCGTATTGCTTACGGCATTGAGCGTGGCGTTGGCGCGTTGGCGTCGAAACAAACAAACATGGACCCTGGTGGAGATGGAGGGGCACGGCCGCGAAACCCGATTCGTACCCGGGCCACAGGGCAGGGAAGCGGACCTCTCACGCACCGTGGGCTGGTTCACCTGCCTATATCCCATGCTGATCGACCCCACCCGGGCGGCAGTGCAGGAGGCTTCCGCGGCGACCGAGGGCCACATCGCGCCGCTAGCGCTGGCACTCAATGCAGTGAAAGACCAGCTCGCGGCCATCCCCGGCAACGGCGTTCCTTACCAGGCCCACACCTGGTTGCATCAGTCCGCGAAGACCCCTCCGCAGGCACAGGTGCTGTTCAACTACTTGGGGCGCGTATCCGCAGGAGCACAAGATTTCGCTCCCGCGGGTTCCACCGGCCAACTCGGCGAGCAACGCGACCCGGACCAGCCGTTGGTCCGCGAGCTGGAGTTCAACGCGATCGCCGAAGACACCGGCGAGGGATACGTCCTGCGCACCACGATCTCCTGGGCGCGCGGCAGGATCTCCCCCGAACGGATCGACGAATTGGTCGCGCACTGGGATGTGGCATTGCGCGAGGTGGCAGCGCTTGCCGATCACGGCGTGTTGTCCGTGGGCGACGTTGCCCCCGCAACCGTGAACTCTGCGGACCTGGCACGAATCACTGCACAGAGCTCCGCGGAGCTGCAGGACGTGCTGCCGCTGACCCCGCTGCAGCACGGCATGTACTTCCACTCGCTATTCGAGGAATCGGCCAGTTCGTATGTGGAGCAACAGGTCTTGCGGGTGGAATGCAGCGAACCGTTTGACCGGGAGCGATTCGCTCGCGCTGCGCGTAATTTGATCCGACGCCACCCCGCACTGAGCACCCGCCCTTGGGAAACTGACGGTGGCGATGTGGTTGCCGTGATTGATCCGGGGATTGCCGAGCATCTGCGGGTGGACTTTCGGGAGGTGACGGTGCCTGCTGAGTTGGCTGAGGCTGGATTGGAGGGTTGGCTCGCGCAGCGTGCGGAGGAGATTGCCGCTGACGACATCTCGCGGGGAATCTCCTTGCAGCCGCCCGGTGATGCCGCGCCCGAGCCGCTCATGCGATGGACCGTTGTGCTCCCGACCAGTGTCGATGGTGCGGTGTGTGGCCAGGACATCGCCGTGATCCAGACGGTGCATCACCTGATCGCCGACGGATGGTCCGTGCCCATCATGCTGCGGGATCTCCTGGAGATCTACCGGGATGACGATGCCCGGATCCCGCGCTACGACCCGGACGCCGGAATGGCCGGCAGCGTGCGATGGGTGGCGCGCAGAGACGCGGAAGCCGATATGTCCGTCTGGCGCGAGGAAATGCGCGAGGTACGCCCCACGGTGCTGTGCCCTAATCCTTCGAGTTCGCTCGAGCGCCGGGAGTTGCTGGTAGACGATCCGCGGACTGTTGGCTTGTCTGAGCGTGCTCGGGCAGCGGGTGTGGGCCTGCCGGATGTGGTGCACGCGGCGTGGGGGCTGGTCCTTCGCACCTTGGTGGGCTGCGAACCTGGGGCTGACGTGGTGTTTGCCACTTCCGTTTCCGGCCGCGACATTCCCGTTCCTGGCGTGGCCGATGCCGTGGGCATGCAGCTCAACACCATCCCGGTGGTCGCGCCGGGGCAATCTGATCCCACCCTGCCGGTGACCAGCATGCTGCACGCCATGGTCCATCACAACAATCAGGTCCGCGATGTGCAGCACGTCAGCCTGGCTGATATTGCCCGCGACCTGGGAACCAACGCCAGCGAACTGCTGGATACGTTGATGGTGGTGGAGGTGCCGCTATCTCCACAGGACGTGGGCTGCCCCGGCTCGCCACTACAGGTTGCTGACGTGCGCAACAATGGCGCGCCGCACTTTCCCCTGTCCGTCGTGGTCAACCCTTCCGCTGAGCACCCACTGCGCCTGATCTACGATCCGCAGCGAATCACCGAGGTACGTGCCGAAAGGATCGCGCAGATGCTCGCGGTGAGTGTGGATTCTTTGCTGTCTGAATCCGGTGCGGTGGCGACCGTGGGTGAGGTTGCAGAGGCGTTGGGTGCGGTATCTGGTGTGGACACGCTTCCTTCTTTGTGGCGACGCAGCTTCGAACATTTCCGCGACCGGCCCGCCCTGACCAGCATCGGAGAAGACGGTGCTGCGGAGCATTGGACCTACGAAGAACTAGACGACGCCGCTCAGCGTATACGCGCTGTGCTGGACCGGAAGGTTGCCATCCACACCCCGAGAGTAGCCCTGCTCATGGAGCGCGATGCGTGGCAGGTTGCGGCCATTCTGGCGACCACGATGTCCGCCGGCACCTACGTTCCCGTGGATCCGTTGTCCCCGCAAGCGCGGGTGGAATTGATCCTGGAGGATTGCCAGCCCGATGCCGTGCTGGTGTCTCCCAGCGCGGAAAAAATGGTCTCTGAGCTGGTAGATTGTCCCGTCCTCGTGGTCAGTGAACAGACGATGAGCGGGGAAGCGAAGCCGCCTGCGGGCCGGTCGGCAAGCGTGGCCCGTGCCAATGACATCGCCTACGTGATCTACACCTCCGGCTCCACAGGGCGGCCGAAGGGCGTGGCCGTCACACACGCCAACGTGACCGCGATGCTGGGCAATGCTCGCAGCCACGTGGAGTTTTCGCAGGAGGACGTGTGGTCGATCAGCCACAGCTTCGCCTTTGACTTTTCGGTGTGGGAGATGTGGGCAGCGCTGAGCTCCGGCGGGCGTGCCGTGGTGATGCCGTATGCGCTGATGCGCTCGCCCGAGGATGCCGCAGAGGTGTTGCGTGCCGAAGCCATCACGGTGCTGAGCCAGACCCCAACCGCCTTTGCCGCGTTGGAGCCGCACCTCGGGCAGGACTCTGCGGTGCGCACGGTGATCTTCGGCGGCGAGGCCTTGGAGGCCCGCGCAGAGGCTGCCTACTGCAGTGCTCATCCGAATGTTCGGTTTATCAACATGTATGGCATCACGGAGACGACAGTGCACGTCACAGCACACGAATGCTCCGAGAATGCAGGGGAGGCCCGCAGCCCGATCGGCCGCCCGATGGACGGGTTGCGTACCTATGTTCTGGACGCGCAATTACAGCCGGTGCAGCCTGGAGAGACCGGCATGATGTACGTTGCCGGGCCGCAGGTCACCGCGGGTTATTGGGGGCTTGCTTCTACCACGGCCTCCCGCTTCGTGGCCGATCCTTTCGTTGGCGGCGGCGCGCGGATGTACTGCAGCAATGACATGGCAAAGGTGCTGAACAACGGTCATCTGGATTACGTGGGCCGCGCCGATAGGCAGGTGCAGCTGCGCGGTTATCGCGTGGAGCTGGGGGAGATCGAGAGCGCGCTGGAGAAGGTCAGCGGTGTGCGGGAGGCCACCGTGGTGGTCGTCGATCTGCCCGAAGGCCAGGTGCCGGGTGCGTTGTTGATTACGGATTCTCGTGCCGACGCAAAGGCGATCACCTCCCGAGCTGCCGCAGCGGCCCGAGACGCGCTCCCTGCCTACATGGTTCCGCAGCTATTCGCGGTGAGTACGCAGGTGCCGCAGACCATCAATGGCAAGCGGGATGAGCGCGCGATCCTGGACCTTCTGGGTGAGATTCCTACTGCTCAGGAGGCTTCGGGCACCTCGGATCTGGTGGAGGCGATCTCGCAGGCAATTGCTGATGCACTTCGCTTGGACCGCGCCGAGGTGGAGCCGGACTCGGACTTCTTCCGCTTAGGTGGAGACAGTATTCTTGCCATCCGCGTTACTCACGCGCTGGCGCGCGCTGATCTCAACGTGACTCCGCGGGACTTCTTCTTGGGCCGCACGCCACGCAAGATTGCCGAGCGGGTCACGCCGCAGGCCACCCAGCAGAAAATCCAGGAAACAAGGCAGAGCCAGGAAGAAGCCCTGCCCAAGGACGGGCACCAGGAGATCTCGGGGGCTTTCCCCATCCCGGCGATGCTGCGCAGGCAGATGGAAAGAGGCATGAGCGACCGCTTTGTGCAGGCGCGCCGCTTGGATCTGGGGCCAGTCGCTGTGGAGGACTTGGAACAGGCCCTGCAGCAGGTAGCGCAGGCACATCCGATGCTTCGTACGCGCGTGGACACCAGTTCTGCGTTCGCGCACTTTGTTGGTGCCGAGGGAGACGGCCCTATGGTTGTGCGGGCTTTGGACGTGGATGCATTGATCGATCACATCGATATTGCTGCTGGTCGTAGCGTGGTGCTCGGGTGTGTGGATGGGTACGTCAAGGCCGTTGCTCATCACGCGGTGATCGATAGCGCCAGTTGGATGATTCTGGAAGACGATCTGCGCGATGCGCTCGCAGGGCGCAGGATTCTCTCCGGGCAGGCGAGCTACAAGGATCTTTGCCTGCAAGAACTGCACGATGCTCACACCGCAGCAGCTCAGGATGCCCTGCACTGGAGTGAACTGGCTACGCTGCCACGGCCCGTCGAGGACTCGAACCAGTGGAGTACGGATCATGTGAGCACGCTCGAAGTGAACATTGACGGACAGACCGCGCAGGTCCTGCAGAGCGTTGCACCCGACGTGATGGGTGTGGACGTTCAGGACCTCGTGGCAGGACTGGTGACCGTCGCGGTGGCTCGAACAATGGGCACGGACGCGCGGAGCTGGGCCGTGGACGTAGAAGGCCACGGACGTCCGGCTGATCATTCCTATGGTCGAACCCTCGGATGGTTTACCACCATCGCGCCGGTGGAAATCCCGTTGGCTGATCCAGCGGATGCAGCACGTGCCGCAGCGGAAATGCGCGCGCTCCACGAGGACGGCACAGCCCCGGACCGCCGCACTTATCAGGCACTGCGATACACACACCCGCAAGGGCAGCGAACCCTGGCCCATGGGGCACAGATCCTGGTCAACTACCTCGGACGGGGAGAGACTGGCGCTGTCCTCCACGCGCCGGGCGATGCCGCCTGCCAGTGGACGGATTACCTGGTGGAGGCCGATGTGTGGTCTAGCGAGCGGGCCGTAAGCATGGAGCTGTCCGTGGTGAATGCGGTGATTTCCGCCGAGCGTTTGCGCAGCGCCATCGGCGAGGTTGCTCGCGAGTTGCAGGAGCACGTCAGCCGCGAGCAATCCTCAGGACGCCGCGCTCCGCTGAGCGTGCTGCAGCGCGGAATCTGGTTCCAGTCACAGGTGGCAGCACCGGGTGCCTACGTTGCACAGACTGCGTTGACGTTTGACCGGAGACTGGATGCCGAGGCCGTGGTGGAAGCCTTCCGGGACACAGTGACCGTGCATCCAGCCATGGGCGCGGAGTTCCACACCGATGCTTCCGGCCAACCCGTGCAGAACTTGCCGTGGAGTGGACAGGGCATTGACCTCCCCGTCGAGACCACCGAAGGGGATCTCGAGGCGATCATGCACGCTGATCGCAGCGCGGGCATCGATCTCGCATCCGTGCCGCTGGCGAAGGCAACCATCGTCACCGGCCGAAGTGACGGACAGCCTGGCGACACGCTGCTTCTTACCTACCACCTGGTTCTGGTCGATGGTTGGTCGCGTGCAGTGATGCTGCAAACCTTCCTCGAGAGGCTGACGTTGAGGTCCGGCCAGGCCCGCACGCAGGGTGCGGGAGAGTTGGTTCCTCGCGGTTGTTCTATTGCTGACGCCCTGCTCGAGTCCGTTGACACTCGCAAAGAGCAGGCAGATAGCGACTATTGGGTACATCGCCTAGAGACGTTGTCTCAGCCCACGCTCGTTGCCCCGCAGGCCGCGGATATCTCTTCAGAGCACGCTGGTAGCGAGTTGCCTCGCCAGGTGTTTGCCGAGGTCAGCGAGCAGCTGACCGGCGCACTGCAGGAAAAGATCCGGGCGCAGGCCGTGACGTTGACCTCCGTGGTCAACGCAGCCGTGGCCGTGGCCTTGGGTGCTGTCACAGGGGATTCGGATGTGGTGTTTGGTCAGTCTGTCAGTGGCCGCGATGCCTTGAGCGACCCCGCCATGTCTGATGTGGTGGGAGTGCTGCTCAACACAGTGCCAGTGCGAGTGACAGCTCGGCCCGGCCAGAGCATAGAAGAACTGGTCCAGGATGTTTATCGCCAGCGCATCGAGGATATGGACCACGATTCCGCGGACCTCGGCGCCATCCAGCGGCAGCTGGGGGTAGGCACGCTGTTCGATTCCATGGTGGTGGTGCAGAACTTCCTCGATCCGCAGGCAGCAGCGGAACTTCGGGAACGCCACGGGGTTGTGGAGGAGCGCGCGGAAGATTCCACGCACTTCCCTCTGACCTGGGTATTCACTCCGGGGCCGAAGCTGGGCATCAAGCTGGAATTCCGCCACGACGTGGTGGACGAGTCCCTCGCACATTCCGTGCTCAAGGCCGCGACCGAAGTCCTGACCGCGTTTGTGGACACACCAGAGGTCCCGCTCGCTCAGCTGGCCCAGTTGGCGCCAGCCCGAGCGGAGGATTCTTCCCCGCAAAGCACGACGGAGCAGATGGCTTCCTGGCAGAAGGCCGAAGGCATTGACCGCACCATTGCGGATGAGCTCAAGGACACCGCCCAGCGCTTCCCAGATCGCATCGCGCTAGCGGATGACGCACAGCAGTGGACGTTCGGTGAGCTGATTGCTCGCTGTTCCGACATTGCGGAAAAGATCAAGAATTGCGGCGTGACCAGCGGCGATACTGTCGCCATTGCGGTGGAGCGCTCCGCGCATTCGGTGGTGGCTCTGCTGGGAGCCCTGTGGGCAGGGGTGCGCTACGCGCCGCTTGATCTGACGCACCCCGATGGGCGGCTCCGGGTCCTCGTGGAGGACAGCCAGCCCGCAGCCGCGCTGGTGGACTCGAGTTCTCGGGAGCGCATGGAGCGGATCGGTGCGCTTCCTTGCGTCGACGTCACCACTGCCGATTCCCACGCCACCACCCACACGCCTGCGGCGGTGCCCGGGGACGATGCCTACCTGATGTACACCTCCGGATCGACCGGCAAGCCCAAGGGCGTGGTGATCAAGCATCGCGGGCTGCACAACATGCTGGACAATCACCGGCGCAAGATCTTCGCCCCAGCTGCTGCCGATGGGCGGACGTTGCGGATCGCGCATGCCATCAGCTTCGCCTTCGATATGTCGTGGGAAGAGCTGTTTTGGCTGGTGGAAGGCCACGAGGTGCGGATCTTCTCCGAGGATTTGCGACGCGATGCTGTGGCCATGGTTGAGGCCATTCGCGCGCATCAGGTGGATGTCATCAACGTCACCCCGACCGTTGCCGAGCAGCTGCTCGCGGAGGGGATGCTGGAATCCGGCGCGCATCGCCCGCGGCTGGTGCTCTTGGGCGGCGAGGCTGTCTCGCACGGCGTGTGGGAGACCTTGCGAAAGGCCGATGACGTGCGCGGATACAACCTCTATGGACCCACCGAGTACACCATCAACGCCCTGGGTGCTGGCACGGATGAGAGCGCCACGCCCGTGATCGGAATGCCGGTGGATCGCACGGCGGCGTTCGTTTTGGACCCGTGGTTGCGCCCCGTTCCTACAGGAGCGCCGGGTGAGCTCTACCTCGCGGGCAGCGGCTTAGCGCAGGAGTATCATGGGCTCGCGGCGCGCACCGCCAGCTCCATGGTCGCCTGCCCGTGGGGCGCCCCGGGTGAGCGGATGTATCGCACGGGAGACATCGTCCGCGTGCGTGCGGATGGCATGTTCGAGTACCTCGGACGCAGCGACGATCAGGTGAAAATTCGTGGTCACCGCGTGGATCCCGGCGACGTCTCGGCCGCCGTGTCCCGCGGCGTTGATCCCCGCATCCTCCACTGCGTGACCGTTCCTGTTCGTATATCCGACGCCACACTCCTGGCCTGTCACCTCGTGGCCCCACAACTGCGCGATGCGGACCAGGGGGTGCGGCAGAGTTTCCTGACTGGCGTGCGTAATGCATTGCGCGAGGAACTGCCCAGCTACATGATCCCGGATCGATGGTCGATCGTGGATGAGTTGCCGGTGACGTCGAATGGAAAGACCGACCTTGCTGCACTGGGTGAGGGAGAAAGGATCACGGAGAAGGGCCGCGAACCGGCGAACGAAACCGAGGAGATCACGGCGGAGCTGTTTGCCGAATCGCTAGATATTGAGCCCGAGGACGTGCCGGTGGATGCTGATTACTTTGACATGGGTGGGCACTCCATGGCGGTCATCAAGCTCTGCGCACTGCTGCGTGGAGAGCTGGGAGTGGAGGTTGGCGTGCGCGAATTCTACGGTCTGCGGACAGTCGAGCGCGTGGCGGAGTTTGTGGAGGCGCGCTCGTAGATTCAGCCCAGCAATTCGGCGAGTGCCGGGATGATCCCGTGGCGCCACATCGCAGGGTCGTGGCCACCGGGCGTGCGGTGATTGGTGGTGGGAAAGCCGCGGCGTGTCAGGGCATCGGCCACTGCATCCACGTGTCGTTGCATGGGCGGCTCTTCTGCACCGCACGTCAGTACGATGCGTGCCAGACCGGAGCCACTGTGAGCCGCAGGATTTTCGAGTGAGGGGCCAGTGAGCTGTGCGGCAATGTCGCCTCCTGCGGGCCCGTCCGAGAGCGTGTCCGCGAGCTCTGCAGAACGGTCAGCGGACCACCAGACGGCAGGGGACTGGGCGATGGCTCCTTTGATTGCAGGCGTGGTTTCGGTGGAAGCCGTAAGAGCTGCGCGCAGGGCGGAGAGACCGCCGAAGCTTTGCCCCACCAGGACTATGTGGCTGCTGTTGATGATCGGCGGAAGCTCGGTGGCCAGTGCGCTGGCGAATGTTTGGGAGGTGTACTCCTCGCTGCGGTCTTTGGCTGCCGGCAGGAAGACGCGGTTGATCTGGGGGATAAGCCCTGCCGTGACTGCCCGGTCCAGTGCGCCCGTGAGGTCATGCAGATGGATCCAGTCATCGCCATCCAAAAACACCACGGTGGTATCCGCACCGCGGTCATCGAGGCGCGCGGTGCAGCGCCTGCCGAATACCTTCCGGTCGATGGACAGGCGTGCGCCGGGCAAGTCCGCGATGACTTCTGGGGAGCGAGGCGGCCAGAGTGTCTGGTCCACAGAATCGCCGCTCAATAGGCTCGCCTGTGGGCCTGCGCCGTGTGCGTTATGTGGATCGGGATATTTCAGCTCGCCGGATTGAAAGCTATAGGTCACTGCTGAGTGCGCCGGGATGCGCACATCGACGGTGGACATCGATTCGGTGAGCTCGACGTTCGAGCGGTAGGGGTCCGGGAAAACGAGGGCTTCCGCATCCGCGGGCACCGAGATTCGGTGAAGGGTGGTCACGTCCGGGGAGTCTGGCATGAAAATTGCGCCACTTTCATCATTGACTACATAGGTAAACCTAAGCTAACATCCCCTGCATGCGAGTTGCTGTTTTCGGCTATCAGTCGTGGGGACACCGGACGTTGTCTGCGGTCATCAATGCTGGTCATGAAGTAGTTTTGGTAGTTACGCACCCTGCCAGCGATCACCCTTATGAGCAAATGTGGGCAGACTCCGTTGAGGAGCTCGCCAGCGAACATGAGCTCCAGGTGTGTGTCACTGAGCGCGTGGGTCAAGACGTCATTGAGGCGTTGCGCGATGCTGCACCAGACATCATCGTGGCCAACAATTGGCGAACCTGGCTTCCTCCCGAGGTTTTCAGCCTGGCCAAGCACGGCGCATTGAATGTCCACGATGGTCTCCTGCCCGAGTACGCCGGATTTTCGCCCATCCTGTGGGCGCTGTTGAACCGGGAAACTCACGTGGGCGTCACTGTGCACGAGATGGATGAAGTGCTGGACGGCGGACCCATCGTTGCCCAGCGCGCGATCCCCGTGGGTCCGCAGGACACCACCACGGATCTCGTGGCCAAGACCATCGACCTCATCGAGCCCCTCGTGGAACGCGCATTGAGTGACGTCGCCCAAGGCACCGCCACTGCGCAACCTCAAGATCCCACCCGCGCTACGTACTTCCACAAGCGCGGCGAGCAGGAATCTCGCATAGATTTCACCCAACCTGCGGAAGATATCGCCTTGCTGGTCAGGGCGCAGTCCGACCCGTACCCCAATGCTTACTTTGAATTCCGAGGCCAGCGCGTCCGCGTGCTTTCCGCGCACGTCTCGCAGGGCCGCTTCGGCGGAACCCCCGGCCGAGTCACCATCCCTCACGAGGGAGGAATCGCGGTGGTCTGTGGATCGCCCCGTGCCAACGTGCCGGCGCCGGCGATTGTTCTGGATCGTGTTCGTCTCGACGACAACTCGGAACTGACCGCCACCGAATTCTTTGGACATAGGGCTGGATATATCCAACCAAAGGTTTGACCTTTCCCTTTTGTGTACGGGCCACGCCTCGCGCGGAAATCCGTCACCAGTAACAACGGAGAAAAATGACACTCAAGAAGATTCTCGTTAGCACCGCTGCTGTGCTGACCTTGGGCGCGGCACTGACCGCTTGCTCGACTGATGACCAGTCCGGAAATTCCGGGGACTCCCAGGCAGTCAACGCCGAGCAGGGCGCATTCCCCACCACCATCGAGCACCGCTACGGCTCCACCGAAATCAAGGAAGCCCCGCAGCGCGTGGTCTCCTTGGGCTACACGGATCAGGACGCACTGCTGGCGCTGGGAGTTACTCCTGTCTCCGTGAAGTACTGGGACGGAATGACCCCGGATGGTCAGGCTGCGGGCAACTGGTCCAATGACAAGATCGAGGGCGACACTCCTCGGATCGACAAGGACACAGAAGTCAACGCGGAAGCCATCGCCAAGGACAATCCAGACCTCATCGTGGCCGTGTACTCGGACATCGATGAAGACACGTACAAGAAGCTGTCTGAGATCGCCCCTGTCGTCGTACAAAAGGGCGAATACGAAGAACTACAGCAACCATGGGACGTGACCACGGAAGAGATCGGGCAGGCCGTGGGCAAGCCTGAAGAGGCAAAGCGCCAGGTGGAGCAGGTCAAGGAGAAGTTCGCAGAGCTCAAGGGCCGCCACCCAGAATGGGCCGAAAAGGAACTCGGCGTGGCCACTGTCTCCGACGAGAGCCTGGCTGTCTTTGCCGAGGGCGATCCGCGTAGCCGCTTCTTCACCGAGCTGGGATTCAAGATCAACCCGGCCTACGCGGGCATCACCAAGGACAAGTTCTACGGTGAGGTCTCCAAGGAAAACGCAGACCAGATCAACTCTGACGTGCTGGTGTGGGATCAACTGTCTTACTCTCCGAAGCAGAGCAAGGCTTCTGTGACCGAGGATCCGATCGTGGGCAAGCTGCCCGCCGTGAAGGACGGACACAGTGTCTACCTGGAAGGCGACCTGGAAAAGGCCTTCGGATGGCAGACCGTGCTGAGCCTGAACTACCTGCTGGACAAGATCGAGCAGCCGTTGGCAGACGCCACGAAGTAGTCTGAATCAACCGCCGAACCGCCCCGCATGAACGTGCTGGGGCGGTTTTGCTGTTGCTGGCTAGGGGACGGGCACTCACGGGGATAACGGATGCACGCTAGGGGCGAGCCTTGCCGACGAACCAATAAGGGCACCACAGGATGTTGTCCTTGTTGAGCTGCCAAGTCTTGATGGCGTGGGAGCGCACCACCTTGCAGAAATCCCCCTCCCCGGCGACCCACACATAGTCCACGTCTGGGTGGGGCTTGTGCTGTCGATTGCGCGAGGACTCAACGTCAATGTTGGCGAGATGCTCGGCGATGGCCTGCGCATAACCGTCAGAAGGTGCGGAGATCCGGGTGAGGCTGCTTAGACGGTTGCGCCAATCTTCCAGGTGGGGCTCTGAATCGGAATCGGTACTGGTGACCGCGATGACGTGCGTGGAAGCGAGCTGTTCGGGATAGAGCGTGGCGAGGTACTCTAGGATCGCGCGCATGGAAGGCAGGGAGGTGGGATCTGCCACCAGTAGTTGTGTGCGGTGCTCGCGATGCCACAGGCCTTGGCAAGTCCACAAGCCAGCAGGGTCGCCCGGCTGTGCGGACAAACACCACGAGAGCCCTGGGCCGGAGGTGGAGTGGACATCTTCCGCAGACACCCCGTGCGTAGCGACGTCAAACGCCAGCAAGCCGCGGGCTTTGTCGAGGTGGCGCACGGTGTACCACCGCAGGTTGGGCCGCACTTCGGGAGGCATTGCTGCCACGGCAGCCCGTATGTTCAGGCCCTCGATGGGTGTGGCGGCGAAGTCCTCCGGAGAACTAAAGGGCTGATTCGGTGGCGGCATCAGTAGACCGAAAAACTCATCCGGACCCGGGAAGGACATCTAACGATGAGCGAAAACTACACTCCACGCCTCAAGTCCGAGTACCGTGCAGAAATCCGCGAGAAGCTGAACTCTGAGTTCAACTACGACAACGTCATGCAGATCCCAGGCGTCACCAAGGTGGTCGTCAACATGGGTGTCGGCGACGCTGCTCGCGATTCCAAGCTGATCAATGGTGCGATCGAAGATCTCACCCTGATCACCGGTCAGAAGCCACAGATCCGCGTTGCGAAGAAGGCTATCGCTAACTTCAAGCTCCGCGAAGGCATGCCCATCGGCGCTCGCGTTACCCTGCGCGGCGACCGCAAGTGGGAGTTCCTGGACCGTCTGCTGACCGTCGCGCTGCCACGTATTCGTGACTTCCGCGGCCTGTCTGACCAGCAGTTCGACGGCCACGGTAACTACACCTTCGGCCTGAACGAGCAGTCCATGTTCTACGAAATCGACGTAGACAAGATTGACCGTCCACGCGGTATGAACATCACCGTGGTCACCACTGCGACCAACGATGATGAGGGACGCGCCCTGCTCCGCGAGCTGGGCTTCCCATTCAAGTCCAAGCAGGGACTCCGGCGAGTAATTCCCGCTTCTGTTTGAACGCCGGGCCTCTCGGCGACTTGGCTTAGAAAACCCGCACACTTCTTTGTTTGAACTGCTCCCCATTAGTTGGACTGAGAAATCAGTTATCGACTAGTGGGGAGTAGTTTTCGTTGAGAGCACGAAGTTCGCTGAGTGAGCATCAGCGCGAGCAGTTGGTTGAACTATTTGAGCAAGGCATGGGCTATAGAGCCGCTGCCATTGCTCTTGGTGTCTCCAGATACGCCGCCCGTATGCTCTATCGTCGGTTTACGCTGCATGGCAGGCTATGTCTTGTGGAGAAACCGACTAAGCAGCAGTATTCGTTCGAAATCAAGAAGGAAGTTGTCCAACGCCACCTTGCCGGTGAGACGGCGATGGATCTTGCGCGTGAGTTTGGCCTGTCATCAGACCAGCTAGTTAAAGGGTGGTCGTGGAAATGGCGTAAAGGTGGCGATGAGGCGCTAAAACCGAAGCCGAAGGGTAGGCCCAAAGGCTCGGTCGCACCGAAGCCGCTCTCGGAGGAAGAGAAGCTGCGTCGCCAGATCGCACGGTTGGAAGCGGAAAACGCCTACTTAAAAAAATTGCGGGACTTGAGGAACCAGGGACGCGCCTGAAAGTTCAGGCGATTGTCATCCTCAAGTCGCACCACCGCTTGGAGTACCTCTTGGATGCGGCGGGTATGCCACGGTCGACGTTCTTCTACCACCAGAAACGCCTGCGCGAGCCGGATAAGCACGCTGCGCTGAAGCAAGCAATCCGGGAAAGTTTCGAGCGTAATAAGCATCGCTACGGTTACCGGCGGGTGCTGCTGGACCTGCGCAACCAGGGCTGGGTGGTCAACCACAAACTTGTCTTCAAGCTCATGCGCGAGATGGGACTTCGAGCCAAGGTCCGCCAGCGCAGGCCCTATGTTTCCTACGCTGGGACGATCAGCCACATCGCTGACAACAAACTTGACCGCAAGTTCACTCCGGACAAGCCCAACACCTTCTTTGTCAGCGACGTCACCGAGTTCAGGGTCGCAGGCAGCAAGGTATATCTGTCCCCGGTGATGGATCTGTTCGACCGCTCAATCGTTGCCCACAGCGTGGCTACATCGCCGTCGACAGCATTTACCGCCGCTTCTTTGACCAACGCAATCGTAAATTGTGCACCTGAACCCGGGTGGATGATGCACACCGATCAAGGCTTTCAGTACCAGCATGCCTCCTGGCGTGACCTGATCGGCGATAACGGTGGTGTTCAGTCGATGTCGCGTAAAGCCAACTGTTACGACAACGCGGTCATGGAGAATTTCTTCGGGCACTTGAAAGCCGAGATGTACCACGGAGAAATCTTCGACACCGTCGCAGAGTTCAACCAGGCGATCGACGAGTACATCCAGTGGTACAACACCGAACGCATCCAACAACGACTCAAGGGCCTGACCCCGATGCAATATCGAAATCAGACCCTTGAAGCCCTAACCGCCTAGAGTTAAACCAGTCCAACTTTCGGGGGCCAGTTCAGTTGAAGTTGGTGCGGGTTTTTCTGTGCAATGCCTGCGTTTCATGCTGACTATCTATGAACCAGGCGCAATCGGGCACGCCTGCCTGTATTCCGGTCAGAAACCGGGGTAAGAATAGACCAGTTGTTTTCTAGAAGGGATTCCCTGTGCACTTAAGCGACCTCATGGACGCCACCACCCTGCTCCAGAACTTTGGCGGCTGGGCGCTCGGCGGCATTGCGCTGATTATCTTTATTGAATCCGGCGTGCTCTTCCCGTTCCTCCCCGGCGATTCCATGCTGGTCACCGCGGCAATCTTGCGCGATCAGCTGGGCTTGAACGTTCCGATTCTGGTGGGCGTGGCCATCGTCGCGGCGTTCTTGGGCGACCAGGTAGGTTTCTGGCTCGGCCACCGCTTTGGCCGCAAGTTGTTTAAGCCCGACGCCAAGATCCTCATAACCGAGCACCTCGAACAAGCCGAGGCTTTCTTCCTGAAGTACGGGCCGTTGGCTCTGGTACTGGGGCGCTTCATCCCGATCGTGCGTACCTACATTCCCGTGGCCGCTGGTACCGCGGAGATGCCGTACAAGAAGTTCGTGGGATGGAACGTCACGGGTGCAGTGCTGTGGATTGTCAGCATGGTCGGCATTGGCGTGCTGCTGGGGGATATCCCGGGCATTGCGGATCGCATCGACATGATCGCCATCGTCATCGTGCTGGTGTCTGTGACTCCGGTGGTGATTTCCGCGATGATCAACTGGCGGAAGTCCAAGAAGACTCCCGCCCAGGAGCTGATGGAGGACTAAGCCCTGATCGTCACTTGGGGACGATCAGCGGACCGCCGGTGACAGGATCCTCGATGACTAGCGCGTTGAGGGCAAACGCCTCGAGCAGTAGCTCTGGGGTAATGACCTCGCTGGGACGCCCGGTGGCGAGGACCTGTCCATCCTTCATCACCACGAGATTATCGCTGTAGCGTACAGCCAAGTTGAGATCGTGCAGCACCATCACCACAGTCCGATCCAGCTCTCGGCGTAGACGCTGCACCAGCTCCAAAATCTCTACCGACGTGGCCAGATCCAGGTAGGTGGTGGGCTCGTCCAGGAACAGGATGTCCGTGTTCTGCGCAAGAACCATGGAGATCCACACACGCTGCCGCTGCCCTCCGGACAGAGAATCCAGGGTGCGCTCCGCCAGCCCCATCGAGCCAGTCATTTCCAGCGCCTTGTGCACCTCGGCTTCGTCCGTGGACGACCACTGACGGATCCACGATTGGTGTGGGTGCCGACCGCGCGAGACGAGATCAGCCACGTTGAGTCCCTCCGGGGCGGTAGGGGTTTGTGGCAGCACGCTGATGGTCCGTGCGAGGTCCTTGCGCCTGATGGATGAGATATCGGCGCCGTCTAACAGCACTTCGCCCTCATTCGCCGGAAGGAGACGAGACATGGCTCGCAACAACGTGGATTTGCCGCAGCCATTGGGGCCGATGATTGTGGTGATCTGCCCGCGAGGAAAGTCCACGTCCAAGCCTTCGATGACCGTCCGGTCGCCGTAGCCCACGGCGAGGCCGCGTGCGCTCATGCTGTGCTTCTGAGTCATGTGTCCTTCTTTGTTCGCGGCACTGCTAACTTCCAGGGTGGGATCTTTTCTCATGCCGTGGTTGACCTATTCCGTTGGACCAGCAAATAAATAAGGAACGCACCGCCGATTGCCGAGGTGAGAATGCCCACCGGCAGCTCTACGGGCAGAAGAGTTTGGGTGCTGATATCTGCCAGCAGGAGTAGCGCAGCGCCGGTCAGCGCAGAGGCCAGAAGCGGTGGTGCAGAGCAGTTGCACAAGCGCAGCGCCACCTGTGGGGCCACGAAGGCGACGAACCCGATGGGGCCAGCGGCCGAGACCGCCACTGCTGCCAAAGCCACGGCAGCGGCGAGCAGAAGCACCTGCACACCCTGGACGTTTTGTCCCAAAGCCCGTGCAGTATCCGAGCCCAGCAAGGTGGCTAAAAGTTGGTGACCAATCCAGGCCAGCAGCGGTGTAAACACCAACACAACAATGGCGATGGGCCACATCTTGGACCAGTCCGCAGTGCTCAGGGAGCCAGTAAGCCAGAACTGCGCGGCCGCGGCATCGCGCAACTCCGTGCGGATCATCAGGAAGTTGATATACGAGGTCAACAGAGCAGAGATGATGATGCCGAACAGCACTAGCCGGAAGGAATCAGTCGATCTCCTCCACGCCAGAGCCCACATCACCGTTGCGGTGACAGCCGCACCAAGCACCGCGGCCAAGGGAATGCCGATGCTGCTGAGCCAGCCGAGGAAACCACCAGCGCCACCACCCAGAGTGATGACGGTGACCGCGGCCGCGGACGCGCCCGTAGTGAAGCCCAAGATATCCGGGCTGGCCAGCGCATTGCGAGTCACGGACTGAGTGAGGGCTCCGGATAATCCCAGCGCACAGCCCACCAGAATGGCCGTCAGCGCACGAGGCATGCGCCAATCCAAAACCACCAGACGCTCAATGCGGGTGCCCTGGCCGGTGAACAGCACCTCCAGCACACGAGCCGGGGACACAGGATAGTCACCCAGGCCGATGGAGACCGCCGCTAGCAAGACGATCGCCACGAGCAGCAATAGAGACACCGTCAACGCGCGAGGGCGCCAGACCACAGAAAATGAGCCCACGCGGAATGGCGGGCGCCCAGGGATAGTGGAAGAGGTAGGGCGGGCAAGGAGGGAACTCATTAAATGGCCACCACCCGGCGTCGATAAATAAGGGCGATGAAGAACGGCGCGCCCACGAACGCGAGGATGATGCCTACTTGCAACTCGCCCGGACGAGCGATCAGACGGCCCACCACGTCTGCGAACAGCATCATCACCGCACCCGTCAGGGCAGAGTAAGGGAGGATCCAGCGGTAATCAGGGCCCGTGATGGCGCGCACGAGGTGCGGGACCACCAGGCCGATGAAGGTGATGGGGCCGGCGGCAGCTGTCGCGGCACCGGCCAGCAGTGCGATCAGAGCCATGCCAATCAGGCGGGCGCGCTGGGTGTTGATGCCCAGTCCGGAGGCGATGTCATCGCCCAGATTCAGGAGGTTTAGCTGCGGTGCCGTGATGAACGCCAGCAGGAGGCCCACCAGGATAAACGGCAGCACGCCGTAGAACACGGTGAGATCCCGGCCCGCGATGGAGCCGACGGTCCAGAAGCGCATGCGATCCAGATTGGCATCGTCAGTGAGGATAAAACCGCTGATGATGGCGCTGAGGACCGCGGACAAAGCCGCGCCGCCGAGGACCAGCGTCATTGGATTGGCCTGTCCTCCTCCTATGGACGCCAAACTAAACACCAACGCAGTAGCAGCGATGGCCCCACCGAACGCCCACATGCTGGTAGCCCACACGGGCGTCACACCCAGCAAGGAGAAGCTGGCAACCACGGCCAGGGACGCACCGTAGTTGATGCCGAGAATGCCCGTGTCCGCGAGAGGGTTGCGCGTGTGCCCTTGGATCAATGCACCGGAGGCGCCAAGGGCAGCACCGGCGACTAGGCCCAACAGGGTGCGGGGAATGCGGAGCTCGACGATCACGCGCTGATCCACATTCAGCCCCTCCGCGTGGCCGAACGCCGTGCCGAGATCGCGGAACACGGCGGACACTTCTCCAAAAGGGATCTGCCGTGATCCAAACACGATGCTGGCAACGATGCTGGCGAGCAATAGGAGGAAAAGGACGCCGAGGCCGACGAGGCGACGCGGGATTTTACCTGATGGAGCGCTGGCAGAAGCGTCCGCAGTAGCGTCCGCGCGAGACCCCAGGTGTGATTGAGAAGGGGATTGCGCATGCGGGGTAGAGATAGCCATGCATCCCTCCTTGACGCGTGAAAGTCCATGATCTTAACGTGAGCAAGCTTATATGAACAAGGTAAGCCTAATCAAAGTCCTACAAGGAGGGATTGTGGAGCTGTGCAGGTGAGTGTGTGAGTCATGGATATGGCTGGCGGGATCGGCTCTGAGTGGCGCCGACCCTACACCTCAGCTCCAAGCTTGTGAGCAGGGATTTGGACATGTTTTAGCTGGTTGCTAGGCTGGTCAGGTCTTGCCGTAGGTAGGTACCCCCATGTTCTTTTTTCGACGCCATCGCGTCAAAATCCCGGGAATGCCACATGACCTGCGGAAAGAGTCTCCCGCTACAAGGGAGAAAAACTGTACATCCACTTTGTGGGTTAAGTAAAGAAAAGTGTGTCTTTTCCGGGCGTGTTGCGGTTATTTGATCCAGCCTTTTTGGATGCCGAGGTTGTGTTGGTAGCTGGTGTCGATGGCGGTGTCGTATTCTGCTGGTGCACCGATGTCATTGGTAGTGGCTGTGGTGTTGTGGGTGATCAGGTCTGTTGCTGTGGAAAGTGCGTCTTGACCCCATCGTTGGTCCCTGGCGATCTTGACCGGATCGTCAGGGACTTCTGTATGTAGATACAGCCACCAATCCATCACTGTGCGTTGATGCGGTAGTGATAGTCCGCGGTGTCTGCGGGCTAGTTCTTTTATGGGGGCGTTGATGCCACCTTCGAGGCTGTTTGTTGTTGCTGCAAGGTTGTCGGGGTCGATGGTTGTTGGTGGGGGTTGCAGGTAGGTAAACAGCAGGTCTCTGCGGTGCAGAGATAGCAATGATTGATAGGCCGCTCGGACGCGTTGGTGGGTGTAGACCTTGGTGTAGGCGCCGGTAACGGGGTCTTTGGTGGTGGTTTTCTCGTTCATCCATTCCCGGTAGGTGTGGTCGAATTCGTGCAGGTGGGCGACCCATGTGGATGCTTGGTCAAGGTCGGTGATGCGAGTGAGTTTCAGGGCTAGGCGGTAGAGGGTTTTGCCGGCATCGGTGCGGGGGTTGCTGGTGGTGTGGCGGCGGACTGTTCGTTGGGCGTGGACGAGGCAGCGTTGGATGCGTGTTGTTGGCCAGCAGTGGTGGATGGCTGATTGGGCACCTTGTCCGCCGTCTGTGACTGCGATTAGTGGTGCGGCAATGGGGCGTAGGAGTTCGGTGTAGGCGGCGGTGGTTTCGTGTCTGGCCCAGGTCCAGTTGATGACGTGGGTTTTACTGGCTGCGATCAGGAGGCATCCGGACTTTAGATAGGTCGCGTCGAGGAAGATTTGGTCATGGATGCGGAATGGGTCGATGGTGGGTGTGGGGATGATCCACCAGCACCATCGGAATCGGTGGTGCATGGTTTGCCTGGTTACGCCATGGTGTGCGGCGAAGGTGGTTAGAGATTGGGTGAAGTGTCCTGGGTTTAGTTCCGATCATTTCTAGAGAAGGATTGGAATCATGCCAAGGAAGTACAGTGACGAGTTCAAGGCCAAGGCAGTGCGTTTGGCTGAGGACCTCGTTGAGCTCGAAGGGTGTTCGAAATGGGGTGCAGCCGTAGAGATCGGTGAAAAGCTCGGCATTCCAGCGCACACGCTCAACGATTGGCTGAAGCCGAATATGGTCTCATCCGATGTTGAGATTGGCGCCGGCGAGTCAACGGCTGACGAACTGAAGCGGCTGCGGAAAGAGATTAAGGAGCTACGCAGGGCTAATGAGATCTTGAAAACCGCGTCAGCTTTTTTCGCGGCGGAACTCGACCGTCCCACCAGAAGATGATCGAATACATCGATGCGTATCGCGATCGCTTCGGGGTCGAGGCTATCTGTCGCACATTGAAAGAGACAGAATGTGGGTTCATCACCTCTCGCGGTTACCGAGCAGCGAAAACACGAGCACCGTCGGCGAGAAGTTTGTCAGATGCGCTGCTTATTCCTGAATTGGTGAGGGTCTACGAGGACAACTTCAGCGTCTACGGGATCCGCAAGATGTGGAAGGCCATGCAGCGCGCCGGCTGGAACATCGGTCGTGATCAGACCGCGCGTTTGATGAAGCAAGCTGGCATTTACGGCCGCAGGCGTGGCCGCACACCGATGACAACGCTTCGGGCCAACGTGCCAGATTGCCGCCCTGACCTGGTCAACCGTGATTTCACTGCCCCCGCACCGCACCGGTTGTGGGTCGCTGACATTACCTATGTACGCACCTTGTCTGGTTTTGCCTACACCGCGTTTATCACCGATGTGTACTCCAGAAAGATCGTCGGTGTCGCGACCCGGGCGAGCATGCGTACCGATGAACTGCCGCTGGAGGCCTTTGAGCACGCCCTGTATCACGCTGGTGATCTTCGCTCAGAAGGGCTTGTCCACCACAGTGACCGCGGCTCGCAGTATGTGTCGATCCGTTACGGTGAAGCGCTCGCCCAGGCCGGTATCGATCCGTCTGTCGGCACCGTTGGCGACTCCTATGACAACGCGTTGGCTGAAACGGTCAACGGGCTCTACAAAACAGAGCTGATTTATCCCCACCGGCCGTGGGCATCGGTCGGTGAAGTCGAGATTGCCACCCTTCGCTGGGTGCACTGGTGGAACAACCAGCGACTTCATCAATCCCTAGGATATATCACTCCACAGGAGATGGAGGACGCTTACTATCAACGATCAGGCGCTCAAACGTTGGGCGTTAAATAAGCGGAACGAAAACCAGGACGCTTCAGGGTGCCGGTGGCCCATTGGATGAACAAAGCCATGGTGGCGGTGTTTTTGTTGTGGGTTTGGGTGTTGCGGGTAAAGGAGTGTCCGCAGTGGGTGCAGCGCCAACGGGTGGTTGATTTGCTGGTGGTGCCGTTTTTCTTTGTGTTGTTGCCGCATAGTGGGCAGCTGGGGCGGTTGGTGGTCATCCTTTAATCCAACCGGTGTGCGGTTAGCACAAATGTGGCCGGAGGTGCGGGATGGTGTGGGTAATAGCTTTCGGGGAGCTATTCTTTGGTGATTTGTGGTGTGTGGTCTGGGGTTATGGTGGCATGCGGACACACTTTTCTTTACTTAACCCGCACCTCCGAGCACTGTCACGAGCTGCTGACGCTGCTCATCGCTGAGCTTCGGTGCAGCATCAACGACAGCATCAACAAAGTTGTCAAACATATGTGGCGACGGCACACGCGCAGCATCGAGATAGAGGTCGAGATCTTCCTGGCTGACGCGGTAGGCAGAACCGAAACGGTGAACGGCAAGTCGGCCTTCTTTAATGGCCTTACGCAGTAGAGACTCCGAGCCGAGGCCAAGTTCGTTGAGTTCTTGCAGAGAGTAGAAGCGACGTTCAATAGTCGGGGTAGCGGTGTCTTGTGCAGACATAATAAAACGCTCCTGAGCAGTGTTAACTACCCGGAGCGGGGTGCTTTTCCGGCTATATTCAGGCGGCGTGGAGAGCCGTGCATAACTCGCTAGAACGGTGGTCAGCCGATCCATTGCTTTACCAGAGCGCTAACTCTGTACCTGACCGCTTTTGTGGCCGGTAATGCCGTTACCAGCCGGTCAATCTCGTTGGAGGAACCGTGCTTATCTCGGTCGAGATGCTATCTTTTTACGTCATATCCTCGGAGTTATCCCTTGTCCGTGGCTAGCAAGACCAGAAAGTATGGAACGTCACCACGTGCAATCTGCTGTACATCTTACAGCAGTAACGCGACCCGCACAATACCTTTTGTAACTAACAATTCACAACGCGGTTCAACGCAGTCCTGCAGTCTGTGTGCGGTAACCATACGGTGAGTGTCAATACATCCGTACCTCAAATGGCAATGAGCAGCCTGTGCGCCAAATAGGTAGTTTGCAAAAGGTCGCCCGCTGGATCAGGGTGCCGCCCTATTGAAAAATAATGGAAAAAAATGATTAATGGGTATATACCAACCTTTCATTTTTTTCTACTTTTATCAGTGCCTTAGGTTCAGAACTGTGGAGAGGCCGTTCGGCGAATACCCCCTGTTTGCCGCACACAGTGGTAATTAGCTACTTACCTCGCAACCGTTCTACTTCCCTCATATGCTTGCCGCGCACAGTAGTTATCGCTGTCGTACGGTAACTGCGTTGGATGGATGGTACCCACAACCCATGTTCGTTTAAGTCGGAGCTGTTGAGAACGCTCGTCGCTGCGCTCGCCGCCACGCACTCGCCGGACGAGCTCAACCTGGTGCTCGTGGATTTCAAAGGTGGCGCGACCTTCCTCGGGTGCGAGGGCCTGCCGCACACGTCGGCGGTGATCACCAACCTGGAGGACGAGGCGTTCCTGGTGGAGCGCATGTTTGACGCGATCTCCGGCGAGATGAACCGCCGCCAGGAGCTGCTGCGCGCAGCCGGGAATTTCGCCAACATCACCGACTACAACGATGCCCGCTCCAGCACCCGCCCGGACTTGGATCCGCTGCCGTCGCTGCTCATCGTGGTCGACGAGTTTTCCGAGCTGCTCGGCCAGCACCCGAATTTCGCGGACCTCTTCGTCGCGGTCGGCAGGCTGGGAAGGTCTCTGGGGGTGCACCTCCTGCTCGCCTCGCAGCGCCTGGAGGAGGGGAAGCTGCGCGGTTTGGATTCGCACCTGTCGTACCGCATCGGCCTGCGGACATTCTCGGCCGCGGAATCACGCCAGGTTCTCGGTGTCCCGGACGCGTACGAGCTACCGGCGGATCCGGGGGCGGGCTATATCAAGGCGGCATCGACGCAGCTCACGCGGTTCAAAGCGTCGTATGTCTCGGGGCCGCTCATGCGTCCGGCCGAGGCGCAGTCACCGCGCCACGCGCCGCAGGTCCGCCTCTTCAAAGGCTGGGATGTCATCGACGCACCATCAGCCGCGGCCGTGCCGGACCCGTCGACGACGCTGCTCGCGGAAGTCGTCGCCGCAGCCAAGACGACGGCGGCGGCGCGCGGCCAGAAAGCGCACACCGTGTGGCTCCCGCCGTTGCCGCCGCGCGTGGACCTGCCCGCCGTGTGCGAAGACGCAGGAGAGATCAAGGCGAGCATCGGGCTTATCGACGACCCCTACCACCAGCGCCAGCACCCCCTCCTCGTCGACCTGGGTGTCTCCGGCGGCCATGTGGCCCTGGCTGGCGGCCCGCAGACAGGCAAGTCGATGGCGGTGCGCACCATCATTTCCTCGCTCGCGGCGACGCACACCACGGACCAGCTCGGCTTTTATGTCATCGACGCTGGCGGCGGGGACTCGGAGGTGCTGGAGTCCCTGCCCCATGTGGCGGGCGTGGCTGCGCGCACGGACGGGGAGAAGGTGAGAAGGGTGGTGGATGAGGTGCTGGGGATCGTCGATAAGCGCCGTGCGTTCCCCGCGCGGACCGTGCTGGTCGTGGACGGCTGGCACTCGCTCGTCGCGAACGACTCGAAGCTCGAGGACGTGAAGGATGCGCTGGCCACGATCGCGGCGGAGGGGCCCGCCGCCGGTGTGCACATGGTGGTGACCACGCAGCGGTGGAACGCGATCCGGCCGAATGTGCGCGATCTCATTGGCACACGCCTGGAGCTGAAGCTGACGGAACCTATGGATTCACTGCTGGACCGGAAACTGCAGGAGAAGCTGCCCGCCGCGCCGGGCCGCGGCATCACCGCCGGCGGGAAGAGCATGCTCATCGCCGCGACGGCGAAGGAAGACATCGCGCACATCGCGGCGCAGGCGGCGGGGCAGACACCGGTGCCGCGGCTGAAGGTCCTGCCGGAACGTGTGGCGGTGGACGAGCTCGCCGCCGTGGTTCCGGAGGCGCGGCGCGGGCGCATCGTGCTCGGCATCGGCGGCCGCGACGTGGAGCCGATCACCCTCGACCGCCAGCATCTCCTCGCGGTGGGGGCTTCCGGTTCCGGCAAGTCGACGCTGGTCAACACTGTGGTCGCGACGCTGGCGCGCATGCCACGGGAACAGAGCCGCATGGTCGTCATCGATCCGCGCCGCGCCCACCTCAGGTGCGCGGACCACCCGATGGTGGCGGCGTACGGCGGTTCCACGGACGCTGCGAAGGCGGCGCTCGCGGACACCGCGACGACGCTCACCGCCCGTCTCCCCGGACCCGACACCACCGCCGAGCAGCTCGCCGCGCGCAACTGGTGGCAGGGCCCGGACATCTACGTCGTCATCGACGACCTCGAGCTCGTCGGCGAGGACAACCTGCGCCCATTGCTGCCGCTCATCCCGCACGCGCACGACATCGGCCTGCACATCATCGCGGCCCGCAAATTCGGCGGCACCGGCCGCGCCCTTCTCGGGCCCTTCCTTAGTTCGCTCAAAGACCAGCTCCCGGATGTGGTGCTCATGTCCGGCACGAAAGAAGAAGGCGCCCTCTTCGGTGTCCGTCCCATGCCGCTGCGCCCGGGCCGCGGCGTTCTCGTGCGCGACAACGAGCAGTTCGGCCCGATCCACATCGCGGAAAGCCCGCTTATCGACGTTCCCCGCCACCCCACACCCGCAACCCCGGAGGAGACCCCATGACCGCAACAGATGTAGCCGCCCTGCTCACCGTCACCGTCGACGACGAGAGCACCATTTTCAGCGGCCTGGCCAATGTGCACCGCTACGACCAGCCGACACCCGCCGACATCGTCTCCTACGTCCGCAGCGTGCTCGGGGACGACCCCCAGTGGGCACCGGTCCACCTGGTCGCCGATGAATCCACGCTCGCACAGCTCATCGAGGCATTCGGGGACTACGAAGTGGAGCTGAGCTGCGAGACAGCGCCCGGTGGCGAGGTAGAGGAACCTGCGGACACTCACCCCGCCACAAGCGAGTGGGAGGAAATCGCCGACATCCCCGTGCGCCGCCCCGTGCTGGAGCCGCGTGCGGAACGCTTCGGCAGATCCGGCTACATGCTCATCGGCGCAGTCGCGCTCGTGGTGCTCCTATGCGCCGCCGCCATCTGGTTCGTGGCAGGGCGGGGCAGCGGGGAAGAGCGCACGGAGGCTACGGCGCAAGCAGAAGCAGAAGCCCCGGCAGCCGCTCCGGCGCCTCCCGTCGAAGCGGAAGAACCTTCGGAGGAAGAACAGCCCTCCCTGCCAGAACCGCAGAAAGTCGTCCTTGAGCAGGACGGACTGAGCGTGGAATTGCCCGCCGGATTCCATCTGGAGCCCGACGGGGACATGTGGCGCGCAACCGGCCCCGACCCGGACTTCCGGCTGCAACTCGCGGTGGACCCGCTCTACGGCGTCGCGCCCGACGCAGTCATGCGGCAGGTGGAAAAAGACATCGAGAACAACCCGGAGCTGCGCCACACCGGCGGTGGCGACGACGGCAACTCCGTCACCTACGAGCACGACCTTCCCGACGGATCGCACGCCCTCTGGCGGACATGGACCGACCGCGACGTGCAGATCTCCATCGGCTGCCACACCCGGACTGCACCCACCACCGTCCAGTTGGCCGCCTGCACCATGGCCAATGAATCCGCCCGCTTCACCCCGCCCGAGTAGAAAAACAAGAAAAATCCGGTCCGCAGGGAACCGAAGCGGGGAAAGAGCAGTCCAATAAAGGTGGAAAGGCCACGAACGGCTCGCGCCGCGTGCCCCGTCCATTTACAAGCACAGACAACACTATCGGGGGAGGAAACATGAGCAACGCTCATTTCCGTACAGAAGCCGACGTTATGCGTAACGCGGCGAACAAGGTAGACGACACCAACGACTCGGTGAACGCCGAGCTCAACCGCCTGCAGGATGTCGCGCAGTCCACGCGCGACTACTGGTCCGGCAGCGCCCAGGCCAGCTTCGACGATCTGATGACGCGCTTCGACGACGCAGAGCGGCGTCTCGGGGAAGCACTCACCGACATCGCGACGAATATCCGTGACAACGCCGGCAACTTCGAGGACGTTGAGGCGGCGAACTCCGATGCATTCGCCACCATCGCGCCGGCCGGTGGGCTGGCCCTCTAAAGCAGAAATTCAGCACAAGCAGAACACAGAACAAGGGAGAACAACGTGACAGTGATCAAGTACGGATTCGGTTCCCTCGCAGACGCCGCCTCCGATATCCAGAACTCTTCCCGCAACATTGGCACCCAGCTCGACGACCTCAAGTCCCAGTTGCAGCCAATGGTGGACTCCTGGGAAGGCGAAGCAGCCGAGCGCTACCAAGAGCACCAGCGCAAGTGGGACACCGCCGCCGGGGAACTCAACGAGATCCTCTCCACCATCGGCCGCGCGGTTGACGATGGCAACGACCGTATGCAGGCCGTGAACACGGCAGCCGCGAACAGCTGGGGGTAGACCACACACCAACACGCACCAACAGACCTGCGCAGCAACGCCGGCCAAGGCTGAAACACCCGCGGACCACCTTGACACATTTCGCCCGCATCCCTGGGGGCAGACGCGGTGGAGGTCCACGGTAGCCACAGCACACGGCACATCTGTTCAAGGCACCACCTGGGGCTGGTGGCGCCTTGAGCCACGGGCACGCCGCCTACACGGGACTCGCGCACCGCACGCGCGAAGAACGTGCAGGCGGCGTTTTGGTGTCTCGACAGCGCGTGCTCTAAGGTTAATGCCCTGTGTGTTTTGCCTCCCGGGCGAAGCTGCGGGCCGAATCATCCAGATGCCGGCGCGCGAGGTTTCCCCGGGCCACCCCACCGGGTCTCCACCGGCCGCCGGAACAGGGGAGGGATAGGTGAGCGCGCCCTGGCCGGCAGCCTCTAGATAAAGACTTCAAGGAGTCATACATGTCTACCTACCACCCGAAGAGCGGTGACATTACCCGCAAGTGGTACGTCGTCGACGCTACCGACGTGGTGCTGGGCAAGCTTGCTTCCACCGTCGCAGACCTGCTGCGCGGTAAGCACAAGCCGCAGTACGCACCGAACGTTGACACCGGCGACCACGTCATCGTCATCAACGCCGACAAGGTCCACATTTCGTCCAACAAGCGCGACCGCGAGATGCGCTACCGTCACTCCGGTTACCCGGGTGGCCTGAAGTCCATCACCCTGGGCCGCGCTCTCGACGAGCGTGCGGACCGCGTGATCGAAGAGGCTGTGAAGGGCATGATGCCGCACAACCGCCTCTCCCGTCAGTCCATCAAGAAGCTTCACGTTTACACCGGCTCCGAGCACCCGCACGAGTCGCAGAAGCCCGAGAACTTCGAGTTTAAGCAGGTGTCGCAGTAATGACCGAGCCGAACAACATCACCGAAGAGACCACGAACGCCGCTGACCAGACTGAGGGCGTCGAGGCAACCCAGACCGACATTGACGCGGCTACCGCTGCCACCGAGGAGTTCAACTACACCATCGGTGACGCAGTCGCAGTCGAGGACGAGACTCAGGAGGAGACCGTCGAGGTCGCATCCTTCCACGAGGGTCCGATCCAGACCGTGGGCCGCCGTAAGCGCGCCATCGCACGCGTGACCGTCGTCGAGGGCGAGGGCAAGATCACCGTCAACGGCCGCGAGCTGGAGGACTACTTCCCGAACAAGCTGCACCAGCAGGACATCCTGGCCCCGCTGACGCTGCTCGAGCGCGAGAACCAGTTCGACATCAAGGCCAACATCGGCGGCGGCGGCCCGACCGGCCAGGCAGGCGCACTGCGTCTGGCCATCGCCCGCGCGCTGAACATCTACAACCCGGCTGAGCGCCCGACCCTGAAGAAGGCCGGCTACCTCACCCGCGACGCTCGTGCCGTGGAGCGCAAGAAGGCTGGTCTGCACAAGGCCCGTCGCGCACCGCAGTACTCCAAGCGTTAAGCGTCGCTTTCACATCGCGTCTCGCCGCTGCTCCCTGTTGTGGGGCGGCGGCGTTTCCGCTTTTCTGGGGCGTGGAGAAAGGTAGCTTGCCGTCGTTTCGAGCGTCCCGCCCGTGAACAACCCCCACCGAGCGGATCCGTGGCGCTAGGGCATAATTGTCTTCCATGACTCGACTCTTTGGAACTGACGGTGTGCGTGGCCTCGCCAACGAGGCACTGACAGCACCGCTGGCCCTGAAGCTGGGGCAGGCGGCGGCGACGGTGCTGACGCAGAATAAGCGTTCGGAGCAGCGCCGGCCCACAGCGATCATCGGGCGTGACCCGCGCGTGTCCGGCGAGATGCTTGCGGCCGCGATGGCGGCGGGAATGGCGTCGAAGGGCGTGGATGTGCTTCAGGTGGGTGTGATTCCCACTCCTGGCCTGGCGTTCCTGACCGACGATTACGGCGCCGACATCGGTGTGATGATCTCAGCGTCCCACAACCCGATGCCCGATAACGGCATCAAGTTCTTCAGCGCCGGCGGCAAGAAGCTCGCCGATGCTGTGGAGGACGAGATCGAGCGCGCCATGGATGAGCGCGACGAAGGTGGCCCGACCGGCACCGGCATCGGCCGCATCATCGAGGAGTCCCCGGACGCACACGGGCGCTACCTGGACCACCTGGCGGAGTCCGTGACCACGCCACTCAAGGGAATCAAGGTCGTTGTGGACTGCGCGAACGGCGCGGCGTCCAAGATCGCGCCGGAGGCGTATGCCGCCGCCGGTGCTGAGGTCGTAGCGATTTTCAATGAACCAAACGCCTACAACATCAACGACAACGCGGGTTCCACCCATATCGGGCAAATCCAGAGGGCCGTCGTGGAGCACGGCGCGGACCTGGGACTCGCGCACGACGGTGACGCGGACCGCTGCCTGGCCGTCGACGCCGGGGGCAAAGTCGTCGACGGCGACCAGATCATGGCGGTGCTGGCGCTGGGAATGAAGGAGAAGT